>JAYTUE010000088.1:0-74662 GCA_043744715.1 Verrucomicrobiota bacterium | reverse complement strand
ATTTCAGCACATCATCGGCCAGCGCTTCAACGTCGGGAGTCGAAATCAACAGGGCGATGCCAGCCATGAGTTCGAGGCGGCGCTCCGCCATCACGCGTTCTCCGGCGGCGATTTCGTCGAGGACGACTTGCGAGGTGAAAAGTTCGTGCTGCTCGCGTTGTAAATCCCACCAATCGCGGGTGAGTTGCTGGTGGGCGGCTTGAATCAAATCGCGAGCGGGGCGCGCGACGACGTAGCTCGGTATCGTGCTTTCGAGGTAGATGCGCATGGTTCGCAGTTTATCAGAGTTCACGCCTTGGCGTAAAGCTCGCTACCTTTCGCTACCTTTCGCAGCGAACTCACGGCTCTTTTGTTCCATTCCATTTTTCAACGCGGCTTCATCAGAGATTCCCTGTTCCGCCGCATACTTCCGCACGTCCTCCGTTATTTTCATGCTGCAAAAGTGCGGGCCGCACATGGAGCAGAAGTGGGTTGTCTTCGCTCCCTCTTGGGGCAACGTCTCGTAATGGGTCGGTAATAGGTCGGTTCCTGATAATGGCTCCTTCCGCAAGGCCCGGCGGTTTCTGCGGGAGCGGAGAGTCCCGATCCGCTCACGCTCGCGGGTCCTCGGATTCTAGGATTGAACATCACCTTGGTGGAGCGGGCCGTCGTGCCTTCCGGCGCAAAGTGAGAACGACGGTCGATAGGCATGGTTGTGCGGTCCAGTCGTGCCGATCGAACGGCAAGAGCTTCCTCTCCATCTTTTGATTTTCTCGTTCGCACCGGGCCGATGGCCGTGCCAGCTTGCATCTCGTGTTCACCCAGGCTGCCATCGCGTTCGGCGCTCCGGAAGCCCTGTGGCTTGCCGTCGCCATCTTCGCGGCAGCCGTGGCCTTCCTCGCGTGGAGCTACCGCCGCAGCGATGCGCCAACCGGCGTTCGCCTGGCGGCTTTCTCCCTGAAGCTGCTCGCCGTCGCGGCCCTGCTCCTCTGTCTGCTCGAACCCATCTGGACGAGCCAACGCGCGCGGCCGGGTGCGAACCAATTGGCCGTCGTGGCGGACAATTCGCTGGGACTTCTCGTGAAGGACGCGGGCGCGACCGAGACACGCGGTGAATTGCTCCGCAAGCTGGTGACCGGTCCCGGTTCCGGCTGGCTGGGTGATCTGGAGAACACATTCCAGGTCCGCCGCTACGTCTTCGATTCGCGCCTGCAGGCGTCGCGGGATTTCTCCGAGCTGCGCTTCGACGGCCGTGCGTCCGGGCTGGCCGGTGCGTTGCGTTCGATCGCCGAACGGTCCCAGGGCCAGCCGGTCGCCGGGGTCGTGCTTCTAACCGACGGCATCGCCACGGATCTGCCGGACGGGTTGCCAGATTTGGCCGGGCTTCCTCCGATTTATCCCGTGGTCATCGGCCGCGACGACGCGTTGCGCGACGTGGCCATCGCCAAGAGCACGGTGAGCCAGACGGTCTTCGAGGACGCGCCCGTCACGGTCCAGGCGGAAGTCGGCGCACCCGGCTACGGCAATGCACCCATCGTGGCGGAGATCTTCGACGACAAGGGCAAGTCCGTGAAGCAGCTCGTGCAGTCCGCCGGCGGCGGCGAGACGACGACGTTCCGCTTCGAGCTGAAGCCGGAGAAGCCGGGCATCTCTTTCTACGAATTGCGCGTCCGGCCCGAATCCGAGAAGAGCGCGCTGACGAACGCCGCGTTGTCCACCGAGGCCACTCTGGCCAACAACCGCCGCACCCTCGTCGTGGATCGCGGAGCCGGGCCGTATCGCATCCTCTACGTCGCGGGACGGCCTAACTGGGAGTTCAAGTTCCTCAACCGCGCCCTCGCAGAGGATCCGCAGGTGCAGCTCGTCGGGCTCATCCGCATCGCCAAGCGGGAGCCGAAGTTCGATTTCCGGGGCCGGGCGGGCGAGGGCGTGAATCCGCTCTTCAAGGGCTTCGACAAGACCAACGAGGAGACCGAACGCTACGACCAGCCCGTGCTCACGCGCTTCAACACGCGCGACGAGGCCGAGCTCCGCGGCGGTTTCCCCCGCACAGCCGAGGAGCTCTACGGCTACCAGGCGGTCATCATCGACGACCTTGAATCCGGCTTCTTCACGCGCGACCAGATGAGCCTGCTGCAGAAGTTCGCGAGCGAACGTGGCGGCGGCGTGATGATGCTCGGCGGCCAGGAATCCTTCGCCGAAGGCGGCTACGACCGGACGCCCATCGGCGACATGCTTCCCGTGTATCTGAACCGGCCGGTGGAGTATCCGAAGGAGCCCGAGTTCAAGTTCGAGCTTTCGCGCGAAGGCATGCTGCAACCGTGGATGCGCCTGCGGAGCGAGGAGGGCGCGGAGAAGGAGCGCATCGGATCGATGCCAAAATTCCTCGTGGCCAATCTGGTCGGCGGCGTGCGTCCCGGAGCGAGCGTGCTCGCCAGCGTGACGGACGAACGCGGCAAGGCGATGCCGGCCGTCGTGACCCAGCGCTTCGGCAACGGCCGCATCGGTGCCGTGCTCATCGGCGACGTCTTCCGCTGGGGCATGAAGGACGAGGCCAGCCACAAGGACATGGACAAGGGCTGGCGCCAGCTCATCCGCTGGCTCGTGGCCGACGTGCCGGCCTTCGTGACGTTGGAATCGGCGCCGCGCTCCGCCGACTCCGGCACTGAGCTGACCGTCCGCGCGCGCGACAAGAAGTTCGAGGCGGTCGACAACGCCACCGTGACCATCGAAGTGCGCCAGGCCGGTTCGACCAATGCGCCGATCCGCTTCACCGCCGAACCGTCCGCCACCGAAGCCGGCGTCTACCTCAGCAGCTTCCAGCCGCGCGACACCGGCGGCTATATCGCCCGCGCCGTCGTCACCGATTCAGCGGGCGTGGAACTCGGCAAAGCCGAAGCCGGCTGGACGAGCGATCCCGTGGCGGAGGAGTTCCGCACCCTCAAACCGAACCGTGCGCTCCTTGAAACGATCGCGCGGCAGACGGGCGGCGAGGTTGTTCCCGCGGATGATCTGGCCGCTTTTGCCAAGAAGCTCCCGAACAAACGCGCCCCCGTGAGCGAGACGTCCTCCGAACCGCTCTGGCATACGCCGCTGCTCTTCCTCTTCGCCCTCTCGTGCTTCGTCGCCGAATGGGCGCTGCGGCGTTGGAAAGGTCTGGCCTGATGATCCCCAAGCTACTCGTTCCCGCGCTCCTTCTCGGGCTCGCCCTCGTCTCCTCCACGACCGCCGCAACGAATGCGCCCCAGCCCACGGTCATTGTCGTGGTGGGAGCGGCGGGCGAGGAGGAGTTTGGCAAACAGTTCGCTGAATGGTCGACCAAGTGGACCGCTGCTGCGGCCAAGGCTTCAGCCAAGTCGGTGCTGATCGGGACCTCGAAGGAGACGAACGACCTCGCGCAGATCGAGGCCGCTCTCTCGGCCGAGGCCAAGGAATCCGACGCCGAGCTGTGGCTTGTGCTCATCGGCCACGGAACCTTCACCGCCAACGAAGCCGCCTTCAACCTGCGCGGGCCGGACCTGACCGCCACGCGGCTGGCCACGTTGCTCAAGCCGTTCAAACGGCCCGTGGCCGTGATCGACTGCTCGTCGTCGAGCGGACCGTTCGTCTCGGCCCTGGCCGGTCCGAACCGCGTGATCGTCACGGCCACCCGCAGCGGCGTGGAGGTGAATTTCGCGCGCTTCGGCCAGCACATGGCGGACGCCATCGGCTCGACGGAGGCGGATCTCGACAAGGACGGCCAGACTTCGCTGCTGGAGGCGTTCATCCTCGCTTCCGCGCGGACGCAGGAGTTCTACAAGTCGAACGACCGTCTCGCCACGGAGCATGCCCTTCTTGATGACAATGGCGACGGTCTCGGCGTCCAGGGCGACTGGTTCCGCGGAGTCCGCGCGGTGAAGAAGCCCAAGGACAACGCGGCGGCCGATGGGACGCTGGCCAACCAGTTCGTCCTCGTCCGCAGCGATGCGGAGAACCGTTTCGACGACGCTTTCCGCGCTCGGCGCAGCCAGTTGGAAGGCGAGCTGGAGAAACTGCGGCAGCAGAAGGCGGCATTGTCCGAAGCGGATTATCTGGCCCGCATGGAACCCATCGCCCACGCCCTGGCGCGCACGTATGCGCACGCGGACGGTCGGGGCGCGGTGGTCGCGGCCCAGAACGACGGGCAGGTCTCGCTGATGGCCCGCGACGCGGTGGTGCATGGCACGCTGTTGCGCTACGAGCCGCAGCCGCACAAGAACACGTTGGGCTACTGGACGCGGACCAACGACTGGGCGGAATGGAACTTCACGGCCGCGAAGGCCGGCGACTACGACGTCGAGATCCTGCAGGCCTGCGGCGCGGGCAGCGGCGGTAGCCGGATCGAATTCCGCAGCGGGACCAACCGGATCGAGACGGCGGTCTTCGAGACCGGCGCCTTCACGAACTTCGTCCGGCGTGGCATCGGGACGATGACTCTTCCTGCTGGAACCAACTCCATCGAAGTCCGTGCGTTGTCCAAGCCGGGAGGGGCCGTGATGGATCTCAGGGAAGTGGGGCTGAAGCCGAAGACGGGAACGTAGCGGTAACTTTTCCGGAGTCCGCACCCCGCCGCTCTAAACCTCGTTTCCATTCCACCGGGTCTTCGTCTTCCGCGATCCCGGCTTCGTGTTTCTTCGTGGATGAACTGGCCGGGCCAATTCGCCCCAGGCTGTTAGCGACGGAGGATGAAAAGTTTTCCGGGCAGCTGTTTGATCATGCGCTTCATCTCGAGGGTGAGCAGCGTGACGGAGACGGCGGAGCTGGGCAGGCCGCTGCGCTGGATGAGTTCGTCGATGGTCGTCTCGGTTTCGCCGAGGAGCCCGTGGATCATCTGCTCGTTCTCCGTGAGCGTCAGCGCGGGCAGCACGCCGGTTTCACCCGCGCTGGCCGGGCGGTTGGACGCGGGGAAGAGATACTCGAACTCGCTCAGGATGTCCTCCAGCCCTTCGCAGAGTTTCGCGCCCTTCTTGATCAGGTCGTGGCAGCCCTTGCTCCGCGGCGAGTCGATCCGGCCAGGGACGGCGAAGACCTGGCGGCCGTAGTCGGTGGCCATGTTGGCGGTGATGAGCGCGCCGCTGGTGAGGTTCGCCTCGACCACGACGGTGCCGAGCGTCATGCCGGCGACGATGCGGTTGCGGATGGGGAAGGACTGCTTGTCGGCCTTCCGGTTGAACGGGAACTGGGTGATGAGCGCGCCCTGGCCGTCTTCGGCGATGCGGTGGAACAGGTCTTTGTTCTCCGAAGGGAAGACCAAGTTTATCCCGGTTCCCAAGACGGCGATCGTGCGGCCTTTCGCCTGGAGCGCGCCCTGATGCGCGGCGGTGTCGATGCCGCGCGCACCGCCGCTCACGACGGTCACGCCGACGTAGCCAAGCTGGTAGGCGAGCTTGCGGGCGATCTCGGTGCCGTAGGGCGTCACCATCCTCGAACCGACCAGCGCGACGGCGTTGTGGTCCTTCTCCGTCAGCGCGCCCTTCACGTAGAGGACGACGGGTGGATCGTAGATCTCCTTCAATGACGGCGGATACAAGGGATCGTCGGCCGTGAGCACATGGCAGCCGAAGTCGACGATGCGTTTGAGTTCGCCCGCGAGGTCGACGCTCGTCTCCCAACCCGCGATCGATTCGGCGATCTCGGTGCCGATGCCGGGCACGGCCTGGAGCTGGTTGCGGCTGGCGCGGAGGATGGACGGGGCGTCGCCGAAGTGTTCGACAAGCTTGCGCAGGCGCACCGGCCCGACGTGCTCGACCATGTTGAGGGCGATCAACGCTTCCTTGTGATCCATGGGTGCAAGCAAACCGGGTCGGACGAAGCGCTGCAAGCGCCGCCGATCCAGCGTCGCCGGGGAACGGGCCTCCGCCGGATTAATCTCCGGCTTTTCGGCGGACTTTGACCTGGGTGAATTTGTGCTTGGTGGTCTTCGGACGGCGCGTGCCGGTCTCAAGCGCGAGGTCGATGAACTCGGACTGGCTCCGGCAGGCGTCCGTCCCCCTCTTCAGCACGGGTATGACGTAGGTGCCGTTGGGCTGGAGGACGCGGGACTTCACGTTGTCGTCCAGCTGGGTTTCCAGGATCTCGGTCTTTATGCGCTCCAGGATGTTGCCGTCCTCGATGGGAAAGACGGTTTCGATGCGCTTGAAGAAATTACGCGGCATCCAGTCGGCGCTTCCCACGTAGGCCTCGGGACGGAGCGCGTTGGCGAAGTGGAAGACGCGGGAGTGCTCGAGGAAGCGGTCGATGATCGAGCGGACGGTGATGTTCTCGCTGAGGCCGGGCACACCAGGACGGAGGCAGCAAACACCCCGGATGAGCAGGTCGATCTGAACTCCGGCCTGGGAGGCGCGGTAAAGCGACTCGATGGTCTCACGGTCAACGAGGGCGTTCATCTTGGCGATGATCCGGGCGGGCAGTCCTTTCCTGGCGTTCTCCGACTCGCGGGCGATGAGTTCGTTGATCCGAGTGTGCATCGTGAACGGCGAGACGAGCAGCTTGCGGGTGCCCTGGAACTGGCAGACGCCCGTGAGCAGGTTGAAGAGGTCGCCGACATCCTCGCCGATGTCGGGATTGCAGGTGAAGAGGCCGATGTCCGTGTAGAAACGGGCCGTGGTCGGGTTGTAGTTGCCGGTGCCCAGGTGGACGTAGCGGCGGATGCCGTCCTCGTCCCTACGCACGACGAGGCACATCTTCGAGTGGATCTTGTAGCCCACGAGACCGTAGACGACGTGGACGCCGGCCTCCTCCAGCTGCCGGGCCCAGCGGATGTTGTTGGCCTCGTCGAAACGCGCCTTCAACTCGACCACGGCCGTGACCTGCTTGCCGTTCTTCACCGCCTCCATGAGCGAGCCGACGATGCGCATGTCGCCCGAAGTCCGGTAGAGGGTCTGCTTGATCGCGAGGACGTCCGGATCGGTCGCGGCCTGCCTCAGGAAGTCGACGAAGCTGGAGAAGCTCTCGAACGGATGGTGCATCAGCACGTCCTGCCGGCGGATGACGGAAAGGATGTCCGCCGTGTCGCGCAGCGCCGGAGTCACGGGCGCGATGAAGGGCGGATCACGCAGCTCGGGCGAATGGTCCCCCTCGCAGATGGCCATCAGCCGCGTGGGATTGATCGGGCCGTCGATGATGTAGAGGTCTTCCGGCGCAAGCTGGAGGTTCTCCAGCAGGTTCATCCGGATGTCCGGCGGGCAGTCCGCTTCGATTTCCAGCCGGACGGCGTCGCCCCGGCGGCGGTTATGGAGCTCGGCTTCGACGGCCTTGAGCAGGTTCGCGACGTCCTCCTCGTCGATGTAGAGCTCGCTGTTGCGCGTGACGCGGAACGTCCAGGCTCCCGCGATGGGAGTGCCGGGGAAGAGGCCGTTCAGGTTTTCGCGGACGATGTTCGCGAGGAAGACATAATCGCGACGGCCGTCCTTGCGCGGAAGCGGCACCAAGCGGGGCAGGACGCGCGGGACCTGGACGATCGCCATGCGGCTGCGGGCTTCGCCCTTCTGCACGGTCTGGAGCTGCACGATGAGGTTGAGCGTCTTGTTGAGCAGCTGGGGGAAAGGATGGGAGGGAGCGACACCCAGCGGGGTGAGCACCGGCGCGATGTCCCTGCGGAAATAATTCTCGATGTAGGCGCGGTCGGCCGCGCCCAGTTCCGCGACGGAGAGGAAGCGGATCCGCTTCTTCGCCAGCGCGGGCACTAGCTCCTCGCGCCAGCAGCGGTTCTGCTCCGCCACCATTTTCAGCACCCGTTTGCGGATGTCCCGCAGCGTCTCTGAGGCCGTCCGTCCATCCGGCGACCGCTCGACGACGTGGCTTTCCTCCTGTTGCTTCAAGCCGGCGACGCGCACCTCGAAGAACTCGTCGAGGTTCGAGCTGACGATGCAGAAGAACTTCACCCGCTCCAGCAGGGGCGAGCCCCGATCAAGCGCCTCGTCGAGGACTCGCTGGTTGAATTCCAGCCAGCTGAGCTCGCGGTTGAGGAAGTGGACCGAGGTAAATTTTTTGACCAAGCCGGCCATAGGGACGCGAAAACTAGATCATCTGGCCGGTGACAGGCGAGTGACATTTCGGTGACACGGAGCCGCCGCGCGCTCGATACGGGTGTTTGAACCTTCGCGGAATGCTGCCATCCTCCTGTGTAGCCACTATGAAACTGTTTCGACATCTTCTCGTCATCCTTGCACTGGCCGTCGCGGCGGGTTTGAGCCTGCCGGCGACCGCGGCGGCGGCGGAACCATCAGCCCGTCTCGTCGCCAGTGTGGAATCCGGGTGGCCGCAATTCCGGGGCCCGAAGCGCGATGGCGTCTCCGTTGAACGCGGCCTCCTTCAGGCTTGGCCCGAGTCGGGACCGGTCGCGCTCTGGGCAACAACCAACCTGGGCCGGGGCTTCTCGTCGCCGGTCTTCTCCGCCGACCGGATATTCCTCACCGGCGATGTCGGCGAGGAACTCCACCTCTTCGCCTTCGACCTCGCGGGACGTCCGCTTTGGACGGCGACCAACGGCTCCTCGTGGAAGAATCCCTATCCCGGCGCGCGCGCCACCGCGGCGTTCAACAACGGACGCGTCTTTCTCCAGAATGCGCACGGTCGCGTGGCCTCCTTCGACGCGGTGACGGGCCGGGAAGTTTGGGCCGTCGGCCTGCTGGAAACCTTCGGCGGGAAGAACATCACCTGGGGCCTGAGCGAATGCCTGCTCGTCGATGACAAGGCGGTCTACGCCGTGGCGGGCGGCAGCAACGCGCTTGTCGTCGCGCTCGACAAGGTTACGGGCAGGACGCTTTGGAAGAGCGCGCCCTTGATCGATTCGGGTCCGGAGCAATCCATCGACAATGCCAGCTACGTCTCCCCGATCCTTGTCGAGTATGCCGGACGCCGCCTGCTCATCGGCTGCTCCCTTCGTCACTTGTTCGCCGTCGATGCGAACGACGGGCGGCTGCTTTGGACGAAACGCATTCCCACCACCTACAACGTGCTCGCCATGATGCCCGCCTTCCTCGGCGACGGCGTGTTCATGACCGCGCCGCACGGACCGCCGGGACGCTTCTACCGTTTCACGCCACCGACCAAACCGGGCGGCGATCCGGATGTGGAAGAAGGTTGGACGTCCAAGCTCGAAACCTGTCAGGCCAGTTTGGTCCACGTCGACGGCCGCCTCTACGGATCGTTCTACCAAGGGCGTAAAGGCTGGGCCGCTGTCGACGCGAAGACCGGTGAAACGCTCTATGTCGAACCGGAGTTCGTGAAGGGAGCGGGACTCTGGGCCGATAGCCGCCTCTACGCCTACTCGGAGGACGGCTGGCTGCGGCTGCTGCAACCGACCGTCGACAAGTTTGAAGTTCGCGGCCACTTCCGCTTCACCGAAGCCCGCAACGACGCCTGGGCACATCCCGTCATTCTCAACGGCCGGCTCTACATCCGCTACCACGAGAAGCTGGTGTGCTTCGACGTGAAGGCGAGGTAGGCAACCGCTCAACCCGCGCCGCCGCCGGCCATCTTCTTCGGTTCGCCCTTGAGCAGCGCCACGGCGTAGTCGCGGTTCATGCGGGCGATGAAGTCGAGGGAGATCTCCTTCGGGCAGACGGCCTCGCAGCTCCCGGTGATCGTGCAACCGCCGAAACCTTCGGTGTCCATCTGGTCAACCATCGCCTTCACGCGCTTGTAGCGCTCGGGCTGGCCCTGCGGCATGAGGCCGAGGTGGGAAACCTTGGCGGCGACGAAGAGCATGGCGCTGGCGTTCTTGCACGCCGCCACGCAGGCGCCGCAGCCGATGCACTGGGCGGCGTCCATGGCGAGATCGGCGTCCTCCTTGGGCACGGGGATGCTGTTCGCGTCCGGCGCAGCCCCGGTTCGCACGCTGATGAAGCCGCCGGCGTGCTGGATGCGATCGAAGGATTTCCGGTCGCAGACCAGGTCTTTGATGATCGGAAACGGCTTCGCGCGCCACGGCTCGACGACGATCTCATCGCCGTGCTTGAAGCTGCGCATGTAGGTCTGGCAGGTCGCGACGCCCTTGTGCGGGCCGTGCGGTTTGCCATTGATGACCAGCGAGCAGGTGCCGCAGATGCCCTCGCGGCAGTCGTGGTCGAAGGCGATGGGCTCCTCGCCCTGGTTGGCGAGTTCCTCGTTTATCACGTCGAGCATCTCCAGGAACGACATGTTCTCGTTCAGCTCGGGCGAGGTGTAGGTCTTGAACTCGCCGGCGGAGGCCGCGTTCTTCTGCCGCCAGACTTTGAGGGTCACTTTCATGAGAGTTTCGATTTGCGAGTTGCGAAGTGGGATTGAAAGCGCGGAGCGCAGTCGCGGCGCTGGACTGTGGGCAAAAACCTGGGCGAACGCGGCGTTTCAAAGACGCTGGAACGATCCCGATCCAGCCAAGTGCGGATTTCGTTCATGGCGTCTTGAGCGTCCGCAGCCAACTGCTCCTGCTTCGTCAACTGGGCGAAGACTCGGAGAATGGAAACGGTGGTCCGGGCAACGTGCTGGCCGTGAAGCAGCCCGGAGAGCAAGGCCACGCCGTGCTCGGTGAAGGCCAGCGGCCATGTTCCCGCGTGCCATTCCGTCTCCAGCGCCGGAGGTGCGGAAGATAGTAGCCCACGGCGTGAGCCGTGGGTCCGATGGCCGAGTGATGGACAAGCCCCGGCAGGGGCGACAGAAGCGCCTGCCGGATCTGCCGCCCCTGCCGGGGCTTGATCCCAATTGCCGCCAACCCACGGCTCACGCCGCGGGCTACTGTCTGCCGCTGCTCCGCAGCTAAACAGCCGGACGGGCCACGGAACGGCGATGCCAGGAGTCAGGGCGGCTTCGAGCATCTCCGCTTCCGTGAGCTGGAACATGAAGTCCTCGGAGAAGCGTTCGAGGTTCCGGTTCACCACTTGGTTGATGGCCTTGGTTGGCACCTCGTAGAGTTCCGCCAACTGGAAATCCAGCAGCACCTTCTGCCCCCGCACGAGCAGGATGCGGCGCTCGATGCGCTCGGCGGGGATCAGGTTGGAGTCGGTGCTCATGACGGTTTCCAAGGAGATCACAGTTTGTGACATCCTCGCTGCCTGCTCACTTGTAAGACCGCGTGCTCATCTTCACTTCCTCATACTTGAGGTCTTCCTTGTTGAGGATCGGAGCCTTGTCGGGGGCACCGGCGTATTCCCAAGCGGCCACGAAGGCGAACTGGTCGTCGCGGCGCTTCACGTCGCCGGCGTTGACGATGCCGTCCTGCACTTCCTTGTCGGCGGCGGTGTATTGGTATTCCTCGCGGAAATGGCCGCCGCAGCTCTCCTCGCGCATCAGCGCGTCGCGGCACATCAGCTCGCCCAGCTCGATGAAGTCGGCCACGCGGGCGGCCTTCTCCAAGCCCTGGTTCCAGCCGCCGGCTTCGCCGAGGACCTTCACGTTGGTCCGGTATTCCTCGCGCAGTTCGCCGATGAGCTGGATGCCTTTCTGCAAGCCGGCCGCCGTGCGGGCCATGCCGCAGTGTTCCCACATGAGCTTGCCGAGCTGCTTGTGGAAGCTGTCGGGCGTGCGTTTGCCGCTGCTGGCGGTGACGCGTTGGATGAAGCCCCGGACGTTCTCCTCGGCTTCTTTGAACTCGCCCTTGTCGGTCGTCGGACGATTGCCGGGCTTCACCGTGGCGAGGTAGGTGGAAATGGTCGCTGGGAGCACGAAGTAGCCGTCGCTCAGGCCCTGCATGAGCGCGCTCGCGCCGAGGCGGTTCGCGCCGTGGTCGGAGAAGTTCGCTTCGCCCAGCACGAAGAGGCCGGGGATGTTGCTCATCAGGTTGTAGTCCACCCAGAGGCCGCCCATCGTGTAATGCACGGCGGGATAAATCCGCATGGGCGTCTTGTAGGCGTCCTCGTTCGTGATCTCGTGATACATCGCGAAGAGGTTGCCGTAGCGCTCGCGCACCTTGTCCTCGCCGAGGCGCTTGATCGACTCCTCGAAATCCAGATACACGCCCAAGCCGGTGGGGCCAACGCCGCGGCCTTCGTCGCAGACATACTTGGCGGCGCGGCTGGCGATGTCGCGCGGGGCGAGGTTGCCGAAGGCGGAATACATCCGCTCCAAGTAGTAGTCGCGGTCCCCCTCGGCGATGTCGGCGGGTGGCTTCGCGCAATCTTCTTTCTTCTTCGGCACCCAGATGCGGCCGTCGTTGCGGAGCGATTCCGACATCAGGGTCAGCTTCGACTGGTAGTCGCCGGAGACGGGGATGCACGTCGGATGGATCTGCGTGTAGCAGGGATTGGCGAAGGTCGCGCCGCGCTTGTAGGCGCGCCAACTGGCCGTGACGTTCGAGCCGCGCGCATAGGTGGAAAGGTTGTAGACGTTGCCGAAGCCGCCCGTGGCCAGCACGACGGCGTCGGCGCTGTGCCGGGTGATTTCGCCGTTCTGGAGGTTGCGGACGATGATGCCCTTGGCGTGTCCGTCCACGACCACGAGGTCGAGCATCTCGGCGTGCGTGTAGGACTTCACCGCGCCGGCACCGATCATCTTGTTCAACGCGGAATAAGCGCCGAGCAGGAGCTGCTGGCCGGTCTGGCCGCGCGCGTAGAACGTGCGGGAGACCTGCGCGCCGCCGAAGGAGCGGTTGTCAAGCAGGCCGCCGTATTCGCGGGCGAAGGGCACGCCTTGGGCGGCGCATTGGTCGATGATGTTGACCGAAACTTCGGCGAGACGATGGACGTTGGATTCACGAGCGCGGTAGTCGCCGCCCTTGATCGTGTCGTAGAAAAGGCGGTGAACGGAGTCGCCGTCGTTCTGGTAGTTCTTCGCGGCGTTGATGCCGCCCTGCGCGGCCACGGAATGGGCGCGGCGTGGGGAATCGTGGAAGACGAAGTTGTGCACCTCGTAGCCCAGCTCGGCGAGCGTGGCCGAGGCGCTGGCCCCGGCGAGGCCGGCCCCGACGACGATGACCTTGTATTTCCGCTTGTTGGCCGGGTTGATCAGCTTGGAGCTGAACTTGTGCTTCTCCCACTTCGAGGCGAGCGGGCCGGCGGGGATGTTGGAATTGAGAGTGGCCATGATCAGGTGCTTCGCTGCGCGGTTGATCGGGAAATCGTTCCTGAAGCCGCCGCGGAGGGCGGGCCGGCTGTTTGTGATTGTTTTTCCATGCTCTCCAGTTGAACGAGCAGGCTTTGGATCTCTCGGATCTGCTTCATTGCAACGATGGTCGACTGCAAACGCGGCTTGGATGGGCGGTTCTGTTTCGACATATTTTTGTGCCCTATTTCAAAACGAGACCATCCGATGAGCCGTGTTGTGGAACAGATCGCTGTCCGAGCGGCATGTTCAGCTTCGTCTTCGCGTTGTCCGAATACTCGCGGCCGAGTCCCAGCGTGATCGCGATCGGGATGGAGATGTAGCCGATGAGGAGTGCGGTGCTGAAGACCTTCGCGAAGGTCTGGATGCGCGGCCACCAGACGTGGTTCCGCAGTCCGAGCGATTGGAACATGGCCGACAGACCGTGGCCGAGATGGATGAACAGTAGCGCCTGCGCGATCAGGTAGAAGAGCGTCACCCACCAGACCCGGAAGCCGAGGACCATCATCGCATAGACGTCGGGAACTTCGCCGGCATCCTTCAGCTCCGTCTTCAACTTGGAGAAGTCGCCGAAGCCGTTGATGCCCGGCAGCAGCGCGGTAAAGTGAGCGAGATGGTAGGCGACGAACGCGAGGATCACGAAGCCGCTGACCAGCATGTAGCGCGAGCGCCAAGCCGATCCGTAGGCCGCGCCACCGGCGTAGGCGACCGGCCGGGCCGCCTTGGACTCGATGGCCAGGGAGATGACGGCGTAGATGTGCAGTCCGACACAGGCGAGGAGACCGAGCCGGGCAGCCCAGACCATCAGCGGCTTCGACTTCAGGAAATGCGCGTAGCCGTTGATGAGATCCGGCGGCCCGAACACCTGCAGGTTTCCTGCGAGATGCCCGATCAGGAAGACGAAGAGTCCGGCGCCCGTCAGCGCGGCGATGTATTTTCTCCCGAGCGATGATTGGAAGATCTGTTGGACCAGGGTCATGGTTTGGCTTGGTTTCGACCGACGCACTGGGTCCATGCGTGGCATGGGACGGTTCGGCGGGCTTCCAGTTGCCTGTCATACAACGGCTCGGGCGGACAAGCGTCAACGTCCCGTGTTCAGGTATAAGCCCCCCTTTGGCCCCCGGTTACGCACCCTTATCCCCTTCCACGACAAGCCTGGCGACCGGACGGGACATGGCGGGGATCATGGGCCCTCAGCCGGGATCATGCAGTGGAAGGACGAGCCGCGAAGCGGACTCGGCCAGGTAGGGCAGTGCATCTTGCCTGCCCATGGCGCTGCCGGTCTGAAATCAAACAGTGCGGGCGGATCACGATGCCGGGCAATCCGGGAACCCTTGTCAGCACGGGGCAGGCTTGAAGCCCGCCCTGCTCTCTACTGCATGGGTCCGGCTTAGTCCGAATCCTTCTCGTTCTCTTGCTTGAATTTTGATGGAAACGAACGAAAGCGGGACCAGAAAGAAGAGGATTTCCCTGCGGCATTGCTGGCCTGGCACTTCACCGGCACCTTGGAGCCATGCGGAAACTTCCGGTCATCCTGGCGCTCGCTGCCCTCCTGGCTTTCAGGCTCTTGGCCAAGTCGGGGGAGAACGGAACGCCCGGCGAACCCTGGGATGTGCTCCAGTGGTTCGAGTTCATGAGCTACGTCGTGACCGTGGTCGCCCTGCCGTTCGCCATTGTGGTCTTCAGCTGGGAACAACGGCGCGAACGGCAGAACGAGGAGGAGGAGATCTACCAGCGGCTGTCCGACGAATACTCGAACTTCTTGAAGCTGGTCCTCGACAACGCCGACCTCCAGCTCCTGCGGCGCGGGGTGGTGGAAGTGAAGCTGACGGAGGAACAGGAGGAGCGGAAGTTCGCCCTGTTCAACATTCTCGTCTCACTCTTCGAACGGTCCTACCTGCTGGTCTACGAGGAGGACATGAGCAAGCAGACGCGGCGTCTGTGGCTCAGTTGGGAGGACTACATGCGGGAATGGTGCCGCCGGCCGGACTTCCGGGCGGCGCTGCCGTCATTGCTTCAAGGCGAGGACGAGGACTTCCAGAAACTCATTGCCGGCATCGCGGCAAAAGAGGCGGCGAAGAGGGCGTAGGGTGCCGGGTGCTCAGACCAGGCCGAATTCCTTGATGTCCATGGCCCAATTGCCGTCGGTCACGCGGAGGCCGCCGTTGTGGTGCTCATAGACCACCGCCTCGATGTTCACCAGCAGCGGGATCACGTTCACGATGAGGCTGCCGTCGTTGACCGAGAGGATGCGGGAACGCTTGTCCGGGCGTCGGGTGAAATTGTGGCCCTGGTTCTCGTCGATGGCGAAGACGTAGCCGGTGGCACGGATCAGGCCGGCGTCATAGAAATCGACCTCGCCGATGAAGTGCCGGCGGATGTCCTTGTCGAAAAGACGGCGATGGATGACGTGGATTCGTTCGCCGGGTCTCAGGAGGTGGGTCATGGGTCTTCCAGAAGTTTTTCAGCCCCGTCGGCGTGTTGGCCTTCAGTAATCGGCACGACGTTAGGAGCGCACGGCGTGGGTGTCGAGATATGAGCTGGCCGACGGGGTGTCCAGTTCGACAGGCGATGCCGGGCCCGTTTCCCAGTGAACGGAAAATTTCTCCATGGCACCGACGCGGGCGTCGTTCAATGCTCGGGCGTGTTGTCCAGCAAAGCCAAGTATGCGATCCGCGCCCTGATGAGCCTCGCTGCGTGGACGGGCCCAGGACCGATGCAGATCCGGGAGATCGCGGTCCAGGAGCGGATACCCCAGAAATTTTTGGAAGCCATCCTGGTCGAGCTGAAAAGCGCCGGGTTCGTGGTCAGCCGGGCCGGAAAAAAGGGCGGCTATCAGCTGCGGGTGCCCGCCTCGGAGATCAGCCTCGGCGACATCATCCGGCACATCGATGGCCCCCTGGCCTGGACTCCATGCGTCAGCCAGACGGCCTACTCGCGGTGTGATGACTGCGAACAGGAGGCCTATTGCTCCCTGCGGCTGGCCATGAAACAGGTGCGGGACTCGACGGCCGCCATCTTGGAGAACCATTCCCTCCAGAAGATGCTCGACGACCGCAAGGCCATGGCCGAATCGAACCGGCCCGTCGACTTCTCGATCTGATCGTCCCGGTTCAGATGGCGTAGTCGTCGGACTGGAGCTGTTTGTCCTCGGCGAAGATGCGGACTTTTTCCAGGTGCACGAAGACTTCGTCCTCGGTCTTGAGGTTCAACAACCGCGCCTGTTCGCGGTTCAAATCCACCTCGAACCTTGTCTGGTCATCAAGCCTCTGCAATTCGACGCGGACAATGGGGCCGGCCGAGTTGACGTGGCGAACGATGGCCGGGATGCCGTCGATTCCTTCCTGGGTTCGCGTGATGCGGACGTCGTGCGGCCGGAAGTAGACCGAGGCGGGTTTCTCGTCGAAGGCCTCGGGGTTCCGCACGTTGATGGTCGTGTCGCCGAGGTGGACTTTTCCTTGGGCCAGACGGCCGCCGAAGAGGTTCACGTTGCCGAGGAAGTGGAAGACGAACGTGTTGGCCGGGTGGTCGTAGACCTCTGAAGGCGTGCCGATCTGCTCGATGCGGCCCTCGTTCATCACGACGACGCGGTCGGCGACTTCCAGCGCCTCCTCCTGGTCATGCGTGACGAAGATGCTGGTGACATGGATGTCGTCATGCAGGCGTCGCAGCCAACGGCGGAGTTCCCTGCGGACCTTGGCATCGAGCGCGCCGAAGGGCTCGTCGAGGAGGAGCACCTTGGGTTCGACGGCGAGGGCGCGGGCAAGGGCGACACGCTGGCGTTGGCCGCCGGAGAGCTGGGAGGGATAGCGGTTGCCGAGCGGTTCAAGCTGCACGAGCTGGAGGAGCTCCTTCACGCGGCGGGAGATTTCGGCATCGGTCGGCCGCGTCTCCTTGGGGCGCACGCGCAGGCCGAAGGCGATGTTCTCGAACACCGTCATGTGCCGGAAGAGCGCGTAGTGCTGGAAGGCGAATCCGGCTTTGCGCTGGCTGGCCTGGAGGTGGGTGACGTCCTCGCCATTGAAGAAGATCTGCGCCGAACCCGGGTCGGCGAACTCCAGGCCCGCGATGATGCGGAGCAGGGTGGTCTTGCCGGAGCCCGACGGTCCGAGCAGGGCCAGCAGCTCGCCCGGCCGGACTTCGAGGTTCACCGACTTGAGAGCGTGGAACGTGCCGAAGGTCTTGGTGATGTTGCGGACTTCGATGCTCATTTTTGAAAGGGATCAGTCGTGTTCGGGACGGAGCTGCGCGCCCTTCCACTCGACCCACGTCTTCAACGCGAGGGTGACGAGCGCGAGCAGGCACAGCAGCGAGGCCACGGCGAAGGCGGCGACGAAGTTGTATTCGTTGTAGAGGATTTCGATGTGGAGGGGGAGCGTGTTGGTCTGGCCTCGGATGTGGCCCGAGACGACGGACACGGCGCCGAATTCCCCCATGGCGCGGGCGTTGCAGAGGATGACGCCGTAGAGCAGGCCCCACTTGATGTTCGGCAGCGTGACGAGCCGGAAGGTTTTCCAACCGCTGGCTCCGAGCACGAGGGCGGCCTCCTCCTCGGTTCGGCCCTGCGCCTGCATCAGCGGGATGAGTTCACGCGCGACGAATGGGAAGGTGACGAAGATCGTGGCCAGCACGATGCCGGGCACGGCGAAGATGATCTGGATGTCCCGGTCCATCAGCCACGGGCCGAGCAACCCCTGCGCGCCGAAGAGCAGCACATAGATCAAACCCGAGATGACCGGCGACACGGAAAAAGGCAGGTCGATCAGGGTGATGAGCAGGTTTTTTCCGCGGAAGTCGAACTTGGCGATGCACCACGCCGCCGCCACGCCGAAGACGAGGTTCAACGGCACGGCGATGGCGGCGGCGATCAAGGTGAGCTTGAGCGCGGACAGGGTGGCTTCGTCGGCGAACGACTTGAAGTAGGCTTCAAATCCCTTGGCCAGGCCTTCGGCAAAAACAGCGATGAGCGGGATCAGCAGGAAGACGCCGAGGAAGAGCAGGGCGACGGCGATGAGGGAACGGCGGACCCACGCGGGTTCCGTCGTCGAGCGCACGGGACGGTCGGCGGAGCGGGCGATGCGGCTGGGTGCGGCGGAGGCCATGCGTCAGTGCGGGTTTTGGTAACGGCTGCCCCACCATTGGAGGACGTTGATCGTGAGCAGGAGGAAGAACGACAGCATGAGCATGACGACGGCGAGCGCGGTCGCGCCGGCATAGTCGTATTGCTCGAGCTTGGTCATGATCAACAGGGGGGTGATCTCCGTCTTCATCGGCATGTTGCCTGAGATGAAGACGACAGAGCCGTATTCGCCTATGGCCCTGGCGAAGGCCAGGGCGAAGCCGGTGATCAGCGGCGGATAGAGCGGCGGTAGGATGACGCGCCAGAAGGTCTGCCAGCGATTGGCTCCCAGGCTGGCGGCGGCTTCTTCGAGTTCGGCATCCAAGTCTTCGAGGACCGGCTGGACCGTGCGGACAACGAAGGGGAGTCCGATGAAGGTGAGCGCGATCCAGATGCCGATGGGAGTGAAGGCGATCTTGATGCCGAGCGGCTCGAACCACCGGCCGATCCAGCCGTTCGGCGCGTAGAGCGTGGTCAGGGCGATGCCGGCCACGGCCGTCGGAAGCGCGAAGGGCAGGTCGACGAGCGCGTCAACGAACCTTCGTCCGAAGAAACGGTAGCGCACCAGCACCCAGGCGACGAGCAGTCCGAAGACGACATTGGCCAGTGCCGCCAGGAGGGAAACGCCGAAGGTCAGCTTGTAGGACGCGAGCACGCGGGGCGCGGTCACGGTGCTCCAGAACTGTTCCCACGTGAGCGACGACGTCTTGATGAACGCCGCCGACAGCGGAACGAGCACGATGATCCCGAGATAGAGGAGCGTGTAGCCGAGCGTCAGTCCGAAGCCGGGTAGGACGCTGCGTCTGCTGTTGCGTGACATGACTAGATGTTCGCGGCGTAGCTGATGACCCTGCGGTATTCGGTCAGGATCGAATGGAGCGCGACGACGAGGGCCTTCTCCTGGAGGAACTGCGGCGCGTGCTGCGGGGTTTCGAAGACGATCTCGAACGGACGCGGGTGGACTTTCGGTGGCGCCTTGAGGATGCCCTTGTAGCCCTGGCGGATGATGCCGTGGCGGGCGTTGAAGCCGTCGATCACCGCGTCGTCGTTGCGCGGCAGGAACTGCTCGGAGGCCTTGAGCGCCGGCTCAAGAAGGTCCTTTGTCAGCGTCGCGCCGGAGACAAAACCGTAGAGTCCATGGCTCGTATCGTCCGAGTGCAGCGCGATCAGCCCGTGGAATGCGTGCGTGCAAAGCTCGTTCTGGAGCAGGAGCACCTCGGGTTCGTGGGTGGTGTTCCAGAACTCGCGGTTCAAGTCGTGGCCACGGCGCGAATTGCGGGTGCCGTCCTCGTAGCCGGTGGGATTGCAGACCGGGTAGAGGAACAGCACGTAGCCTTGGGCGATGGCGGGATTGCGGACGAGCTGCTGGACGAAGGAGATCAAGCCGGCGGCCCCTTCCGGTTCGTCGCCGTGGATCGCGGCGAAGATGCCGATGCGCAGGGGATCGCCGCCACCCGCTGGTCCGTGGAACACATAACGCGGCAACTCATAGTCCTCTCCATCGACCTCGAACCGCCCGGCGCTCCGCTTCAGGAGGCTGCCGGAAACCGAAGCCATTCGTTCGAGCGGCGCGAGGAGGGCTGCCAGGCTGCGTCGTCGTGGGATGGTTGATCCGGAGGAGTGGGACGGTTCAAGGATCGCGGAGTTCATGGAGGGAAGGAATGCGGAACCGTGGTTCAGGGCTTGTAGATGTCGTCGAAGATTCCGCCGTCATCGAAGTGCTTCTTCTGCGCCGCGCGCCAGCCGTCGAACGAAGCGTCGATGGAGAGGAGCTTCAGCTTGGGGAACTGCGAAGCGTATTTCGCGACGGCCTTCTCGCTGCGCGGGCGGTAGAAGTGTTTGCCGGCGATGTCCTGGCCTTCGTCCGAGTAGAGGTGTTCGAGATACGCCTGGGCCAGGGCCTCGGTGCCTTTCTTCTTCGCCACCTTGTCGACGACCGTGACGGTGGGTTCGGCGAGGATCGAGATGGACGGCGTGACGATCTCGAACTTGTCCGCGCCGAATTCCTTGATCGCGAGGAACGCTTCATTCTCCCAGGCCAACAGGACGTCGCCGATGCCGCGTTGCACGAAGGTCGAGGTGGAACCGCGCGCGCCGGAATCGAGCACGGGCACGTTCTTGAAAAGTTTGCCAACGAACTCCTTCGCCTTGGCCTCGTCGTTGCCGGACTTCTCCAGCGCGTATCCCCATGCGGCGAGGTAGTTCCAACGGGCGCCGCCGGAGGTCTTCGGATTGGGCGTGATGACGGAGACGCCGGGTTTCACGAGGTCGTTCCAGTCCTTGATGCCCTTGGGATTTCCTTTCCGGACGAGGAAGTTGATCGTGGAGGTGTAGGGCGCGCTGTTGTTGGGCAGCTTCTTCTGCCAGTCGGCCGGAAGGCGGCGCGACTTGTCCGAGATGGCGTCGATGTCGTAGGCCAGCGCGAGGGTGACGACGTCGGCCGGGAGTCCGTCGATCACGCTGCGGGCCTGTTTGCTGGAACCGCCATGGGATTGTTCAACGGTGACGTTGTCGCCGGTTTTGGCCTTCCAGTGTTTGGCGAAGGCGGCATTGAACTCGGTGTAGAGCTCGCGCGTGGGGTCGTAGGAGACGTTGAGGAGCTTGAGGTCCTTGGCCCAAGCGCTGGATGCCAGAGAAAGGGCCAGAACGAGGACGATACGGGAGAGGTTCATGGGATTCTGGAAAAAGGTTTTGTTGACGGGTCAGAAGGCGACTTGAGCACGCAGGAACAGGGCTTGTTCGCCGTTGGCGAGGAGCGGGCTGGTGCCGCCGTCGAAGTCGGTGAGTTCGTAGTTGAGGGAGAACTTCACGTTGCGGTTGAGGTGCCAATTCACGCCTACGCCATAGGACGTGGCGGCGGAGGCGGCCGTTGCGGCGCTGGCAAACGGCCCCGCGCCCGTGAATGCGTCGTCGTCGATGTCGAGCTGGCTGATGCGCACGGCGACTTCCCACGCGCCCCAGCCGTCGCCGCCCACGGTGAACGGTTTGGCTGGCTGGACCGCCTTGAAGGAGTTGTCCTCTCCCGTGAGGAACCACGAGGCCGCCACCTGCCAACCGGTGTGGGTCAGCTCCTGCTGCCGGCCGTTGACGGTGTTGCGGAGGTGCAGCGAGGAGACGGCGTATTCCGCGATGAGTCTGAATGGCCCCCAGTAGTAATAGGCCTGCGGGCTGATGCGCCAATGCTGGCCATCGGCCACAACCGTTCCGGTGTAGGCGAAGAAGGATTGCTGGCCGGCGGAGGCGTATCCGCGCGGAGCGCCTTCACGGTCGCCGAAGGTTCCCGCGATGCCGAAACCGAGACCGCGCAGCGCGTCGTTGTCGGAGTTGCGGAAGGGCGCCGCAAAAAGCCGGGCGGCAACATCCTTTTCGTCGTCGAAGTTGGTCGCATCCGTGTCCCCGCTGCCGCCGTCGGGCACGCCGTTGAAGGCTCCGACCTGGTAGTTGAGCGTGTTGTTGAAGAGATCGCCCTGGATCTGGATGCCCACGTCGCGGTTGGGCAGAAGCTGGGTCGGATACGAACGCTCGATGAAAAGAAGATTGGCTGCAGATTGGAGGCGTTCGAGGCCGACGGGCTCCTTGAACTTGCCAATCTGAAGCTGGAATTCAGGGAAGAATCTCGCGTTGAGATAGGCGTCTTGGACGAGGCCGTTGTTGTTAGCGGTAATGGTGTTTCCAGATGGGAAATCCAGCATCACCCGGAAGTCGTATCTGTCGTAGAGCGTGCCCTCGAAGATCGGCCGGACCCGGCGCAGGAGGAAGGTGTCGTTCTTGGTGCCGGAGGAGTTGTCATCCGGATAGAAGCGCGCGTCGGCTTGGACGTAGCCGCGGATCTTCAGGACGAAATTGGTGTCAGCGGAACGGAGCTGGAAGCCGCCGGGCCCGGCGCTGACTACCGCCGTGGTCTTGGACTTCTCGGTGGCGGACTCTTTGTCGAGCTCCTGCTTGCGTTCGAGCACTTTGATCTTCTGATCGAGTTGCTGGATGAGTGTCTTCAGTTCGGCAATGGATTCCTCGGCAGCGAGGGACTTCGGGCCGAAACCGAAGAGTCCTGCAGCTACCAATGTCGCGGGGATGCTTTTGGATCGGATTTTCATCTGGGATTATTTCTTCGGGCCAAACCTCCGGTGGTCCGATCGGTTTTGGATAATTGGTTAAGGAGAAGCCACCGGTTGCCCGGTAGGCGGAAATGATTATCAGGTGGGATCGAGGCGCAGTTTCTCGGTGCGCTGGACTTGGGCGACCCTTGAGTCGTGCACGGTGATCTCGACGGAACCGAACTTGAGGGCGTCAACCTGCTCCTGAACGACTTGGAACCAATCATGTGACAGGCGTTGCGACGGGTGGTCGTCCGGAGTTGAAGATGCTTGCTTAGTCACGCGCTAACAAAGTGATACCTTTAATGTCTATTAAATCAATAGATATACACTTTAATTTAACTAAGACCTTAAATGGCAGAACAAAAAATTGTGAACGACGACCATCAATGGTTCCTCGCAAAGAGAAAGCTTGGTTGGTCCATTCCTCCCCATCGCTGGTCTACTTGGAATCCCAAGGATCGCCTCAGTATGAGTAAGATTGCTTTGTAAACGCCGCCGAGTGAGGGGAATCGACGAAAAATTGGCAGCCATGCCCTTTAGCCTTAGCCTTGCGGCGCATGATGAAGCTGCAAGTGACGGATTTGACCATGGCTGCGGGGCTTTTTGCGGCCTTGGGCTGGCCTGCGGACGTGTCTGCGGCTGATCCGCAGAAGTCCCTTCCCCCCTTCCAGGAGGTTTACGATCAACTACAGAAGAACTTGCCCGGCGTGTCCAAGGCCGAACTCGACAAGGCCGCGCTTGAAGGGTTGGTGGAAAAACTCCGAGGCCGCCTACAGGTGCCCGGGATCAACATCGGCTCGTCTTCCAGCTCCGCCGTCATCCTGCGGAGCCGCTTGTTTGACGGACAATTCGCCTATGTGCGGGTGGGGGTGGTCGGCCCGGAACTGCCGGCCCGGCTTTCCGACACGATCCGCATCCTGGGAACCAACGGAGCCGTGCGAGGGCTCGTGCTGGATCTGCGGAATGCCTCCGGCAGTGATTTCGCCGCCGCCGCCTCGACAGCGGACCGGTTTCTCGCGGTCGAGCAGACCTTGCTGCAATGGCCCGGTGGGGAAGCCCGCTCCAGCATCAAGACCAACGCCATCGGCATTCCTGTGACCGCGCTGGTCAACGGAGAAACCCGGGAAGCCGCTGAAGCGCTGGCCGGATTGCTTCGCGACAGCCGGATCGGCCTCGTGCTCGGTTCGGAAACGGCCGGCCGCGCCCGTGCTTTCAAGGAGCTGAAGTTTTCCGGAGGACAATCCATCTTCGTGGCTGATCAGCCCGTGAAACTGGGATCCGGGCGGTTGATGGACGGACCGCTGGAGCCGGACATCGCGGTGCCGGTGGCCAAGGAATTTGAAGCCCAATGGCTCGAAGACCCGTATCGGCGTTTCGGCCCGTCGGCATCTCCCCGGTCGCGTCGCCGTGTGAACGAGGCGGACCTTGTCCGGATGCAGCGCGAGGGAGTCCATTCGGAGGATGAATTCGATGCTCCGGTTGCCGCGCCGACCGGGCCGGCCTCCAGGGTTTCTGAGCAGGACAAGCCGGTCATTCAGGATCCTGCCTTGGCGCGTGCGTTGGATCTTCTCCGGGCCATCCAGATCGTGAAGCCCGGGCGATGATCTGAAATGGAATTGACGCTCAGGAACCGGACTCGCACTTTGCCCGCTCAGTTTTTGGAATGAAGACCGTCCTTTTCATCTGCACCGGGAACATCTGCCGCAGCCCCATGGCTGAAGGCATTTTCCGTCGCGCGGTCCGGGATCGCGGCGATTTCCGCGTCCTTTCCGCCGGGGTGGGGGCGATGGACGGCCAGTCCCCCAGCCACAATTCCGTCCGGGCCTGCCGCGAGATCGGCATCGACATCGGCCAGCAGCGCAGTCAGATGCTGACGCGGGATCTGGTCAAGGAGGCCGACTACATCTTCGGCATGACCCACGGCCATCTGGAGACCATTCTCCTGCTCTACCCCCAGGCGGCCGACAAGACGTTCCTCCTCCGCGAATTCGACGACACTCTCGACGCGTATGAGAAGGACATCAGCGATCCCATCGGGGGGGCTCTCGACGTCTACGTGGCCTGCCGCGACCAGATAGAGCAGGGCATCTCGACCATTCTCCGTTTCATCGAACAGAACCATCCTTCACCGGCATCCCTGAAGAAAACCATGCTCTCGATCGGTTGCGACCACGGCGGCTACCAGCTCAAGGAAACCCTTAAACGCCATCTCCAGTCCAAAGGCGTCGTCTTCGAGGACCTGGGCGCCCATTCAACCGAGTCCACGGACTATCCCGACCACGCCAAGGCCGTCGCCGAGGCCGTGGTCGCCGGGAAAGCGCAATGCGGGCTTCTCGTCTGCACCTCCGGCATCGGCATGAGCATGGCCGCCAACAAGGTTCCCGGCGCCCGCGCCGCGCTCGTCTTCAATGCCGAGATGGCCGCCCTCGCCCGCGAGCACAACAACGCGAACATCCTCTGCCTCGGCGCGAAGCAGACCTCGCCCCAGCAGGCCATCGAGATCATCGACGCCTTCCTCGGCGGCTCATTCGCCGGCGGCCGCCACGAGCGGCGGGTCGTCAAGTTCGAGGTCGATCCCGCGCTTCGACTGCGCTCGGTGGATTCCGAGATCGCCGACATCGTCCAGCTGGAACGTCGGCGACAACTTGAAAACATCGAGCTCATCGCCTCCGAGAACTTCACCAGCCCCGCCGTCATGGAGGCGCAGGGCTCCGTCCTGACGAACAAGTATGCCGAGGGCTATCCCGGCAAACGCTGGTATGGCGGGTGCGAACACGTCGACGACGCGGAACGCCTTGCCATCGACCGCGCGAAGAAACTCTTCGGCGCCGAGCACGCCAACGTCCAGCCGCACTCCGGCTCCGGCGCGAACATGGCCGTGTATTTCGCCGTGCTGAAGCCCGGCGACAAGATGCTGACCATGGACCTGTCCCATGGCGGCCATTTGACCCACGGCAACAAGGCCAACTTCTCCGGCAAGTTCTTCGAGATCGTCCACTACGGCGTCCGCAAGGACGACGAACGCATCGACTACGACCAGCTCGCGCAGATGGCCCGTGAGCACAGGCCGAAGATGATCACCGTCGGCGCGTCCGCCTATCCGCGCATCATCGACTTCAAGCGCCTCGGCGAGATCGCCCAAGAGGTCGGCGCCTACATGCTGGCGGACATCGCGCACATCGCGGGTCTCGTCGCCGCCGGCATCCATCCGAGCCCCGTTCCCTACGCCGACTTCGTCACCACCACCACGCACAAAACCCTGCGCGGTCCCCGCGGCGGCCTGATCATGTGCCGCGAGAAACATGCGAAGGAAATCGACTCCAACGTCTTCCCCGGCATCCAGGGCGGGCCGCTCATGCACGTCATCGCGGCCAAGGCCGTCTGCTTCAAGGAGGCGCTACAGGACAGCTTCAAGGGCTACCAGCAGCAGATCGTGAAGAACGCCGCCGCGTTGGCCGACGGCATGAAGCGAAACGGTTTCCGCCTCGTCTCCGGCGGCACAGAGAACCATCTCATGCTGGTGGACGTGGGCGCGAAGAACATGACGGGCAAGGACTGCCAGCTCGTGCTCGACGAAGCCGGCATCACCACGAACAAGAACACCATTCCGTTCGAGACCAGATCGCCCTTCCAGGCCAGCGGCGTGCGGCTGGGAACACCCGCAGTCACCACGCGGGGCATGAAGGAACAGGAAATGGCCGCCATCGCCGACATGATCTCCGAGGTCCTCCTCGACGTTAAGAACGTAGCCGCCGCCCATGCCGTGAAGAGCCGCGTGCGCGAGCTGACCGCAAAGTTCCCGTTGCCTTATTGAGGGACTGACAGCACTGTCCCTCCAGCCGCAGAGACGCCTTTGGGCCGTCATTCCCGTTTTTCCCCCTGGACGAGCTGGCGTTTGAACACCATCCCTGGAAAGACGTCTCAACCGAGCCCGCCCCAGAACCGAAAATCCCTTTTGTTTATGCCCGCCCGCGCCACCATTAAACGCGCTCCCCGCAAATCCGCCAAGGCCGACGCAGCCGAGGATGCTGCCGCGGAAGAATCGATCGCCGCCCCGAAGCCGGCGGCCAAGGCGGCAGCTAAGCCCAAGAAGGCCGCCAAGCCCAAGAAGGCCGCCAAGAAAACCGCAGCTACCGAGCAGCTCGATCTGCCGGCGGCACCCGTGGCCGAAAAGCTTCCCGCCCCGGTTTTGCGCCCTGAACCCGTTCCGGTCCCCGTTGCCGAAGCGAAGCCGGAGCGTGCGACCGCGCCTGTGGTGGAAGCCAAAGCCGAGTCGAATCCCGCTCCGTCGACTCCGGTTGTCCGCGAACCCATGTTTCCTCCTCCCGCTCCGGGGCCGGCCTCGCGCCCTGCGCCTCCGGTTCGTCCGCCGGCACCGGCTCCGGTTCAAGGAAATGCTCCGGGCCAAGCACCCGTTCGTCCGGTTCAACCCCAGGGCCAGCCCGCGCCTCAACAAGGTCCGCGTCCGCCCCAGGGTCAGGGACCTCAGGGAAGACCCCAACAGCCGCAGCAAGGGGGCCAGAATTTCCAGCAGCGGCGTTTCGAGCCCCGTGACCAACGTGACCAACGCGGCCCGCGTGATCCCCGTTCAGCCCCGCAAGGCCAGGCTCCGCAGCCCCAGCAGCCGCCCCCCCAGCCGCAGCCAGATTCCGGATACGGTCCCGAAACGCTCCATCCGGAGGCTCCGAGCCGGCCGATCGACCTTCCCGAGGTCGAGGCGAATCTCCCGGCGCGCCAGGCCATCCGCGCCGAGCGCAAGCCGGGCGTGAACCTCAACATCGCCAAGCTCCAGGCCATGCCCATCGGCGACCTGAACAACATGGCCCGCGAGTTCGACATCGAGAACTTCGGCACCATGCGGAAGCACGAGGTCATCTTCCACATCCTCGCCCGCAACGCCGAACGCGGCGGCTTGCTCTACGCCGAGGGTGTCCTCGAAGTCCTCGGCGAGGGCTACGGATTCCTCCGTTCGCAGAGCTTCAACTACCTGCCCTGTCCCGAGGACATCTACGTCTCGCCCTCGCAGATCCGCCGTTTCGATCTCCAGACCGGCAACCTCATCCAGGGCCAGATCCGTCCGCCCAAGGAGAAGGAGAAGTTCTTCGCCCTGCTCAAGGTCGAGAAGGTCGACGGCGCGGATCCCGACGCGGCGAAGGACAAGACGCTCTTCGAGAACCTCACTCCGCTTTTCCCGAACCGGCGTTTCCTCCTCGAGACCGACGCCTCCGAGCTCAGCACGCGTGTGATGGACCTCGTCTGCCCCATCGGCAAGGGCACCCGCGGCCTCATCGTCGCACCGCCGCGCACCGGCAAGACCGTTCTCATGCAGAAGCTCGCCAACGCGATGCTGAAGAACGACTCGAACAGCTATCTCTTCATCCTCCTGATCGACGAGCGCCCCGAGGAAGTCACCGACATGGAGCGCACCTGCAAGGGCGCCGAAGTCATCAGCTCCACCTTCGACGAGCCGCCCGAGCGCCACGTCCAGGTCGCCGAGATGGTCATCGAGAAAGCCAAACGCATGGTCGAGCACAAGAAGGATGTCATCATCCTGCTCGATTCCATCACCCGTCTCGCCCGCGCCTACAACACGATCCAGCCGCACTCCGGCAAGATCCTCTCCGGCGGTGTCGATGCCAACGCGCTGCACAAGCCCAAACGCTTCTTCGGAGCCGCGCGCAATCTGGAGGAAGGCGGTTCGCTTACCATCATGGCCACCGCGCTCGTCGATACCGGCAGCCGCATGGACGAAGTCATTTTCGAGGAGTTCAAGGGCACCGGCAACATGGAGGTCCACCTCGACCGCGGCCTCGTGGATCGCCGCATCTTCCCCTCGATCAACATCGAGCGTTCCGGCACCCGCAAGGAAGAGCTCCTCTACCATCCGGACGAACTCAGCCGCGTCAGCATGCTCCGCCGCGCCCTCACCGGCGTGCCCCCGGTCGAGGCCATGGAACTTCTCCTTGGCAAGCTCAAGAAAACCCCGAGCAACATCATGTTCCTCCTCGGCATGGGCGGACAGGCGTAAGCCAGTTCAACAACTCTCACGAAGGCCATCCGCGAACCGGATGGCCTTTTTGTTTCCGTAGGCCGGGCCATGGGTGGCAACCCTCCGTGCCCGGCCAAGAAGTGTCCTTCGTGGACGAGAATTATTTCCCCATCCGCTGCGCCACCATGGCCAAACAGCCCACCGGCACCGCGTCTTCACCCAAACCCGCCAGCACCACCGCCGGCCCATCACCGAAGACTTCCATGGTGTAACGGGGCAACGCCCTGGCAACCGCGTCGCGCAACGGTTCTCCGACGAGCGCGAGACCGCCACCAAGGACGGTGCGCTCCGGGTGCATCAACTGGGCCACATGCGACAAACCGAAGGCCAGGTTGTCCGCGAACTCGCTGAGAATGGCTTCGGCCAGGGGATCATTCTCCGCCAGCGCGGGAGCAAGAGCACGGGCTTCGCCGCGAGTGAGATTTGCTGCGTGGATGCCCAACGGACCATGCGGATGGAGCGCCACGGCCTCGCGGATGCGCCGGTCCACCGCCCAGCCGGAGCAGCGGTCCTCGATGATCACGCCCGACTTGTCCAGGCGGACATGACCGATCTCCGATTCACCCGGCTTGGCTCCGTGAAAAATCTTCCCGTCGACCACGAGCCCGCCGCCGACGCCGCTGCCCATCGTGATGTAGAAGACCGGATTCGCCCCGCGTCCCGCTCCGTGCAGCGCTTCGCCGAGCGCGGCCACGTTGGCGTCGTTGTCCACGAAGACCGGCATCCCCGTCAGGCCCGTCAGCCATCCGGAGATGTCAAAGCCCGACCAGCCTTCGATCTGGTGGCTCTTGGCGATCCGGCCCGTCGCCCAGTCCACCGGCCCGCCGAAGCCGACGCCGATCGCAACCGGACTGGCGGGGAATTTTGGAAGTTCATCCGCCAAGACCGCTTCGATCTGGGCGCGGATGCCGGCGCCACCAAGTTCCTTGGCCACCGTGCGTCGGAAGCGCTGATGGATCGTTCCGCGCTCGTCGCCGAGGACGATCTGGAGCTTGGTTCCACCAATCTCAATGCCGAGGAAAGTCATGCGGCGACTGTGAAAGACCGCTCGGCGGAGGAAAAGCGTGAAGCTTGTTCCTTGGAACTTGGAACTTGGAACCAAACCCTTCCGGCGCGTTTACTCGGGCCATGCAATCGCTGCTCCGCCTGTTCGCCTGTCTGGCCGTATTCGCCGCCGTGCCGGCCGCATTCGCCCAGAAGTCCTACACCTTCGGCATGATCGCCAAGTCGCAGGGCAACCCTTTCTTCGAGGCGTCCAAGGTCGGCGCGCTCGACGCCGCCCGCGAGCTGGGCGCCAAGCACGGCATCAAGATCAAGATCGACTGGCGCACACCCAACGAGGAGGACGCGCAGAAGCAGGCCCAGACCATCGAGCAGCTCCTGCTCACCGGCGTCGACGGCTTGATCGTCAGCTGCTCCGACGCGAACAAACTGACCGACGCCATCAACAAGGCATCCGAACAAGGAGTGCCGACGGTCACGTATTCCGGCGATGCGCCGAACAGCAAGCGCTTCGTCGCCCTCGGCATCGACGACTTCAAGTGCGGCGAAGAAACCTTCGAGCAGCTTGCGAAACTCTTGAAAGGAAAGGGCGTCGTCGCCGCGATCGACGGCAATCCGAACGCCGCCAACCTCCAGCAGCGCGCGGCCGGATTCCGCGCCGCCGCCAAGAAGCATCCCGGCATCAAGCTGCTCGACATCTACTACCACAAGGAGACGCCCGCCGACGCAGTCGCCAAGATCGAGCAGGTCATGCAGGCCAATCCCGACATCACCGGCTGGGGACTCCTCGGCGGTTGGCCGCTCTTCACCGACAACGCGCTCAAGTGGCCGCCCGGCACGGTCAAATGCGTCTCCGTCGACGCCCTTCCGCAGCAGCTCGGCTACGTCCGCAGCGGCCACGTCCAGCTGCTCCTGTCGCAGGATGTCTACGGCTACGGCTACAAGTCGGTGGAGCATCTCGTGAACAAGCTCCACCTCAAGCAGCCGACGAAGGCCGCGGTCGACAACTCGCCGCTGACGCCCGTGGGCAAGGACAACATCGAGGCCTTCGCCAAGAACTGGGAGAAGTGGCTGCCCAAGTGATCTCCTCCACGAACTGATCAACCGCGCTTAATCGTGGCCAAACCCGAACTCCTCCAGGTCAAGATCGGCTACAAGTTCCGCAGGCCGGAGCTGCTCCAGCTGGCGCTGACCCACCCGTCGATGACCCACGAGATCGGGCCTTCGCATCCCCACAACCAGCGCCTGGAATTCCTCGGCGACTCGGTGCTTGGACTCGTCTTGACGCGGATGCTCTACGACAAGTTTCCCAAGGTCGACGAAGGTTCCCTGACCCAGACCCGCGCGCGCCTGATCAACGCCAAGAGCGTGGCCGACCGCGCCAAACGCATCGAGCTCGGCCAATACATCATCATGAGCTGGAGCGAGGAGGGCAGTGGCGGCCGGGCCAAGATGTCCGTGCTGGCGGACGGCTACGAGGCGCTCGTCGGCGCGATCCTCATCGATGGCGGATTGGATCCGGTGGAGAAGTTCATCCGCGCCTGCTACGACGACATCTTCCCCACCCTCAGCATCACGCCCAACATCGAGAACCCGAAGGGAGAGCTGCAGGAAATCTTCCAGGCCCAGTCGCCCGAAGCCCCCCAATACGTGCTCCTCGGAACCTCAGGCCCCGACCACGAGCGGGCCTTCGAATCCGCCGTGATCCACAGCGGCAAGGAACTGGGCCGTGGCTCCGGCCGCAGCAAGAAGGAGGCGGAAAGCGCCGCCGCCGCCGCCGCTTTGGTCACTCTCCGCGATTCGTTGAACGCCAAACACGCCCCCGCAACCAAGGAAGCAGCCAGCGGAGCGTAGCGAAAACGCTTCCCCACTTTTCGACCCTTTGCTCAGGCTTTCCCGACTGCACCGACCACGACATTGCTTTCATGAACACCGTCAACCAGCTCAAGACCATCAAGAAGAACACCGCCGCGAAAGTCGGCGCCGAACTCACCCGCACCGGCGGCCTGCTCCGCCTCGCGCCCGCGTGGGTGCCGCGCTCCTTCCTTCAGCCCGGCCTGCGCATCAAGCTCCATCCCGACGATACCTACGCCTACGGCCTCAACCGCGGCGGCATCGACGAACGCTGGTTCGCCTCCACCACCGTCACGGCCAACGAAGGCCGTGCGGCGGACGAGGGCTTGAACTACTGCGTCGTGGGCAAGGAACGCTTCACGCTCAAGCAGGCGGTTGAGGATTGCGGCGCGACGCTCGTCGGCCAGGCGATTTGGAAGAAGTATGGCAAGTGGCCCGTTTACTCGAAGTTCTTCGACAACATGGGGCCCATTCCCCACCACATGCACCAGAGCGCCGCGCAGGCCAAGCTCGTCGGCCAGGAAGGCAAACCCGAGTCCTACTACTTTCCGCCGCAGCACAACAACGTCGGCAACAACTTCCCCTACACGTTCATGGGCTTCGAGCCCGGCACGACGAAGGCGCAGGTCCGCAAGTGCATCGAAAATTGGAACAAGGGCGACAACGGCATCCTCGACCTCTCGAAGGCCTACCGCCTCAAGCCCGGCACTGGCTGGCTCATTGATCCGTGCATCCTCCACGCGCCCGGTTCGCTCTGCACCTACGAGCCGCAATGGGGCTCGGACGTCTTCGGCATGTATCAGAACTTGGTCGAAGGCCGCGAAGTCCCGTGGAGTTTGCTCGTAAAGGACATGCCGAAATCGAAGCACAAGGACATCGACTTCATCGTCGACCAGCTCGACTGGGAGAAGAACGTGGACCCGAACTTCAAGGACAACCATTACCTTGAACCCGTCCCGGTGGCCGACACGCGCAAGGAAGGCTTCGTCGACCGCTGGATCGTCTACGGCAAGGTCGATGGCGAACAGCTCTTCACCGCGAAGGAACTCACCGTCGAACCCGGCGTGAAAGCCACGATCAAGGACACCGGCGCCTACGGCCTCATCTGCGTGCAGGGCTCCGGCAAGATCAACGGCCAGCCGCTGAATTCGCCGAAGCTCATCCGCTTCAATGAACTGACCGAGGACGAATACTTCTGCACCGAAGACGGCGCGAAGAACGGCGTGACCTTCGAGAACACCAGCGAGACCGAACCGCTCGTCACGCTGCGGTATTTCGGCCCCGAAGTGAACCCGGACGCTCCGGTGATTGGTGCGTATCGGAAGAACAAGTTCAACTGAGGCGGAAGAAAAACACCTCATCAGATAGAGTGGTCTTAACCTGGATTGATGGACACCTTGGAGAGGCAGGGTTTCTCCGACAGATCGGTTTCTGTTCCATCGCGTCCTCCCCAAAGCGGCGCAGCAGCACCGCAGTCCAAGACGCTGCCGCGACTGCGTGGCCGCCGCTGGGTCCGCCAGGTCTTGGACTGCGCCCGGTGCTCCGGCGCTTTTCCATCGCTACCATTCACCCGTCGGCTCGAATCCATCTTCCACGGCCACCGCGCCGACCTTGAACCGGTAGATCGACTTCACCATCGCGGCGGAAGCGGTTCGTTCGAGCCACGCCGCGGAGCACCAAGGATACTGGTTGGCCACTGGAACGAGTCCATGCTTCACCGGGTTCTGGTGAACGTAGTTCAAGCGGGCCAGATACGATTTCTGATAGGTCAACTTTGTTTCGCGGAAGTTGAACCAGACCTGTCGCTCCGGAGCCTTGTCGAGTTTGTTGACCCAGCCGGAAGTCTTCGTGTGGAGCACACCGAGCATGCGCGACAGGCTGGAGGCGTCCTGCGCCGTGTCCGGTGAATGGCCAATGAAGTGATAGTGGTTCGAGAAAACTGCCCAAGCTTCCAGCGTCCACCCGAAGTCCTGGGCGACGCTGAGGAGTCCACGATGCAGGACGGCAAGCCGGTCTCTGCCGCGAAAATGGTGAGCTTTGAGATAGGTGCTGGCGGTGACGAAGAAGGTGCCGCGTTCGGAGAGCTGATGCAGCGGAGCATGCGGCCATGGCGTCTTGGGTGTGGCCATAGATTCAGCGTGGGGAAGCTATGGTGTGTTCGCAACTCCTGGAAAGCGGCGCAGCAGCGCACGCAGTCCAAGACGCTGCCGCGACGAAGTGTCCGCCACGAGGTTCGCAAGGTTTTGGACTGAGCCGGTGCCCCGGCGCTGAGGTCATGGCGTCCGATTCTCAAGTTCCCGCGGGCTCACAGCCATACCGAGCCGTTCGGAAACTCGTGATTGGCCAACGACGCAGGGTGCATCTCGGTGCTGTAGCCGGGGAGTTCAGGGGCGAGGTAGCGGCCGTGGCGGATGCGGCAGGGATCGACGAAGTGCTCGTGGAGATGGTCGACGAACTCGCAGACGCGGCCGTCCCAGGACGCGCTCACGCTGGTGAAGTCGATCATGCTGATGTGCTGGACGAACTCGCACAGTCCCACGCCGCCGGCATGAGGGCAGACGGGCACGCCGAATTTCGCCGCGAGCAGCAGCACCGCGAGGTTTTCATTCACACCGCCAAGTCGGCAGGAATCGATCTGGCAGAAGGAGATGGCGCGGGCTTGGAGGAGCTGCTTGAAGAGGACGCGGTTCATGCCGTGTTCGCCGGTGGCCACGCCGATGCCCAGCGGCTCCATCGCGCGCGCGATGGTGGCATGGCCGAGCACGTCGTCGGGCGAGGTCGGTTCCTCGATCCACCACGGGTTGAACCGGGCGAGTTCCTTCATCCATGTGATGGCCTGCGGGACATCCCAAACCTGGTTGGCGTCGACCATCAGCTTGCGGTCGGGTCCGATCTCCTCGCGGATGATGGCGAGGCGGCGTTGGTCGTCGCGGAGGTCGCGACCGACCTTGACCTTGATGTGCATCCAGCCTTCGGCGACGGCCTCGCGGCAAAGCCGGCGGATCTTGTCGTCGGGATAACCCAGCCAGCCGGCGCTCGTCGTGTAGGCGGGATAACCCTCGGCCAGCAGGCGGGCGACGCGTTCGGCTTTGCCAACCTCGGCGAGGCGCAGGATGGCGAGGGCATCTTCAGGCGTGAGCGCGTCGGTGATGTAGCGGTAGTCGATGCAGGCGACGAACTGCTCGGGCGTGAAGTCGGTGATCAAACGCCAGAGCGGTTTGCCGACGTGTTTGGCGTAGAGATCCCAGAGCGCGTTGACGATGGCGGCGAGCGCGAGGTGGATGGCGCCCTTGTCGGGTCCGATCCAGCGGAGCTGCGAATCGCCGTTGAGCCGATGCCAGACGGCTCCGGGCGCGGCCATGAACTCCTCCAGCGTCAGGCCGACGACGAGATGCTCGTGCGCCTTGATCGCCGCGCAGACGACGTCGTTGCCGCGTCCGATGGTGAAGGTGGAGCCGTGGCCCGTCAGAGCCGTGTCGGTGTGGAGGATGACGTAGGCGGATGAGTAGTCCGGGTCCGGATTCATCGCGTCGGAACCGTCGAGCTGGCGTGAGGTGGGGAACCGGATGTCGCGGATTTCGAGGCGTGTGATGCGCATGGTGCTACAGGAGACGGTTGCACTTGCGCCGCTTGAGTTGAAGACCGGTTTGCCCGCTCACCTCTCGCCGGGGCGCTTCCCGCGGATGCGTCGGTTGATTTCGTCACGGAACGGAGCCGCTTCCTCTTTGGAGATGGCTAGAAAGAGTTTGTCGTGCGGAATGATCAAGAGCTTCTCAATTTGTTCTGGAGTCAGACTGCGGCCCAACGCCCGACCAAGTTCCCTCTGCAAAGAGTCGATGGCCCGTTGAGGATCCTGTTCTGCTTGGAAAGCGGCCTGAGCGGCAGCGACCCCGAACGACATTGTTGATCCAAAAGGAATCGCTTCTTCCGAAGGAAGACCGAGGAGATCGGCAAGCTCTTGTGAAGCCCGGCTAGGCGGGAAATAGTTTGGTGGCGTATTGCCGTCTTCCTTCGCAAAGAGGGTATCCATCTTCTCCAGTTCGTTGTCGAAGCGACTGGGATCGTTGTCATCTTCAATCCGCCGGTAACGCGACAGCTTCTCAGTGGTCGAACTTTCGGTATCATTCTTCTGTCGATCAGTCTCAGCCCGCATGAGTCGGTCTTGGTTTGATTGGCTCTCCGATTTTTGGCGGTAAAGTTCCAAGAATGCGGCCAATCTGGTTTCGTTTGTTAGGCCAGTGGAATCCACAACAGATGGGTGCAGATTTGGAATGTCCAAACGGGCCGGTGTTTTTCCTCTCAGGCTCATTGAAGCGGCAATCTTGCGGATCTGACCCGGGTAGATGCTGAGAGGTGGTTTATTCCTAATTGACCACGCCGTGGGCGGCAGTGGTGTGCGAGTGGCCTCATTCTCCAGCGTCGTTCGCTGATGGGATTCGATTGAATCCTTTCTCGAACTTCTAGGCTTTTGGGTGGGCATCTGATTTGCCGAAAGCAGGCCACTTTCGGTTCTCTCAGCAGAAGGGCGACCGCGCACGATCAGGATGACGCATACGAGGATGCCCAATACAGCTCCTGCAAATATTTTTGGTCTAACAGCGGGCATAAAAGTATCATTTTTTATTGGCCATTAAAAAAACCATGAAGTGGGAGAGTTTCCCGATTCTTCGATTCGGTGACCCGGGGTGGCGAATTCGGCTGTATACATTTCGATATAGTATGTGCCACCGACAAACTCCGAAAGGTTCCTCGTTCGGGAAAACGAATGAGCCGTGAACGATGCTTCGGCGTAGTTCCAGTCGCGCAGGAGGGAGTAAACTCCGACGTGTTCGAATCCGTTTTGGGTGGTCTCATACTCTGTTCGAGCTTGAGAGCAGTGAAACACAGACCTACGCAATGAGTAGTAGGCACCTCCAGTCCATGAGTTGTTTTCTGCAACTGTTTTTGTTGTGCTGGCGGACTCCACAACGATGCAGTTGAGATCATAGTTGCTGCATGGAAGGGTGTCAGGGCTACCCCCGATAGGAAGTTCAAATCCGTGGTATGTCTGGTAATGATAGTATTTGTATGTGGGGGCGGTGGGGGTTTCATACGCATACAGTCCGCATTCTTCGAATTCCTGGTAATCTTGCCCGGTTTCGCCGGCATTGAAGCTAGAGTAATACGAGCTGACGAAGAACCCGTCTCTGTTGGCAATTGAGCCGGTCTCTACTGCGTAAAGGGTTAAAGAGTGTTGCGGATATGGCGATCACGAGCAGGGTTGGTTTGTATTTATTCATCCCGAGTCTATTAATGCTCATGGGAGCCGTGTGCGAGTAGATTTTTGCCCAATGTGGCCGAAATCAAGCTGAGCTGAAATCGGCAGGCTCACGGCACTGCGTTTCGGGATCTTACCGGACAAGAATTGTCCGCTTCCGGTTGCCTTGATGGTTTCGATCAAGCATTCTCCTTCACAGTTATGGCCGTCTCTTCGATCAATTTTAAGCCCAAGCCGAAGGCAAAACCTGCGGTGAAGGCCGGCGATTTCCTCCCGATGTCCCGGGCGGAAATGGAAGCGCGCGGGTGGACCGAGCTTGATGTCCTCATCATCACCGGCGACGCCTACGTGGATCATCCTTCGTTCGGCGCGGCCATGATCGGCCGCGTTCTGGAAGCGGAAGGTCTTCGCGTGGGGATCATCGCGCAGCCGGATTGGACGAACATCGAGTCCATCCAGATCATGGGGGCTCCCAGACTCTTCGTCGGTGTTTCGGCCGGCAACCTGGACTCGATGCTGTCGAACTACACCGCCGCACGTCACAAGCGGAAGGAAGACGTTTACAGCGAAGGCGGCGTGCCCGGCAAACGGCCCAACCACGCGGCCGTGGTCTATTCGCAGATGAGCCGGCGGGCGTTCCCCGGCGTGCCGGTCGTGCTCGGCGGGATGGAAGCCTCCATGCGCCGGGTGGCGCATTACGACTACTGGGAGGACAAGCTGAAACCTTCGATCATGGCCGACGCCAAGGCCGATCTGCTGGTCTACGGGATGGGTGAAATCCCCGTGCGCGAGATCGTGAAGCGTCTCCGGGATGATAACCGCGACTTCAGCGGGATCCGTGGCACGGCGCTCTTCCTCGGCAGCAAGGCCACCGCTGCGGCCGACTTCAGCGACTGCATCATGCTTCCTTCGTGGGAAGACCTGCAGGCCGACAAGAAGCACCTGATGCGCCTGACCAAGGTCGTCGAGGCGCAGATGACGCCGCACTGCGGCAAACGCATGGTGCAGATGCACGGCAACCGCGCCGTCATCATGGAGGCCCCGACGTTCCCCGTGGACGGTCCGGACCTCGACGCGCTTTACGAACTTCCGTTCCAGCGTGCGTCGCATCCCAGCTACAAGGAGCCGGTGCCGGGTTTCGCCACGATCAAGGATTCGATCATCGTTTCGCGTGGTTGCGCCGGCGGCTGCACGTTCTGCGGACTCGGATTCCATCAGGGCAAATTCCTCTCCAGCCGCAGTGTGGATTCCGTGCTCAAGGAAGTGCGGAAGCTCGCAGAGTCGGAGAACTTCCGCGGAACAATTTCCGATCTCGGCGGGCCAACGGCAAATCTCTATGCCGCGAAGAACGGCCATGCCGACGAGTGCAAGAAATGCCATCGACCCAGCTGCCTGTGGCCATCGATCTGTCCCGTGTTCGAGATCAACGAGGAACAGGGCATCGACCTGCTGAAGGGCGCGCGCACGCAGAAGGGGGTCAAACACGTCTTCGTCCAGTCCGGCATCCGCATGGACGTCGCGCTACGCACGCCGAAATACATGAAGGAGCTCGTGCAGCACCACGTCTCCGGTCACATGAAGGTCGCACCCGAGCACATGCATCCGGATGTCCTCAGGCGCATGCGCAAGCCCGCAGGCGACTTCCAGGGCTTCATGGAAAAGTTCTTCGAGTTGAGCGAGGAAGCCGGCAAGGAGCAGTATCTGGTGCCCTACTTCATCTCTAGCTTCCCCGGATGCACGGAGAAGGAGATGGGCGCGGTCGAACAGTTCCTGAAGAAGGAAGGCTGGAACCTCCAGCAGGTGCAGGACTTCATCCCGTTGCCCATGACCGGGTCGGCGGCGATGTATGTCACGGGCCTCGACATCAACAGCGAGCTGCCGATTCCCATCACCCGCAATGCCGGCGACCGGGAACGCCAGAAGCGCATGCTGCGTCCGAACCCGCGCGACCAGGTCCGGCAGCGCGGTGTGGGCAGTGCGCCCCGGGCAGAAGCCCTGCTCGATGCGGTGGAGTGAGCGCCTTCTGTGCGCGGCGGAAAACCGCGGGCTAATAGCCTGAGAATTGCGTTGTCGGAACCAGCATGGGTGCGCGATGCTATCTGGCTCATGTCATCGAATTCGTCTGACAGTCCGGTAGAGTCCCCCACCTCCGCCCCGGTGCCCGGCGAGCCTGATTTCTCCCGTGCTGTCCGGCCGATTCGTGATTTCGTGGGCCGCGCGGATTTTCCGGAATGCATCCTGGGCGAATACGTGGACATCTCCGGCTATGAGGGAGTCGTCGTCGCCATCGTGAAGCACTCCATTAAGGTCAAGCCGCCGGAGGGCCTCACGCAGAGTTTCAACGTGAACCGCCTGCGCACGCTGTTCGTCCCGCCCGTCCCCATCGAGGCTCAGCCCTCGGCGCCGGCTCGCGCCGTTGATGCCGAATCCTCACCCCGGGCGACCGCGCGTCGCCGGCAGGATCCCGAGCTCGACGCCGCTCCCTCCGTGCAGATCGCGCCGGCGCCGGTCAGGGAAGTCATAGAGGAACCGGATTTCACGAAGCCCGTCGTCCAGATCCGCGATCTGGTCGGCCGGGAAGACTTTCCGAAGTGCGCCTTCGGTGAACAGGTGGAGATCAACGGATTCACGGGCGTCGTGGTGGAGATCGTGAAACAGTCGCTCCGCGTCCGCTCATCCGACGGCTACCTCCAGAGCTTCAATGGTCCCATCCTGAAGAAGCTCCACGGCGGCGCTTGATCAGGGCCGGTTGGTCCGCAGTGTCCGCAGTCCTGATCAGGCCGGCATGATGTGTTGACGGCCGCCGCAGGCGCGGTGGTCTTCCTACGGCTGGTTTTTGCAGGTGTTCGATGGTTCCGCTGCGGTCTCAGGCGTGAAGACAGGCCCGGTGGCTTTGTGGTTCCGGGCTTCATCGGCATCTTCCACGTTTCTTCCCCGGCGATTCTGTGCTTAGGTTGCGGGACTCATTTGAAAGCTCTGATCGATACCTTCGTCCGCCGCACTAACCGCGCCTTCCTTGTGGGCATCCAGCTCAAGGCCGGGGATTCGTTCGACATCCAGGACTCGTTGGACGAACTCGCCGAGCTGGCCAAGACCGCCGGTCTGGAGGTCGCCGAGCGGGGCGTGCAGAAGATCGAACGCATCACGCCCGCCACCTACATCGGGCCCGGCAAGGCCAGGGAGTTCGCCGAGAACTGCAAGCTACTGGGCGTCGACACGGTCATCTTCGACGACGAACTGTCGCCAGGGCAGGGACGTAATCTGGAGGAGATATTCGGCTGCCAGGTGATGGACCGCACCGGCCTGATCCTGGAGATCTTCGGTCAACGGGCCCGCACCCGGGAGGGCAAGATGCAGGTCGAGCTGGCGCAGCTTGAATATCTCCTGCCCCGTTTGACCCGTTTCTGGTCGCACTTGTCGCGCCAGCGTGGTTCTACCGGGTCCATCGGTGGTGAAGGCGAATCGCAGCTCGAATCCGACCGCCGCAAGACGCAGGAACGCATCGACAAGATCAAGGACGAGCTCGGAGCGGTGGAACGCCAGCGCAAGACGCAGCGCGCCGGTCGGCAGCGCAACCAATGGCCACTCGCCTCCATCGTCGGCTACACGAACGCGGGCAAGTCAACCCTGCTCAACCGGCTCACGGGCGCTGCGGTCCTGGCCGAGGACAGACTCTTCGCGACGCTGGATCCGACCACGCGGCGGCTGCGTTTGCCGACGAACCAGAACGTGCTCCTCAGCGACACGGTCGGGTTCATCCGCAAGCTGCCACACGGGCTTGTCGAAGCCTTCAAGGCCACCCTTGAAGAAGTCGTCCAGGCGGACCTGCTCGTCCATGTGGTCGACATCAGCCATCCACAGGCCGAGGAACAGATCGTGGCCGTGAACCTCGTCCTCGAAGAACTGGGGGCGAGCGGGAAGCCGACGTTCATGGTCTTCAACAAGGTCGACCGGATGTCGGACCCCGCGTTCAAGGCGCGGTTCACCGATCGTTTTCCGGACTGCGCGATGGTCTCGGCCCGGACGGGCGAGGGGACGGACGCGCTGCTGGCGGAGATCGGCACGCGCTTGCGGCCTATCCGGGAGTTCGTGGAACTGGCGGTGCCCTACGGCGACTCGGCGGTCATCGCCCGCCTGCACGAGGTGGCGCAGGTGATCGAAACGGATTATGAGGGGGCGGAGAAAGCCGTGCTGCGTGCGCGGATTCCACCCTATCTCCATGCCGAGTTCGCGCCATACATCGTGAAGGAACTGTGACGCTTCTTGCCCCGCCGGCCGCAGGTGTGGCTGACTCTCGCTAAACCGATCAACACCCATGGGAGGCCCATCCAACCAACCAAGCCCCGATGGTCCGGGCGACGCCCCCGAGGCGAAGCTTAGGATCTACTTTCTCCCGAACCTGCTCACGGCCGGCAACCTCTTCTGCGGCTTCGTGGCGTTGACGAAGATCGTCGAGGCTGACCTGATCCCGAACGCGGCGGGCATGGTGAACTGGATGCCCATCAAGCTGGCGCTCGGCTTCATCCTCCTGGCCTGCATCTTCGATCTCTTCGACGGGCGGGTGGCGCGGATGATCGGGGTGGAGAGCCCCTTCGGCCGCGAATTCGACTCGTTGGCGGACGTGGTCTCCTTCGGCGTGGCGCCGGCGTTTCTCGTGCATCGCGTGGTGCTGGCCGACCTTTTCCCAGACCACACCCAGATCGGCTGGTTGATCGCATCGGCCTACCTGCTTTGCGGGGCGTTCCGCCTGGCGCGGTTCAACTGCCTCGCGACCATGGCGGGCGGGGGCGGCGGCAAGGAGTTCCTCGGGTTCCCGATCCCGGCGGCGGCCGGCCTAGTGTCGTCGCTGACGCTTCTGGTGATCCAGATGAACGAAAAGGAACGTTCGCTGGGCAATTGGAACTACATGCTCGCGGCCGTCCTAGTGATGCTCTCGGTGATGATGGTGAGCACGGTGAAGTATCCGAGCTTCAAGTCGCTCGGGCTTCGTTCGCGCAGCACGTTTCTCAAGACGATGCTCGGCGCTCTCGTCGTCGGCAGCCTGGTGATCTTCCGGGAGAAGCTCCTGTTCTACGTCCTGCCTGCGACCTTCACGGTGTATCTGCTCTGGGGATTCATCCGGACCCGCGTCTCCCGCAAATTGCGCGACGACGTGGAGGAGGACGAGGACGAGGAGGATTCGGACGAGGCCGGTCCGTCCGTCAGGAACCCGTAATTCCCGATGGATCATTTCCAGCAACTCCTGACCACCTGGGGCATCGGCCTCGCCGTGGGCTTCGCCATCTGCATCCCGGTCGGCCCGATCAACGCATCCATCGTCAAGGAAGGCGCGCGCCGCGGGTTCTTCTGGGCGCTGATGATCGGCCTGGGCGCCACGTCGATGGAGATGATCTACTGCGCGATGGCCTTCGCGAGCTTCGCCGCCTTCTTCACCAGTCCGAAGATCGTGGCGATCATGGAACTGGGTAGCTTCTGCCTGATGTTTTTTCTGGGCCTCAAATACCTGCTCGCGCCGGGGGTGCCGAAGGAACCGCACAGCGTCGAGGTGGTGCAGGAAAAACTGCACCCGCATTCGGCCTTCATGATCGGATTCGTGCGCACGATGGGCAACTTGGGCATCCTGCCGTTCTGGATCGCCATCGCGGTCTTCTTCATGTCGCGCGGCTATGTGAAGCCCACGCTGGAGAGCAAGGCCGCGTTCATCACGGGCGTGACGATCGGGGTGAGCGTTTGGTTCACCCTCCTTGCCTATGTGGTAGGGCGGCTGCGCAAGCGCCTGACCGACCGGACGCTCATCGTGACGATTCGGGTGTCGGGCGCGATGATGCTGATCTGGGCGGGCTTCATCGCGGTAAAGATCGTGAATCTGCTGGCCAAAAAGGGCCTGGGCGTCTGAACGGTTGAATCCACGGAACCTAGCCGGACAAACACCTCACCGTCGGCTCAGCGGTCCTTGGCGGAGGCAAGCGCCACGAGCTTGTGCCGCACGGATTGGAGCCGATGCACGACGATGGTGCCCATGCGTTTCATCAGCTCGTAGCCGAGGTCGTGGTCGCTCTCGCACTCCTCCCGCAGACGGGTTCCGTAGAAGAAGATGGCCTCCACGTCGGTTTCGGCGGTGGCGTCGAAGAGCCAGGAGTAGGGAGGGATGAGCCAGGACCATCCCAGGACGTCGCCCGCCCCGATCGTTTGGAGCGTGACGGAGCGGCCTTCCGACGCGGGTGCGGAGAGGACGACGGTTCCCGTGACGATGAGGTAGAAGCGGTTCGCGGGATCGCCTTCGATGAAGATCCGCTGGCCCGCCGGAAAGCGCATGACCATGCCGGAGTCCGCCAGCTTCTTTAAGATGGGCGGCGGCAGATCCTTGAGGAACGGATGACCTGCCATCGCCGCTTCGAGCGCGGGATTCTCGAGGGGCGGGACTTCTTTGCGGGTGTCTTGGGTCATGGCGAAATCCGATCAGTGGTGGTGATTAATGAGGGCGGCGTCCCCCGCCGACTGCTCGGCGGCGCGGACGTGGCGCACCCATTTTGTGAATGCTTCTGCGATAAACGGGCCGGCCTCCTCGTGGTCCATCGACTCGCCGATGTGATCGGCCACGGGCAGCCACGTCGGGCGCGATGGCAGGTCTTTCTGGCTGATGTCGGTTGGTCGGAGGAATGCATCCCATTGAACTGTGACACGGTTATGGTCCGGATCAAAACGGCCTTCAACCGTGGCGGTCACAAGGTGGTCGGATCCTTCAAACCCGATTTCTCCGAGGACTTCGCTGTGAAAGAGTGAGGGCATGGCTGGTGGATCGTTACGGACACGCGCGGATTTCAAATCCTCAGAAGACTTCCGCCCTCAGTCCTGAAACATGGCGGACCGTCCGCGCGATCGCGGACAGGGCTTGAAGGGGCAGATGGCCGCAGGCCGGGTTCATGGCCTGGCGCGTGGCCGAGTTGATCTGGCCGAGGGGAATCTGCGCGCCGGAGTCGTTCAGGTCGTTCACTTCGCAGTAGACGCAGTCGAAGTTGCATTGGCGGTCCGGGTTGAGACTGGCCCCGATGGACAGTCCCCGAGTCCGCGGCGAGATGACGACGTAGACTAAGCGATTGTCGAGGAAGTCGCGCGGGCAACCGTAGGCGGTCGTGCCGCATTTCCCTTGGGCGCCTCCTTCCGAAAGCCTCCTTCCGCCGTCGTCCATGGCCTTACGCTTTCAAGAACTCGTGTTCCTGCGGACGCACGACGAGGACGGGGCAGGGGGCATGTCGCACGATCGTTTCCGCATTGCTGCCGAGCAGCGCGTGCTTCAAGCCCGTGTAGCCGTGTGTGGAGATGACGATCAGATCGGTGCCAAGCTCCTTGGCGATCTTGGCCACTTCCCGCGCCGGCCGGCCAAGGCGGATCTCGACGGTGACCTTGGTGCCGGCCTTTTCGACTCCCTTGGCGAGGTTTTGGAGCCGGATCTCGGCACCCCGTCGGAGATCCTTCTCCAGGCTCGCATAGTCGAAGATGGCCATGTCCGCGTAGGAATACGACAGCTCGACGACGTGGAGCAGGACGATGCGGGCTCCGAACTGTTTCGCGAAACCCCGCGCGTAAAGGAGGGCCTTCTCGGAACATTCCGAGAAATCCACCGGGACCAGGATGCTCTTCAGTGCGATGGGCGACGTGGCGACGGAGCTGGCGGCGAGGATGGGCGTATCCTTGCAGCCGACTTCCATGATGACTTTGCCTGACTTGTTCGATGGTTTGACTTTCATGGCGATGGACCTTTCTGCACTGGCGCAAGCCACAGGGCCTGCATCCGGGGGCATTTCGCTCCCGGGAATGGATTTCAGCTACACTGGGATTGACGATGAGTGACTGATTCTTGCCGGAAAGAAAACTGATTCTGATCGATTCAGTGCAACTCCCGTCCGAGGCGGGTCAATTTCCGGGGAGTCCTGACGGACGTGTTGATCCAGCTTTTCCGCGATGAACGAGCCTTCCTATTGCCGGTTTTCGCTTCCTGAACCACTTCGGTTGATGCTTCTGGGTGGATGGATTGGGCTGGTGGTGGGTTCGTTGGTGCGCTTGGTCGGGTCGATGCAGTTCCTCTGAGCGGGATCTCCGCCCTCACCATCGCCAAGGCAAGAAACACTGATTCTCAGGGGCAAAATGCGCGCCGCCAGCTAATGGGCAGGGTTACGAAGCTGAATTAGTGAAAAATTTCACAAACTATTCTTGCTTCAAAAAAGTGGCGGCTTAGAAACGCGGGCGGCGGGTGAGATGTGATTTGTCTCACCTGCTGACGGACACGTTCAAAACCGGGCCTCGCCGAACTTTCGAGGCTGTGATCCCAGCGCAGTTCAGGCTGAAAGGCATCGCGTTTTTGAGCCATCCGGAGCACTGAAATGTCAGACTTTTTTCCGAAATGGACCAATTCGCTGCCCTTGAAGGTCGGCATTGGTGCCGCCCTTCTTGGCACATTCGCGCTGGGCGCCGTCGGGTATTACTTCACCCCGAAGTATACGCGCGTCGGCTATAAGCCCACGCAGCCGGTGGCGTTCTCGCACGACATTCACGCCAACCAGCTCCAGATCGACTGCCGCTACTGCCACAACAACGTGGACAAGTCGTGGTTCTCGAATGTCCCGGCGGCGAACACCTGCATGAACTGCCACAGCATCGTGCTGAAGGAGTCGCCCAAGCTGGAGCTAGTCCGCCAGAGCTACACCACGAGCAAGCCGATCGAGTGGGTGCAGATCCACAAGGTCCCCGACTACGTCTATTTCAACCATTCCGTCCATGTGAGCCGCGGCATCTCGTGTGTCGAGTGCCATGGCCAGATCAACCACATGGACGAGGTCTACCATGCCAAGTCTCTCAGCATGTCCTTCTGCCTGGACTGCCACCGGAACCCCGAGCAGGCGCTGCGTGATCCCAAGGACGTCTACAACCTCGACCTGAAGGTCGACTCCGAGAAGCAGTTGAAGAGCGGCCTGAAGCTGGCCCACGACTGGAAGGTGAACGCGTCCCAGAACTGCTCCGCTTGCCATCGATGAAAACGATTCCGCCCCAATGCCCTGAGCCGGAAGTCGGCCCGAAATACTGGCGCAGTCTCGATCAGGTGGCCGAGACCCCCGAGTTCCGCGAGTGGGCCGAAAAGGAGTTTCCCGCCGGTGCCAGCGAGATGACCGATCCGGTCACGCGCCGCAATTTCGTCAAGCTGATGTCCGCCTCGTTCCTGTTGGCGGGCTTCGGGCTGAGCGGGTGCCGTCGTCCGGTTGAGAAGATCGTTCCGTTCGGCAGGCAGCCGGAAAACTACATCCACGGCAAGCCGGTCTATTATGCGACTTGCATGCCGGCCAAGGGTGGCGCGGTTCCGCTGCTGGTCCGGTCGCACGACGGACGTCCGACGAAGGCTGAAGGCAACTCCGGTCATCCGGACAGCAACGGCAGCACGGACGTCTACGCCCAGGCCTCGCTTCTGAACCTTTACGATCCCGATCGCTCCATGCGTTCGTGGAAGCGCGAGGGATCGGGGGCTTCCGCCGTCACCTCCGGAGCCGTTTCTGACGCGCTCGCGGGAATTTCCCGGGAAGCGGCGGCCAATGGCGGCGCCGGTCTCGCGCTCTTGCTGGAACGCAACAGCTCCCCTTCGCGGGCCCGGCTGCTGGCGGAGCTGAAGAAGAAATTCCCTTCTGCCGGCGTCCACGTCTACGAGCCGGTCGATCCCTACGTGCATGTGGAGGGTGCCACGGCCGCTTTCGGCAAACCGGTCGCGCCCTATTTCAAGCTTTCAGAGGCGAAGGCGATCGCTTCGTTCGACGCGGATTTCCTCGGTGCCGAGGAGAATTCCTGCGTCAACATCCGCGGCTTCGCCAAGGGCCGGAAGGTCGACAAGTCGACCGACGTGATGAACCGCCTCTACATCGTCGAAGGCGCGATGTCCGTCACCGGCACCAATGCCGATCACCGTCTTCGTCTGGCTCCGAGCCGCATTGTCGGAGCGCTTGCGCGCCTCGGTTCCGAGGTCGCGAAGCTGACCGGTTCGTCCGACATCTTCTCCTCCCTCGTCACCAGCTTCCCTGTATCGAACAAGGTTGGCGACAAAGGCGGCACGGCCGAATCGTGGATCACGACCTGCGCCGCCGACCTCGTCGCCAACAAGGGCCAGAGCCTCGTTCTCGTTGGTTACCAGCAGCCCGCTGTCGCGCACATCATGGCCAATGCGATCAACGTCGCCCTCGGCAATGTCGGCAAGACGGTGGTCTATCTGCCCGCTCCGGCGGCGGAGGGTTCGATCGGTGACCTCGTCGCCAAGCTCAATGCTGGTGGCGTCAGTTCGCTGGTCATCCTCGGCGGCAACCCGGCCTACAACACCCCGGCGGATCTCGATTTCGCAGCGGCTGCCAAAAAGGTCAGGAACGTCGTCCGCCTCGGCTATTACGAGGACGAAACGACGGCGATCGCGACGTGGCATCTCAACCAGGCCCACTTTCTCGAGTCTTGGGGCGATGCCCGCACTTCGGATGGAACGCTTGTTCCCGTGCAGCCGCTCATCGAGCCGCTGTTCAATGGCCTGACCGAGCTCGAGGTGATCGCCCGTGTCGGTGGATTCCCGGCCGTTCGCGCCTACGACGTTGTCCGTGAAACCTTCTCGCAGCAGCTGGGAAGCATCGCCCAGTTGGATGCCGACGAGGCTTGGAAGCAGTTCCTGCACGACGGTTATCTGGCCAAGTCCGCCGCCAGCCCGGTGAGTGTTTCGTTGGCATCCGGTCTTGCCCTCAGCCACACCGCTTCGGCTGCGCCTTCCAAGGACAAGCTCGAAGTCGTTTTTGCCCGCGATTACAGCCTCGATGACGGACGCTACAACAACAACGGCTGGCTCCAGGAAATGCCTGATCCAGTCAGCAAGATCGTCTGGGAAAACGTCATCGCCGTCAGTGCGACGACGGCCAAGGACCTCGGTCTTGAGATCACCAAGCTCACGAGCCAGCGCATCCGCAATGCCGACTCGCTCGGCAAGGCCCTCAAGAGCAACGAATCCCTCGTCGGCAACGACGAAGTCACGATCAAGGTCAATGGCCGCGAAGTCACCGGACCCGTCTGGATCCAGCCTGGTCTGGCGGACAATGTCGTCGTGGTCGCCCTGGGTTATGGCCGCGAAATGACCGGCCGCGTCGGACGCAAGTCCGGTTTCAACGCCTACAAGATCCGCACGGCTTCCGCCCCCTACATCGCCCCCAGCGCTTCCCTGACGCGCACGGGAAAGATGCTGACCCTCGCGACGACGCAGGAGCACAACTCGATGGAAGGCCGTCCAATCGTCCGTGAGGCGACGCTCGAGAATTGGAAGACGAAGGCCGACTTCGCCACCAACATGGATATAGAGGCGCACTTCCCTGGGGTCATCGACACCTACGAGGTGAAGACGACCGGCCGGGTGGAGAACCGTCCCAAGGGCATCTACGAGCATCCCTATGAAACCTACGGCACGAACGTGAACGGTGGCCTCGGGCCCCGCGCGGATCGCCGTCAGATCCTCAAGAGCGAAGTCCACCAGTGGGGCATGGTCATCGACCTGAACTCCTGCGTCGGCTGCTCGGCCTGCGTCGTTGCCTGCCAGTCGGAGAACAACGTCCCCATCGTCGGCAAGGACCAGGTCCTCAAGGGCCGCGAGATGCACTGGCTCCGCATCGACCGCTACTACGCCGGATCCGTCGAAGATCCGCAGGTGGCCAGTCAGCCGATGATGTGCCTGCACTGCGAGAATGCGCCGTGCGAGAGCGTTTGCCCTGTCAACGCCACGGTCCACGACGAGGAAGGCCTGAACGTCATGGCCTACAACCGCTGCATCGGCACGCGGTATTGCTCGAACAACTGCCCGTATAAGGCGCGCCGCTTCAATTTCTTCGACTACAACAAGCGCGAGAACGACTACGCCGACGTCAAGACGTCCAAGCGCGGCGCCACCTCTTGGGTCACGACCGATGCCGGCCTCTACAAGGGCATCATGGGCGTCGACAAGAACAGCTCGGCTGAGTGGGAGATCATCAAGCTCGGCAAGAACCCGAACGTCAGCGTCCGCATGCGCGGTGTGATGGAGAAGTGCACCTTCTGCGTCCAGCGCATCGAAGAGGCCAAGATCAACCAGAAGGTCAAGGCCGGCCCATCCAGCGACGTGCGGGTTCCCGAAGGCACCTTCACCTCGGCCTGCGCCCAAGCGTGTCCTGCTGAGGCCATCGAGTTCGGCAACCTGCTTGATCCGAACAGCCGTGTGGCCAAGCTCCGCGCCAGCCAGCGCAACTACGAGGTCCTCGGCTTCCTTGAGACCCGTCCGCGCGTCACCTACCTCGCCCGCATCCGCAATCCGAATCCCAAGATGCCGGATGCGTATGAACTCGCCTTCACCATGAAAGAATATCAGGAAGCGGGCAAAGGCAACCCGCTCGAATCCCACGGCGCTGCCGGGAAGAAAGGAGCGCACTAATGGCCTCGGACGTCGCAGTTTCATCCGGACTTCCAAAGGTTCAGGGTCCGCCGCCCGAACTCGTGCGCGAGCCGTTGGTCCATCACAACCGCTCTTTGGCGTGGATCACCGACCAGGTCGCAAGTGTGGCCGAGGGCAAGACGCCCAAGTGGTGGTGGCCGGCTTTCCTCATCAGCGCTCTCGGAACATTGATGCTGTTCACGATGGTGACCTACCTGATCTCGACCGGTGTCGGTGTCTGGGGCCTGAACCAGCCCAACGCCTGGGCCTGGGACATCACGAACTTCGTCTTCTGGATCGGCATCGGCCACGCCGGAACGCTGATCTCGGCCGTGCTCTTCCTGCTCCGGCAGAAATGGCGGACCTCGATCAACCGTGCCGCCGAAGCGATGACCATCTTCGCCGTCGTCTGCGCCGGCATCTTCCCGGTCATCCATACCGGCCGCGTCTGGTTCGCCACGCTGCCCGGCTATCTGATCCCGTTCCCCAATTCGAACGGCATCTGGCCCCAGTTCCGTTCACCGCTGCTCTGGGACGTGTTCGCCGTTTCGACCTATGCGACGGTTTCGACGCTCTTCTGGTATACCGGACTGGTTCCCGATCTCGCGACGATGCGTGATCGCGCCAAGACCAAGCTCCGCAAGTTCTTCTACGGCCTCTTCGCCCTCGGCTGGAGCGGTTCCAACCGGAACTGGAGCAACTACGAGAAGGCCTATCTGATCCTGGCCGGATTGAGCACGCCGTTGGTTCTCTCCGTCCACTCGATCGTTTCCTTCGACTTCGCCGTTTCCCAGCTCCCGGGATGGCACGCGACGATCTTCCCGCCCTACTTCGTGGCCGGCGCGATCTTCTCCGGTTTCGGCATGGTTCTGACCCTCATGATCCCCCTGCGGACGCTCTGCAAACTTGAGGACCTCATCACCGTTCGGCACGTCGAACTGATGTGCAAGGTGCTCCTCGCGACGGGCTCGATCGTCGGCTACGCCTACATCATGGAGTTCTTCGTCGCATGGTATGGAGGCAATCCCTACGAGCTGGACGTGTTCATCAAGAACCGCGCTGCGGATCCGTGGATCTTCGGGCCGATGTTCGGGGTCGATCCCGCGCCCTACTGGTGGGCCTACTGGAGCATGATGATCTGCAACGTCATCAGCCCGCACTTCTTCTGGTCCAAGAAGCTCAGGACCAACCTGGTCTTCGTCTGGATCATCGCCGGCTTCGTCAACGTCGGCATGTGGTTCGAGCGCTTCAACATCATCGTGACCTCGTTGCACCGCGATTTCCTCCCGTCGAACTGGGGCATGTTCAGTCCGACCTGGGTGGACATCATGACGTTCACCGGATCGTTCGGCTTGTTCCTGACGCTGTTCCTGCTGTTCATGAAGTTCCTGCCGGTCATCGCCATCTCCGAAGTCAAGGGCGTGACGCCGCAGGCCGATCCGCACCATCCGCTCGGCGGAGCCAAGGGAGGGCATCACTGATGAGTAACGCGACTCAATCCACGGGGGCGACGGGCCAGGTCGGCACCTTCAACCGTCCCCACTCCATCCTCGCCGAATACGACACTCCGGCCGACCTGATGCACGCCGCCGAAGTGGTGCGCGACGCCGGCTACAAGTATTGGGACGTGTATTCCCCGTTCCCGATCCACGGCATGGACGACGCGATGGGCCTGGGCGAATCCAAGGTTGGATACTTCAGCTTCATTGGCGGCTGCGCCGGTTTCACCATCGGCATGGGCATGATCTGGTGGATGAGCCAGTATGACTATCCGATCGTGGTGGGCGGCAAACCGCTCTTCAGCCCGCTCTACGCTTTCCCGGTGAGCTACGAGTTGACGATCCTGCTCTCGGCGTTCGGAACGCTCTTCGGCATGGCGGTCCTCAACAAGCTGCCCCGCTGGTATAACCCGCTCTTCAAAAATAAGAGGTTCCACGCGGGCGCCCAGAACGACAAGTTCTTCATCGCGGTCGAAGTGACCGATCCGCGTTATTCCGAGACTGAAACCCGCAAGCTGCTCGAATCCACAGGCGGCAAGCACATCGAGCAGGTGGAGGAATAATGCGCTACTTCCTTGTTGGATTTTTCGTTCTCGTGGTCGGAGTCGTGGCCGTGGCCGGCTTCCGCGGCAGCTTCACCAGGAACACGCCGATCGAGCTGTTCCCCGACATGGATCGCCAGCCCAAGCTGCGTCCCCAGGCTCCGAACAACTTCTTTCCCGACGGGCTCTCGTCCCGCCTGCCCGTTGAAGGCACGGTGGCTCACGCGTCCGCAGTGCAGGTGGGTGCCGAGAAGGTATTCGGCCACCAGTCCCACCCCTTCAACACCGGCAAAATCTCCGGTAAGACGAACTTCGTTGAGCTCATTCCCGCTCCGGTCACAGCCCAGTTCATGGAACGGGGCCAGCAGCGCTACAACATCTACTGCTCCCCCTGCCACAGCTCGGTCGGCGATGGCAAGGGCGTGACCTCGAAGTATGGCATGACCGCCACGGCCAGTCTCCATGACCCCCGCATCGTGAGGATGGCGGACGGCGAGATATTCCACACGATCAGCGTCGGCAAGAACACGATGATGGGTTATGCCGACAAGCTGGAACCCGCCGACCGCTGGGCCGTCATCGTCTACGTCCGCGCCCTACAACGCGCCCGTCTGGCCACGAAGGACGAAGTCCCGGCGGACATCATGGCCACCCTGAAGAAGTAATATTTCGAGAACTATGGCCTCCCACGCCAAAGAAGAAGTCGCAACGCTGAAGCTCGCTCCGATCTGGGGCAAGCTGCCGCTCATCCTGACCGTCGTCGGCCTCATCCTCGGCGTGGTCGCGTTTTTCGCGACGAAGGTGCCGGGCACCGATGTCGCGGACCACGGCAAGCAGCTCGCCTACTCCTACCTCACCGCCTACATGTTCTTCCTGAGCCTCGTGTTCGGGGGCTTGTTCTTGGTCCTGATCCATCACCTCTTCGACGCCTATTGGACGGTTCCGCTGCGGCGCATCATCGAAAACATCGCGATGCTGGCCCCGGTGATGTTCCTCCTCTGGCTTCCCATCGTCGGCTTCGCCCTGAGCGACAAGATCCAGCTCTATCCCTGGCTCTTCGCCGATGTCCACACCGACCACGCCCTTGAGGCCAAGCAGCCTTTGTTCACCAGGGCGGGATGGGTCATCATGATCACCGCCTGCTTCGCGGTCTGGACCTTCCTTGCCTGGAAGTTCCGGTCCAACACGACCGGCCAGGACAAGGACGGAGCCGCCAAGTGGACCTTCAGCAACCGGGTCCATGCCGGTTGGGGCATCTTCGCCTTCGCCTTCTCGGGAACGTTCCTCTGCTTCATGCTGATGAAGTCGCTGATGCACCAGTTCTTCAGCACCATGTATGGCGTCTTCTACTTCGCCGGCAGCGTCTGGCTGACCTACGGCACGCTCTATATCATCACAATGCTGCTGCAGCGCACTGGGCCTCTTCGCGCAGTGGTCACTAAGAAGACGTTCCATGACATCGGCACGATGTTCTTCGCGTTCACCGTCTTCTACGCCTACATCACCTTCTCCCAATACTTCCTCATCTGGAACGCCAACATGCCGGAAGAGACCTTCTGGTTCATCCGCCGTGAGGCTGGTTCCTGGTATGGCGTCGGCATGTTGATGATCTTCGGCCATTTCTTCGTGCCCTTTCTCATCATGCTGCGCCAGGACGCCAAGAGGAGCATCGCCATCATGGGTCCGGTGGTCGCCCTCGCTTGGGTGGTCCATTACATGGACATGCAGTTCAACATTATGCCCGTCCTTCACAAGGAAGGTTTTGTCCTGCACTACGCGGACCTGGCCTGCATGGCCTTCATCGGCGGCATCACCACGATGGCCTGGCTGAAACTCTACAAGGCCAATCCGCCCTATCCGCAGAGGGATCCGCGCATGGCGGAGTGCCTCGGGATCTACGTCCCTCCGGCCAAGGGCTCCATCACAGCCGCCCACCTTGGCATCAAGTAACCCTTTGAAACCATGAGCAGCGAAACCAGGAAGCCCTGCGGCATCTACCTCATCGGTATCGTCGGCGCGATAGCCATCGGTTACGGCACCGTCCGTCTCGCGACCCGCCAGGTGACCCCGCCCGACATCGCGGCCCAGCGTTCGGCCGAGCGCCTCAAGTTCCGCCAGGAAGTGACGGCTGCCACGACCGCGACACTGACCAACGCCGCGGTCATCGATCCGCAGCGCGGTATCTATCGCTTGCCCATCAACTCCGCCATGGAGCTCACCCTCCGCGAATGGCAGGATCCCGTGGCGGCCCGCAAGGTCCTGCTTGAACGGTTGGAAACCGCCACGGCGAAGCTGCCGGAGAAGCCCAACGCCTTCGAGTGAGCCGCGCCTCCATGCCCGCTTCACCCTCCATCCAGGCGGAAGTAGCCCGCGAGGCCAGCGTCCGGTCCGATCAGGATTCCGGAGCCAAGATCCCGCTGTTGTTCCTTTCGGTGTTTGGCGCCCTCTGGTTCGCCTTCGCCGCGTTCCTGTTCTTCCTTTCGGCGATGAAGATGCACGGACCCAACTTGGGTGCCTCATTTCCGTTTCTTTCCTATGGCCGGCTCCAACCGGCCGCGATGAACGCCTTCCTCTACGGGTTTCTCAGCCAGTCGGGAGCGGCGTTAGGCATCTGGATTCTGGCCCGGACTGGCCGGACCAAAGTGGCCCTGCCGGCCGTGCTCACCTTTGGCGGAGTGCTTTGGAACGGCACGGTCCTGATCGGCACCCTCGGGATTCTCGCCGGCTACAACACCGGGCTGCCCTGGCTGGAAATGCCCGCCGGCGCGCAGGCGATGTTGTTCGTCGCGTCGATCGTGATTTCGGTGTGCGGTCTTCTCACCATCGCTTCCCGGACCGAGCGGACGTTGTATCCGGCGGCGTGGTTCATCATCGGTGCGCTTCTGACGCTGCCCTGGATGCTCGGGACGGCCAGTTGGACGCTGCTTGGTCAGACTGTGCGCGGTGCGGTCCAGCTCTCCGTCAACGGTTGGTTCATCAACAGCATGACCTGGCTGTGGTTCGGATTCCTTGGGCTGGGTGCCCTGTTCTACGTCATTCCCAAGACCTCCAAGACGGATCTCCACAGCCGCTCGTCCGCCACGTTCGCTTTTTGGACCCTGGCGATCCTCGCGGGCTGGGGTGGAGTGCATTCGGGTGCGCCGCTTCCCCGCTGGATCATCACCATCAGCGAGTCGGCCAACTTGATCTTCCTCGTTCCCATCGCGCTCATCGTCCACAACCTCTGGAACTCGACCGATGGCGAGGCGGTTTCCGAGAAGGATTCGTTGTCCCTGCGCTTCGCACGGTTTGCGCTGACGGCCCTGGTCTCCTACGCCCTGTTGAGCGCTTCGTTCTATCTCCGCAGCCGGAACCTGACGCTACAGCTGACGCTGTTCAGCCCCGGACTCACATTCATGCTCCTCTTCGGCTTCGTGGGCTTCTCCATCCTGGCCGGCTACAACCTGATGCTCCCGGGCCTGCTCGGACGCAGCTTCAAGATCGGCAGCATCGCGGCGTCGCTGGTGGCTTTGTTCATGACCAGCATCCCCCTGATCCTGGGAGGACTGAAGCAGGCGTCGATCTGGGCGGATGAAACCAAGGCCCCGGCCGATGTCGTCAAAGGCCTCGTCCCCTTCATGGGCATGAGCACCCTTGGCTTCCTTTTCCTGCTCATCTCCGCGCTTCTGGTGCTCTCCCAGATCATCCGCATGCTTAAGACGGTCGCCGTCGAGGATTGCGGCTGCACCACGTGGGCCGCCGAAACCACCGGATCGAAGGCGAAGCAATGAACCACGGCACGCTCATCTTTCTCGGATTGCTGCTCACATTTCTCGGCTCGTGGTCGGGGATGGTCCTTGCCCCGCAGGTCCAGATCGGACGTCAACAGCCGGACGTCCAGCTCCAGCCTTTGAACCGCCCCGCTGCCGAAGGGGATGTCGGGGAAATCTATCCCCAGGCCCGCGCGGGCCTCGCCTCCCAAGGCCGTGAGATCTACCAGCGCGAAGGCTGCTACTACTGCCACAGCCAGCAGGTTTCGCCGCATCCGGCCGATGCCCGGTGGACCCAGCTGAACCGCTTCAGCGTCCATCGCGACTATCTTTTCGACCAGCCCGCCATGTTCGGCGTGCAGCGGCTGGGACCCGATCTCTCCAACATCGGACTGCGTCAGCCGGACGAGAACTGGCACTTCGTCCACCTGTTCGCGCCCAACGCGTTCATGGACGGCAAAGCCGGCAACAAGTCGACCATGCCGCCGTATCTGCACCTCTTCGATTATCGGAAGGTCATGCCGCAGGGCGGCTCCACCTCGGCCTTGAAGCTGCCGGAGTCCGTCGTTCTCCCGAAGAAATACCAGACCGGCTACGAGGTGGTCCCGAACTCGGAGGCCCGCGCCCTGGTGGCCTACCTGAAGAGCCTGCGCCAGGACGTGAACCTCTTCGAGGCGCCGATCTATCGGCCCAAAGCCAAGACCAACGCGGTCAGCCAGACCGTGACGAATGGAGCTGCGAAGTAACGCCGAGCCATGAGCGATCTCTCCAACAAGCCAGCGATGGAAAACGGGACCGAGCCCAAGGTTCGGCTGAACCCGGCGCCGCTCTGGGCCGTGACCGCGCTTGGCATTCTTGTCTACGCCCTGATTGTCCGCTCGATCAACTCGGGTGCGGACTTCGATCCGAATGTCTACGGACGTTTCGAGAGCTTCAAGGAAGTCGATGATGCGACTCCGAAGCCGGAGTTGCCTCCTTGGTTTATCCCAGGTCGCAAAGTCTACGGCACCTACTGCGTGGGTTGCCATCAAGGCAACGGTGCCGGTGCTCCCGGGCAGTTCCCCCCTTTGGCCAAGTCCGACTGGGTGAATGTCGAAGGGCCCAACCGCATGGTCCGGATTGTTCTGAACGGCGTTCAGGGGCCCATGACGGTCAACGGCGTCGAATACAACAACGCGATGATGGCCTGGCGTGACCAGTTGACGGACGAAGACATCGCGAACGTCATCAGCTACGTCCGCAACGAATGGGGCAACAAGGGTTCGGCTGTGACCGCCGCCGAGGTGAAGACCATCCGTGACGTGACCAAGGACAAGGGCGAGCAGTGGGCCGCCCCGCAGCTCCTGCAGATCCCCGTCAAGTAGGCCCGGTCCTCGACTGTAGTTGTGAGAGGCAGCCCGGCCACGGCTGCCTTTTTTCACGTCTTGCTCCAGGGATCGTCCCGCTCGAAGACCAGCCGTTTCTTGACGCGACGTTCCTGCACGGAGGCTCTTCCCAGCTGGCGCTCGCGGAGTTGGACCGCTTCTCCCTTGAGCTTGAAATAGTGCTCCAAGCGATCCGCCGGGAGCGTTCCCGCTTCCAGGGCACCGCGAACGGCACAGCCCGGATCGTTCGCATGACGGCAGGTGGTGAATTTGCAGCGGAGCGAAAGCGCCTCGATGTCCGCGAAGGCTTCGGCCAGCTCCGCTTCTGTGATCCAGATCTGGAGCTCGCGGATGCCCGGAGTGTCGATGGCGAGCGCGCCGTTCGGCAACGGCATCAGCTCGCGTTGGGTCGTGGTGTGGCGGCCCTTCTGGTCGTCCTCGCGGACTTCCTGCACGGGCAGCAGCTCCTCGCTGCAGATGCGGTTGATCAACGACGATTTCCCCACGCCCGACGGACCGATCAGCACCGTGGTGTCCCTGGGATTCAGGTGGGTGAGGACTTCCTTGTAGCCGCGCTTGCGCACCGTGCTGATGACGATGATCGGAAGATTGGGAATCGCGGCCCGCAACAAGGCGGCCCCCGATTCGGTGTCCTCCACGAGATCCGCCTTGGTCAGCAGCAGGACGACCTTGGCCCCGGAATCCGCCGCCACGGCCACGTAGCGTTCTATCCGACGGACGTTCAGTTCGGAGGCGAGCGACGCGAGCACGAACACGACGTCGATGTTGCTGGCGAGGATCTGTTCGTTGGTTTCGTTGCCGGCGGAATTGCGGGAAAGCCGGGTCCGCCTTTTGGTGACGTAATGGATGACCGCCTTCTTTTCTCCCTTGGGCAGCTGCACCGCCACCCAATCCCCGACGACGGGACGCTCGGCATTGTTCCGCAGCGCATGGCGGAGCCGGCCGGTGACCGTGGCCGGAACGAGTCCGAGCTCGGGCGTCACGATCTGGTAGCCGCCCCGGTGTTCGATGGCCACACGCGCCGGCACGATGCCAGGTTTCGCGTAGGCCTTGAAGGCGTCCGCATGAAACGCATTCCAGCCGAAGTCTTCGAGGGTCATGGTTGGTGAGCCGCTCACTTCGCCTTCGGCAGTTCCTGCCAGAGATACGCCCCCATCCGTATCCCGGCCTTGAACAGATCGAGGTCGAACTTCTCGTTGGGCGAATGCGGATTGTCGTCGGGCAGCGAAAGCCCCAGCAGCAGCGTGTCCGCGCCGAGCACCTTCTTGAAGTCCACGACGATGGGGATGGAGCCGCCTTCGCGCATCACCGCCGGCTCCTTGCCGAAGGCCAGCCTGAGTGTGCGGAGCGCCGCCAGCGCCGCAGGGCTGGTGGGCGAGACGAGATAGGGTTCGCCGCCGTGATAGTCGCCGAACTCGATCTTCACCGTGGGCGGACAAATCTTCTTTAGGTGGGCGAGGATCGTCTTGTGGGCTTTCTTCGCCGACTGGCCGGGAACGAGGCGGAAGGTGAGCTTCGCGCTGGCCCATGAAGGCACGATCGTCTTGCTGCCCTTGCCCTGGTAGCCGCTGGTCAGTCCGTTGATCTCCACCGTGGGCCGCGCGCTCTTGCGTTCGATGGTCGTGAAACCCTTCTCACCGAAGAGCGCGTTCACCCCGAGGAACTTCGCATACTTCGAGTCGTCCTGCGGCAGCCGTTTGAAGGATTCCCGCTCGGACTTCGAGAGGGGCAGCACGTCCTTGTAGTAGCCGGGAATGGTGATGCGGCCGTCCTTGTCGCGGAGCGAAGCCAGCATCTGGCTCAGGACCATCGCGGGATTGTCGACCGTGCCGCCGAAGAGGCCGGAGTGCAGGTCGCGGTTCGGACCCGTCAGCTTCACCTCGATGGCCATGATGCCGCGCAGCGCGTAGGTCAGGGCGGGGAGGTTCTTCTGGGGAATGCCGTTGTCGGAGATGACCACGTTGTCGCACTTCAACGCGGCTTTCTGCGCCTTGATGAAGGGCATCAGGTTTTTGCTGCCGACCTCTTCCTCGCCCTCGATGACGAAGGTGAGGTCGCAGGGCAGCTCGGTGCCGGTCTTGAGGTAGGCCTCGACGGCCTTCAGGTGGGCGAAGTTCTGGCCCTTGTTGTCGCAGGAACCGCGGGCAAAGAGATTGCAGCCCTGGATGCGCGGCTCGAAGGGCGGCGTCTTCCACAGCTCGAACGGCTCGGCCGGCTGCACATCGTAGTGGCCATAGACCATGTAGTGCGGCTTCTTCGTGCCGGCCTTGCGCGGCGTGCGGGCCACGAGGATGGGGTTGCCCTTGGTCGGATGCAGCTCGGCTTCCAGTCCGATGGCGCGGCAATGCTTCAGCAGCCATTCGGCGCAGGCCGCCATGTCCTTCGCGTGTTCCGGCTGGGCGGACACGCTGGGGAAGCGGAGGTAGTCGCAGAGTTCCTTCAGGAACCGGTCGTAGTTCGCGTCGAGGTAGTCGAGGACGGCTTGCATCGCTTGGGAGTTATTTCTTGCGGAAGGGATTGAGCAGGCCATCGAGCGGATTGGCTGGAGGCTTGTTGGTTGAAGGGGTGTTGGTCTTGTTGCCTCCGAAGAGTCCGCCAAGTCCGCCAACCACGTTGCCGACGGCTCCGGCACCGCCTTTGAGGATGCCGCCGCCGAGGTTCGCGGCGTTGCCGAGGGGCGTGGACTTCAGGACCATCATGGTGACTGTGACGGCGTCGAGGGAGACGTCGGGTTTGCCGATGGTGCCCTTCATCTTCATGAAATCGGGCAGGGCGACATACTTCACGTCCTCGGGCGTGTTGTCGGGAAGCAGGTTGGATTTTTTCGCGAGCGAACGGCGTAGCTCCATCTTCGGGCTGAGGCCGGTGAGGAGCGAGTTGGTCAGCACGTCGTCCATGTGGATCACGCCGGTGACGTGGGCGCGGAAGGCCTCGCTCTCGACGACGGTGGACTTGAGGTCGATCTGGCCGTTGCCGAGCGCGACCTGCGAATAGAGGGCGTTGATCGGCGACTGGGCGATGTCGGTGATGCGCAGGGCCAAACCGATCCCGGTCAGGATCGGTTTCCATTTGGCGGAGACGATCTGGATGTTGACGTTGGTCAGGCTGAAGGCGAGCTGGCCGGAGAGGTTTTTCTTGAACGCCAAGCCGTCGACGCCCGCGCCCTTGATGTTGGCGGAGGCGAGGATGACGCCGTCGAACTGGCCCTTGCGCTCCGGCGCGAAGGAGTTGATCGCAGGGCCGGTGGGGACCTTGTCCGCCTTGAAGGCGACGTCGTAGCGGTAGCCGGGCACGCCGAGATCGATGTCGGCCGAGGCCGTGACGGGCGCGCCGTTGAGCGAAAGTTCGAGCGGCTTGACGGTGACGCGGCTGCCGACGACCTGGGTGTTGAGCTTGAGTCCGGCGACGTCCAGCTCGCGGAGGAAGACGTGGCCGATGGCGACGGAGAGGTCGAACTTGCCGACGGGGAGCTTGATCGCCGCACCCGAGTTGGTCGAAGCGGGAGCAGGCGAGGGAGGGGTGGGAGCCGTTGCGGGACCGCCGGTGGCGATGGCGTAAAGATCAGTCAGGTCGAGCGCATCGGCCGCGATGGAGACGTTGCCGGAAACGGCCTCGGGACTGGTCAGGTCGGCCTTGCCGGTGACACGGAGTTCATTGTTCGCGCGCGCCGTCGGTGGGAGCTGGACACGGACGCTCTTCAAGTCGATCACGCTGCCGGCTTTGGCGATGTCGGCATTGAGCGAGAGCTTCAACGGCGCATCCGGATTGGCGGCTTCGGGCGCCTTGGTGACGAGATTGGATACGTTCAGCTGCGACTGGGTGGAGATGCTGCCACCGGAACCGAGCTGGACCTTGGCGTCGCCGTTCAGCGTCAGCGTGATCAGGTCGCGACCGCCGAGCTTGCCGCCGGTGAAGGGATTCACGAGATACTGGTTCAGGTTGGCGAACTGCACGGTGATCGAGCCGGTGGTGTCGTTCAGGTTGACGGTGCCGCTGGCTGAAACGGTGCCGCCGGATTTCCCCCCGAGCACCGGTTCGACGGTGAACTTCTCGATGGTGGCGACGTTGTCCTTGAGCTGGAGAGAAAACGCGACGGTGCCGTCGAGCACCGGCGTTGCGACGCCCCCGGCGGGTTTCACGCTGATCGACTTGCCGCTGAAGACTCCGGCCAGGGCGATCTCTTTGCCCGCGTTCGCCAGGGTGATGTCGGCGTTGCCGGAGAGCGACGTGTCGGCGAAATCGAGTCCAAGGATCGGCCCGACGATGCCGAGGAGGTTCCTGTCGATGTCTGTGAGTTCGAGCTTCAGTTTTCCTTCGGACTTGGCGGCGTCGAACGGCCCCGAAAGTTTCACCCGGGCCAGATCCGTGCCGGAGCGCGTGACCGAGAGGCCGACGTTCTTCAGCTCTGTGGGCGAGACTTCCGTGTCGAGGGCGACCTGGAATCCCTTGAGCGGGGCGAGCGATCCCGTGGCGTCGACGAGGCTGGCCTTGATGCCGCCCTTGGCCTCCTTGGGCAGCAGCGCCTGGGTCAGCTCGAACTGGATGTCGCCGTTGACCGAGCCGGCGGCGCTGAAGGCGTTGGTGCCGCCGGTCTGCTGCGACTTGAGCGCGGCGTCGATCTTGAGCGCGCTGCGGGCGCCGTTGACGAGCTGGTCGAGCGTGAGGTTGAGCCCGGAGATTTCATGCGTGGCCTGCGAACCGTCCCTGGCCTTGAGCGTGACGAGGACGGTGGCGTTTTTCAGCGAGACGTTCTTGATGGCGAGATCGGGCGTGGACGAGGACGACGGGGAGGAAGGTTTTGAAGGTTCGGACGCGGGAGGCTTAGGGAGGTTGCTGGTGCCGTCGGCGTTGAAGACCACCTTGATCACGGGCGATTCGACCGTGACCTCGTCGACGGCGATCTTGCCGCCGATGATCGACCAGAGGCTGTAGCGCACGCGGACTTCCTTCACGGCGACGAGCGGCTCGGGGCCGGTGGTCTCGAGTTTGAAGCCGGTGAGGTTGAGGCTGGAGAAGGGGCTCAGGGCCACTTCATCGGCGGTCACCTTGCCGCCCATGGCCGTGCCGACCTTGGGCAGGACGACGCCCTTGATGAACGCGCCGCTGGTTCCGACGAAGTAGGCGAGGACCAGCAGGAGGACCAATGCGGCTGCCGTGATGCCGCCGATCCTGAGCCGGTTCCTGCCGGTTTTCCTGGGGGACTGTTCCGCTGTTCCGCTCATAAGTTGTGGAATCTTAACGGACGCGCGGCAGAGGTCCAGAGCCGGAATGCCCCCGCCTTCCCTAAGCCGCCTGTTTGCCTTCGAGGATGCCCACGTAGTCGGCGATGCCCTTGACCGGCGGGAACGCGGGCACATGGCCGAGCTCGACCCGGGCCTTCGTCATGTCCGCCTCGGTGTGCGGCTGGTAGAAGGCGTAGGGATTGTCGATGTAATCGGGTTCGAGGTTCGTTCCGAGATTCCTGTTCAGCTCGGCGATCATCTCGTTGAACGAGAATGCGACGCCGGAACCGCAGTTGTAGATGGCGGCCTTGGGCGCGCTCGCGGCGCGGATGGTTAGGGCCACCACGTCCTTCACGTAGACGAAGTCGCGCTTGTGTTCGCCGCCGCGGAACACGCGCGGGCGCTTGCCCATCTTCATCTGGGTGTAGAGCTGGTAGATCATGCTCGCGGCCGCCTTCTTGTGCGGCTCGCGCGGTCCGTAGACGTTGAAGTAGCGCAGGCCGACGATGCGCCAGGCGGGGCTCTTCCGGGCGGCGGCGCGGCCGAGGTTGTCGAGCTGCACTTTGGTGAAGGCGTAGACGTTGGCGGGGGCGGGCGGCTGGTCCTCGCGGTTCACCTCGGCCGTGGAGGAAATGCCGTAGGTCGCGGCGGAGGACGCATAGACGATCGGGGTGAGATGCGGTTCGGCGAATTCCAGCAGCCGGCGGAAGGCCTCGATGTTGTCGTGCGACTGGAGGAACTGGTCGTGCTCGGTCGTGTCGGTGATCGAGGCCTCGTGGAAGATGGCGTCGAAGGCGATGTCCTTGAACTGCTTCTGCCAATCCAGCCTCGACAGGTCCGCCGCCACGAAGTCGCCCTTGAAGCCCTGGAGGTTCTTGAAGCTGCCGGAGCGGAAGTCGTCCATCGCCACGATGCGGGCATCGGGATGGAGCTCCTGGAGCTTGAGGGTGAGGTTCGAGCCGATGAACCCGGCGGCGCCGGTCACGAGGATGTTCTTCATGTCAGTGGGAAGAGATTACGGTCCCCGCCGGGATCGGCGAAAGCGGGAAGTGGCCTGAGCATTCGTAGGCCGGGCGTCCTCGCCCGGCCAGAGGATGTTCATCCACGAAGAACACGAAGCCCGACCGCAGATGACGCAAAGCACGCAGACCAACGCTGAGGCAGCACCGGTAGGGCGATGACTCCTGCCGAGCCGCCGTAGGCCGGGCGTCCTCGCCCGGCCAGAGGGTGTTCATCCACGAAGAACACGAAGGGGCACTCATCCCAAGCTCCGCCGCACCTGGTGATCTTCGTGTCCTCGTGGATGAATTCATGGCCGCGGCAATGCCCGGCGGTTGACTTCCCTCCGCTGGGGCGAACCCTTCGGTCCATGTCGCAGCCGTTGGCCATCTCCATCGTTGTCCCCGCCTTCAACGAGGAACGGCTCATCGCCGACTCGCTCCGGGCTGTGAAGGCGGCGGCGGGGGCCATTTGCGAAGCCGGGCTCGGTTGGGAACTCGTCGTCTGCGACAACAACTCCACCGACCGCACCGCCGAGATCGCCCGCAGCGAGGGTGCCAAGGTCGTCTTCGAGTCCGTCAACCAGATCGGCCGCGCGCGCAACACCGGCGCCGCCGCCGCCTCAGGCGAATGGCTCCTCTTCATCGACGCCGATTCCCAGCCGTCCCGCGAGCTGCTGGCCGACGTGGTCGAGCTGACCCGCCGTCGCGATGTGCTCCTGGCCGGAGCCACCGTGGCTCTCGACGACGGAGGCCTGGCCGCAAGGGCGGTGTGCGGCGTGTGGAACACCGTCAGCCGCATCCGGCGGCTCGTGGCCGGATCGTTCATCCTCGTCCGCACGGCGGCGTTCCGCGAAGTGGGCGGGTTCGACCTGAAGTTTTTCGCCGGTGAGGAACTCGACCTGGCCCTGCGTCTCCAGAAGCGGGTGGGCCGGCGCGAGAACCAGCGGACGGTCATCCTGCATCGCCATCCCCTCCGCACCTCCGCCCGCAAGCTGAAGCTATACAGCAAGGGCGAGATGGGCCGCTTCTTCATCAAGTCCATCTTCCGCCCGATGAAGACCGCCTCCAGCCGCGACGAATGCTCCATGTGGTATGACGGCCGCCGGTAGGCCGCGCCACCTCGACGGCCATCCCGTGCTGCTGGATGTCAGATTTCTATAAAGAGGCGGCTCGGCCGGAGCCTTCGCGCTGCCACCTGAACCTCGGACCCGTCGCGACTTTGCCCGGCAGGATTTCCGCTTAGTCGCGGCGGAGGGCTTCGATGGGGCTGAGCTCGGCGGCGCGGCTGGCGGGGTAGAGGCCGAAGACGACGCCGACGAGCGCGGAGATGCCGAAGGCGAGCAGGGGTGACCACCAGGTGATGATGGCCTTCATGCCGTAGAGCGCTGTGACGACGAAGGGCAGGATGATCCCCAGCACGACGCCGATGAGTCCGCCGCCGACGGAGAGGACGACGGTCTCGACGAGGAACTGGGTGACGATGTCGCGCTTGCGGGCGCCGAGCGCGCGGCGGATGCCGATCTCGCGGGTGCGTTCGGTCACGGTGGCGAGCATGATGTTCATGATACCGATGCCGCCGACGATGAGGGAGATGGCGGCGATGGAGCCGAGGACGATGTTGGACCGGCGCTTCGCCTCCTCGGCCTGTTTGAGCAGGAGGAGCGGAACGATCATCTCGTAGTCCTTCTTCTCGTGGAATTTCACGAGGATCGCGTTGATCTGGTCGGCGGCGCTCTCGACGAGATCCGGGTCGTCCATCTGCACGGTGAGCTGGTGGAGCTGGACGCGCTCGGCCTGGAAGCTGCCGGCGCTGCGGCGGATGATGGTTTCGCCGAAGCGAGACCGGGCGGTGGAGAGCGGGATGTAGAGGTTGCTGTCGAGCGGCTGGCCTTCGTTGCCGCCGCCGGACTGGGTGCGTTTCTGCTCCAGGCCGCGTTCACGGACGATGCCGATGACCTGGTAATAGTCGGCGCCGACCTTCACCTGCTGGGTCAAGGGATCGGTCGAGGGGAAGAGTCGTTCCGCGAGGCTGGCGGTGATGACGCCGACGTTGTTCATGTAGGTCTCGTCGATCTGGCCGAGGAAGCGGCCGCGGAGGATCTCGAGATTGCTGATCTCCTGGTAAATGGGATGGGTGCCGATGATCTGGCAGGGAAAGGCCACTTCACCGGCCCGGATCTCATCGCGGATGATGCGCGCCGCGAGCACGCGGCGGATGCCGGGCAGGGTGTTCTGGATGCGGCCGGCGTCCTTGTAGGTGATGCCGTATTCCATGGCCGTGCTGCGGCCGCTGGAGCCGGAGGAGCTGCCGCCTTCGGCCGGCTTGACGCTGCGGATGATGATGTTGGCGCTGCCCTGCTGCTTGATGGCCTGCTGGGCCTCGTAGGAGGCGCCTTCGCCGATCGCGAGCATGGCGATGACGCTGCACACGCCGAAGATGATGCCCAGCATCGTGAGGATGGAGCGCATCTTGTGGAGCAGGAGGCTCTTGATGCCGAGCTCGACGATCCGGCGGAGTGGGACGGTGGCTCTCATCGGCGGTTGACGACCTCGCGGTCGATGGCTCCGTCCTTCATGTGGATGACGCGCTGGGCGCGGCCGGCCACCTCGTCGCCGTGGGTGACCATCACGATGGTTTTGCCGGCGGCATGAAGGCGGTCCATGAGATCGAGGACTTCGGCGCCGGTCTTGGAATCGAGGTTACCCGTGGGCTCGTCGCCGAGGATCATGAGCGGGTCGTTGACCAGCGAACGGGCGATGGCCACGCGCTGCTGTTGGCCGCCGGAAAGCTGCTTGGGCCGGTGGTCGAGGCGCTGCCCGAGCCCGACGAGTTTCGCGAGATCCTCGCAGTGGTTCCAGCACTCGACGAGGTCCTTGCCCTGGTAGAAGAGCGGGACGTGGATGTTCTCGATGACGGTGAGCTGGTCGATGAGGTTGTAGGATTGGAAGATGAAGCCGATGCGTTCGCCGCGGACGCTGGAGAGTTCGTCGTCGTTGAGATGCGTGACGTCCTTGCCGCCGATGTGGTAGGTGCCGGCCGTCGGCCGGTCGAGGCAGCCGAGGATGTTCAGCATCGTGGATTTGCCGGAGCCCGACGGCCCCATGATGGCGACGTAGGATCCTTCCTCGATGTCGAGGTCGACGCCGGCCAGGGCATGGACCTCGGAGTCGCCCATCTTGAAGACCTTGGTGAGGCCTTTGATGCTGATGATGGCGCTGCGGCTCATGGCTGGGGCAAACGCGGACCGCGCTCACGTTTCTTCGAGCCGCTGTCCTGACCCGGGTCCGGGGCGGTCGAATAGGACGGGCGACGGTTGGTGCGTGCGGGTTCGTGGGCGACGGGATGGACCCGGGCAGGCTCGCCGTTCGTGCCTTCGGCGTCGCGCTTGAAGGCGGGGCGGCTGTTGGTGTCGCCATCGTCGGAGAAGAGGGAACCGCTCATGTCGACGTTGTCGCTGGCCGACAAGGGCGAGAGCAGCACCTGGTCGCCTTCGACCAGGCCGGCCTTCACCTCGATGAGGCGGTCGTTGAAGAGGCCGACTTCTACGGGGACGGGCTCCGTGCTGGAACCCCGTTTCACCAAACAGACCTGCTTCCCGCGCACGGTGGTGACGGCCTGGATCGGGATGGTCAGGGCGGACTGGAGATTGGTGATGATGATCTCTGCGCGGCCGCTGACGCCGGGCTTGATGTCGGGCAGCTGGTCTTCGATGAGGACCTCGGTGGCGTAGACCTTGAGGTTGGGGTTCGACCAGCGGCTGCTCGAATCGGGCAGGACGGCGACCTTGCGGACGCTGCCACGGAACTGCCGGTCGGGGATCGAGTCGATGGTGATCCACGCGTCGAGTCCCGGCTTGATCTTCTGGACGTGGGATTCGTGGACGCGCACCTCGACCATCATCTGGGAAACATCCGGCAGCTTGATGAGTTCCTGGCGTTGGCGAACGGTCGCGCCTTCCTCGATGAGCACGCTGTTGCCGGGATTCAGGCTGGAGGCGTAGATGACGAGGCCCTCGTCCGGGGCGTAGATTTTGGTGAGCTCCAGCTGCTGCTTGAGCTGTTCGAGGCGCTCGTTTTGGAGGTTCAGGGTCTTCTGGCGCGCTTCGAGATCGGCGTCGGCCTGGGCCTTCTGCGAAGCCACGCGGGCCTTGAGGCGCTCCAGTTCCTTGGCGGCCTGTTCGACGTTGGACTGGAGCAGGCGAAGGCGTTTCGGATAGTCATACTTGTCCAGCAGCCGCAGGTCCTCGGAGGTCTGACCGACTTCGATCTCCTTCCGCTGGACGGCGAGCTGGTCGGCCTCGAGCTCGGACTTGGTGGCGTAGCCCTTCTTGGCGAGCTCCTGCGTCCAGTTGAGGCGGTCCTTGGCGCGGGCGAGTTCTTCGCCGGCGATCTTGATCTTGGCCGAGACGACGTTGGTCTGCTGCGGGTAGTCGCCTTCCTTGTATTTTTCGAGGTCGGACTTGGCGAACTCCACCTTCAGCTCGGCCTCCTTGATGTTGCTGTCGGCAAGGCTGCGCTGGATGCCGACGGCTTCCTTGGCCTGGACGAAGACGAACTGGCTGTTCTGCAGGGTCACTTCCTGCGCGGTGACGCGTTCGCGGAGGTCCGAGGAATCCAGCTCCACCAGCAGGTCGCCCTGTTTCACGGTCGTGCCTTCGGGGACGATGCTGATGATGCGGGCGGTGCCCTCCATCTCGTTGCGGACGCTCTGCTCGCGGACGGACTTGATGGTGCCGCCCTCGACGATGGAGATGAGGAAGTCGGACCTCTTGACCGTGTAATACGCCGTGGCCGGAAGTTCGCGGGTGCCGAAACTGCGGAAGACGACGAACAGCAGCAGGAGAAGGCCGGCGCCGATGCCCGCGGCCCTGCGCGGATGCAGCTTCGACCACGCGCATGCCCGGGTGAAAAGTTCGGCCGCGCGACGGCGCAGGTCGGCGGGCTTGGGCAGCAATGGGTTCATGCTCATTCTTCAATTGCCGAACAGCTTGTCCGGCGGGATCACGGCGTCCGCATCCAGTTTGGCCCGGCCCGGAACATCGCCGGAAGATGCGGGGATTTTCTGATCGGCCAGCCAGAATTTTTCCGGGCCCGTGTCGAGGATGCCGAGGCCGACCAGGAGATTCAAACGGGCGAGATGGAAGTCCACCAGCGCCTGGGTGAGGGCGTTCCGGGCCTGGACCTGCGCCGCTGCCGCCTCCAACTGATCGCGGATCTGGGCCCGTCCCGCAAGCAGCAGAAGGCCCACGGATTCAACGCGCTTGTCCGCCAGTTCGACGGCGAGCTTCTGGATGTCGAAATTCTGCCGGGCCTGCTGCACGGCGCGGAGATCCTGCCGCAGTTCGTTCTTCGTGTCGTCGAAGGTCTGGGACAGGGAACGCACCTGGCGCTCGAAGGAGACCAGGGCCGAGCGGAAGCTGTTGCGTTCGCGGAGGCGCCAGAAGGGCAGGTTCAGTTCAAGCCCGGCGCTGGCCCTGTATTTATTGATGTCGAAACGATTGTAGTCCTCGTCCGAGGACAGCGAGGCGCTGGCAAGGAAGTTGAGGTCGGCCTTCAGCGCATTGGCGGCCACCTTGATGCGCCGCTTGGAATCCTCGAAGCGGTCGATCTCGTTCAACAGGTCGAGGCGTTTCTGGACGGTGAAGGTGAAGGCCTCGGTGTCGGACAGCCGGATGTCTTCCAGGCCGAGTTTCTTGAGGTCGTCCAGATCGGCGTCCTCAAGCATCAACCCCTCGCCGAGAGGCAGGGCGAGCAGCAGCTTCAGCCGGTCGACGGCGGCGACGTAGTTTTCGGCGGTGGAGATGTAGCGGATCTTGGCACGGAGCTCGTCCTGCCGTGCCTGGTCCACCTGGAAGGCGGGCAGGCGGTCGAGGGACAGGGCTTCGGCGCGTTCGCGGGCCAGGACGAGGTTGTTGTAGTTGTTGTATTCGTTGCGGACGGCGTCCTTCTGCTGGAGCAGGCGGAAGTAGGCGGAGACGATGTCGACCGCGAACTGCATCTGGTATTGGGAAAAGCTGCGGACCTCGTAGACGACGTTGCGCTCGGACTGGGTGAGGCTTTCCGCCGCGATGGCCGGGCCGGCGCCGCGGAGGAGCGGTTGGAACAGGTCGACGGAAACGCGGGAGGCCGCCGATGGCCTCGGATCGCCCGTGAAGTAGCGGAGGAAGTCGTTGGCCACGGAGATGCCGACGCGTCCGCCCGTCTTGAGCAGGGCGGACGCGCTGACGCGGTTGTCGATCGTGCCGTAGCGGACGCCGGCGGTGTCGCGGATGGCCTGGGCGGAGCTGGATCCGAAGAGGCGGGGCTTGAACTCGTCGCGGTCGCGCGTGAGCTGCAGCGCGGTGAGGTAGACCGTTTCCTTACGCGATTGGTAGCTGCGGTTGTTCTTCAGTGCGAGATCGAGCGCATCGGTGAGGTTGATCTTCCGGGGGGTGCCGCCGGAGCGCTGGGCGAGGATGTCGTCGGCCTTGATGTCCCCGGGCTTCCGCGAGGAGTAGGGCGTGTCGATGGTGAAGGCGTTGGTGGAGCCGGTGGCCGCCCGCTGTTTCTGCTGGATGATGCCGTAGGCTTCCTTGTCGGCCGCCTTGCGCTGATACGAGGAGGTGCAGCCGGCGAGCAGGAGCATCCCGGCAAGGACGGGGAGCCACCGGAATGCCCGCAGGCGGTTCCGGCGGTGCGAAGGGATCCGATGACGTGGAATGTGTCTCAAAACGGCTTCAGTATTTCGAGAATACTTACGAACTGGAAGAGACTCCCCGACCGGGCGGTTTATTCAGGCGGAGGCCCCGGCGGCTTTGCCCCAGGCTGTGATCGTAGACGCCGAAAGCTCGACCGCCAGCCCCTCGCGCGCGGCCTCGACCAGGAGCGGGCTGCCGGCGGCCCGAACCATTTCCCGGCTGTGATCGACCATTGCCCGGACCCAGGCGTCATCATGGGCCGGATCATGGTGGAAGATGAAGAGACGCTTTACTCCGGCCTGGATGGCGAGTTCGACGACGTCCTCGTAGCAGCTGTGGCCCCAGCCGACGTGGGAACGGTATTCCTCCACGTCGTATTGGCCGTCGAAGATGAGGATCTCCGATCCGGCGATGAACTCCCGGAGGCGTTCATCCTTCTCCACCGCATAGGCCAGGTCGTTCTGGCCCGCGCCCACGTTCTCGCGGAAGCGGCGGAAGAGCTCCACGTCGGGAAGATAGCTGATCGATCCCGCGCTGGTGAAGAGCCGGTAGCCGGTGCAGATGCCGGGGTGGTTGAGAAACTCCGCGCGGACGCGAACCGGTCCGACGCTGAAGTCCAGATCCCCGAGTTCGCGGATGGCGATGTTGCCGGGCATCTCCCGCATGCTGACCGGGAAATACGGGCTCTCCATCTGGGAAAGTAGGGTGCGCTCAAGACCGCGGCGCGCGCCCTCGAACCCGACGATTCGGACGGTGTTGCTCGGGAAATAGGCCGGCAGGAAAAAGGGGAAGCCCTGGATGTGGTCCCAGTGGGTGTGCGTGATCAGGATCGTGAAATCGAGCGACTGCCCGGGGAACTCCTTCTCCAGGGAGTTGCCCAGGGGCCGGATGCCGGTGCCGGCATCGAGGATGATCAGCTGGCCGTCGGCGCGGACTTCCACGCAGGACGTGTTGCCGCCGAACTCGACCGTGGAAGCCCCAGGCACGGGAACGGAACCTCGGACGCCCCAGAACCGCAGGGTGACCCCGGGCGCGATGACCCCGACCGTGTCCCGCTGGATCTCGCCGCCATCGGGTCCGTCGGCCAGACCGGCGAGGAGTGTCTGCAACGACTCCATCTCAAGGGGCTTGACCAGATAGGCATCGGCCCCGGCCTCTTCCGCTTCGATGCGGTCTGCCATGTAGCCGCTGCCCGTGGTGACCACCACCTTGGTCAAGGGCACTCGGAGCCGGTTCTCCTTCACCTGCCGGCAATACTTGAAGCCGTTGCCCCGGGGCATCAGCAGGTCGCACAGCACGACTTCCGGACGCTCTTTTAGGGTGATCTGGAAGCCGGTCTCGCCATCGGACGCCACCAGCACGCGCCAATTCCTCAGGCGCAGCCATTCCGCCACGGTTTGGCGGAACGCAACATCGTCGTCAATGACCAGAATGGTCTTCACTTCAGAGTCCATCGGCGGGCACGCATTCGGGCTGAAACCGGCCGAAGACGCGAAACAATGGAAGTTGTCCCTGCAATGGACAGCCCGGATTTTTACCCGTCGAAAAAAACTCTTGAGGCCCCCGCCGTATCCTTTACCTATCCGCCTTTGCTTTTATGACACTCAATCCCTGTCTCCTGCGGCGCCTCGCTTTTGCGACGGCCTGCACCGCGATCGGTTCGACCGCGTTCGCGCAGTCCGCCCCCACGACGACCTCCGGGTCGAAATGGGAATCCAGTGCCGGCCTCGGCTTCACGTTGTCGACCGGCAACTCCGAAACCCTGCTCGGCACCGCCGATTTCACCGGCACCAAGAAGTGGGCCGCCTACGAGTGGACCATCGGCGCCAATCTCACCTACGGCGAGAACGGCGGCCTCAAGAACGCCGACTCGCAGCGCCTCCTGACCCAGTTCAACTGGCTCGTCTCCCCGCGCGCCTTCGCCTACGGCCGCGCCGAGGCCCTTCGCGACACCGTCGCCCACCTCGACTACCGCTTTCCGATCTCCGTCGGCGTGGGCTACTACTTCATCAAGAACAAGGACACCTTCCTCAGCGCAGAAGTCGGTCCTGGTTTCGTCTTCGAAAAGAAGGGCGGCATCTCCGATTCCTACATCACCCTCCGCGTGGCGGAACGCTTCGAACACAAGTTCAACGACAACGTGAAGCTCTGGCAGTCGCTCGAATACACCCCGCAGGTCGACGACTTCGACAACTTCCAGGTCGTCGGCGAGATCGGCATCGACGCCAAGCTGTCCAGGGCGCTCTCCCTCCGCACCTACATCCAGGACACCTACGTCAACAAGCCCGCTGCGGGCCGCAAGGGCAACGACCTCAAACTCGTCACGGCGATCGCCTACAAGTTCTGATTCAACCACGCGGAAGCACGCTTCCCGAAACGACAAACCCCGCCGGCACAACCGGCGGGGTTTTGTTTGTTAGGATGCCAGATTCCAGATCCCGGAAGCCCAAGTCTGTCATCCGGCATCCGCTTCCTAGTGCATCTCCACCGCGCAGGTGCCGATCCCTCCGCGGAAGTAGTGGAACTCCACGTCGGGATGTTCCGCCAGGAGCGACATCGGCACCGCCGTGTCCACGATCATCCGGGAGATCATGAAAGCCGTCAGCCGTTGGCCGAAGGGGTTGTCATGGTTGCCCGCGTGCCAGATGGAGACCTTGTCCGCGAGCCACGTCTCCACCGGTCCGACCGTGATAGCCTTGGTAGGAACCATGGAGATGTTGCCGCCGCCGCTGGTGCGCGCGTTCTGCGCGATGGTCAGCGGATGCAGGTCCACCACGCGGGTGGCCAGCTTGCGATACTCGGCCGCAGTCGGGGGCGCGTCCTTGTGTTTGCCACGGCGCGGCAGCGGATCGTTGAAGGCCCAATGCTTCACGTCGCCCTGGCCCCCCTGCATCACCGCACAGCGGACTCCGGCATCCCAAGTCTTCCGGAAAGCTGCCACGTCCGCCTTGGGGAAATGGAGGTGCGCGTCGGGCATCCGCAGCTTGCGGTCGATGCGGTTGAAACAGAGGTCGCGGTCACACTTCTCGAAGCTCAGCGGATGGGTCGCCGGCATCTCGCGCCCCGTCGCCGCGTCGAACCACTCGTCCATGCCCCAGAAGTGTCCGCTTCGCACATCCAACCCGAGCGCGTTCACGATCCGCGCCACCAGCGGCAACTGTTCCGTCGGACCGATGGGTCCGCAGATGCCGACGGGATTGTCCGCCGTGCTTTGGCGCCATGCGCCGACATACTCCAGCGCCTCGGCGAGGTAGAAGTCTTCCAGCGTGTCGTGGAGAACCACCTTGAAACCGGGCCGTGAAAGCTTGGCCAACTTCTCCGGCGTCAGCTTGGCGGCTGCGTCGACGATGGCTGAATCCAGCGTGGTGTAGTCCCACCAGTCCGGAGCGATGGCTGAAAGTTTTCTGGGCATGTTGGATTTCCTCGGTCTTGGCCAATGGCTTATCTGGGACTTTTTCGGGGTTTGGAGCAGAACTTCTTCAGTGCATCGGAAAGCGGATCTTCCTCCTTCGCGCTGAATCCAAGATGGAGATGGCGGCGCCAGCCTTCTGCGAACTTCAACCTGCGACCCATCGCTGCGGAGCGCGCGGAAAGTTCGTCCATCGCGGCAAGGTAACTGTCCATGCCCTGCGTCGCGTCGAGCCACTCCTTCTGGCTCGCATGTGCGGCGAGCGCGGCGCGTTTCTTGCCGTGCACGGAAGCGGTGTCCACCAGCAGGTCCGGCGTCACCGGCTGACGCAGCGGGGTCGTCAGGCCATGCGGCATGGCGTGGTAGATCGTCACATCGCCGGCGGACGGCGGACGGCGCGGGGTCGTGTGGAAGTTGGGCATGTTCTTCGCAAAGGCCGCCGTGACCGCGAGCCGGCACGTCTCCGTGTGGTCCTCCATGTAGTCCACCGGCGGATGCGTCAGGACGATGCGCGGGTTGACCTCGCGGATCAGCGCCGCCACCCGGCGGACGCGCTCGACCGAGTAGACGATTTCCAGGTCGTCGCAAAAGGGCGGATACCACGTGGCTCCGAGAATCTTGGCCGCCGCCTGCGCTTCCTGCCGGCGAACCCGCGCCGTGGCGGCCGAACCCGTGACCATGCTGCCGCAATTGCCGGTGGAGAGGTTGAGGTAATGGATCTCCCAACCGGCTTCCTTCAGCAGGAGCAACGTTCCCGCCATGCCGAACTCGATGTCGTCCGGGTGCGCGGCAATGGCGATGGCGGAAGGCATTTTATCAGGGATCTGGAATCAGGTATCCGGGATCAGATGCCTGATGCCGGATACCTGACGAATTAGTTCAGAGCTTCACCGGCTTGCCTGTCGCGGCCGACTTGTCGGCGGCGAAGATCAGCTCGTGCGATTTCAACGCATCCCAGAAGCTGGTCAGCGGCATCTCGACTCCGGCATTGATCGCGTCGAAGAACGCATTGAACTGCGATTCATACGGATGGTCCTTCACGTCGCCCGAGTCGATCAGGCCGCAGGAGAGCTGGCTCCACTTGTTCTTGTTGAGCGCGCCCAGCTTGTCGCTGTGGAACTTGTCGTCGAGCAGCGAGCCGTTCGAGCCCACGACGTGCGTGTGGAAGTAGTAGGGCTGGATGCAGTCGAGGCAGCTCGTGGTCTTGCCCACGCGGCCGTCCTTGAACTTCACGATGCTGATCTGCGTGGTGGGAAAGTCATACGGCGCGAAGTGCCCGCTCTTCGACGACGTGCTGTAGGACGTCACCTCGGCGGGAACGGCACCGCCCATGACCATGAGCAGCGCGTCCATCGCATGGCAGCCGGCGCTCAGCAGGCTGGAACCGGCCTCGGCCTTCTTGTGGCTCCAGCGGAACTGCCCATACCACGGGCCGACGCCGTGGTAATAGTCGACCTCGGCGAAGTGGATTTCCCCGAGCAGCCCGGAATCGATCACGCTCTTGATGGTGCGGAACTGCGCCGAGTAACGGACCTCGAAGCACACGCAGGTCTTGACCTTGGACTTCTTGACCGCGTCGGCCACGGCCATCGTGTCCTTCAGCGAGAGCGCCAGCGGCTTCTCGATGATGAGATGTTTGCCCGCCTTGGCCACGGCGATGGCCTGCTTGGCGTGGTCCTTGGGGAAGGAGCAGATGTCGACGACGTCGAGCGACTTGTCCGCCAGCATGGCGCCGAGGTCGGTGTAGGCCTTGATGGGACGGCCGTATTTCGCGGCCAGCTCGGCCTCGTCCATCGGGCGGGAGCTGTAGATGGCGGTGACCTGGGCCTTGCCTGTGGCGTTGATCGCGGGGATGTGGGCCGAGGCGACCCAGCCGTTGCCGATGATTCCGACGTTGAGCTTCTTCATGATGGGAAATGCCAGTTGAGCAAGGAGACGTTGGCGCGGACTCGCACACGCTTCACGAATTTTCTGCAACCGAAGCGGCACTTTCGGTCAGCCGGGCATCACCTCCTTGCAACCGCAGAAAACGCAGAACAGGCGCAAGCTAAACAAAGTCCCGCGGCTGGCAGGGTGATGCCCGTAGGCCGGGCGTCCGCGCCCGGCCAGTCGGTGCATATCCAGTAAAAACACCAAGCTCCTCGGAAAGGACGGACTGGCCGGGCAGGGATGCCCGGCCTACGGGGCGGGCTTTATCAACCGGAAGAACCCGTTGCCCGTTGGCGGAGTGACGATGAGGAAGCGGTTGGTGCCGTCGTCCGACGGGCTGAGGGCGGAGTTGACCCAGTTGCTCAGGCCGAGGTCGGTGGCGGACTGGAGATTG
>JAYTUE010000087.1:0-30999 GCA_043744715.1 Verrucomicrobiota bacterium | reverse complement strand
GGAGGCACCGCCTGATCCCCTCCCTCCCCGACCGGCCGGACTGCCGGAAGTGAAGCCGGGCGCATTCACGATCCGAAATCGCCGCAAGTCTGATGAACCCTGACGCCCTCCGGATCCTGCTCGTCGGGAACTACCCTCCGGATCGGCAGGAAAGCATGCAGCGGTTTGCGGATGTCTTCCTTCGCGGCCTTCCCCCGACCGGTGTGACGGCCGAATTGATCCGGCCGGAAATCGTCTGGAACCGCCGGGAAGGTTCCCCGGGGATCGCGAAATGGCTCGGGTATGCGGACAAGTATCTGGCCTTCCCCAAACGACTGCGCCGCCACATCGCCGCGTCACGGCCGGACGTCGTGCATGTCTGCGACCATTCGAACTCGATGTATCTGCGAAGCGCGCCGGCGGGCCGCAGGCTGATCACCTGCCACGATCTCCTCGCCGTGCGCAGCGCCCTCGGGGAAATCCCGCAGAACCCGACCCGCTATACCGGCAGGAAGCTCCAGACCTGGATCCAATCGGCGCTCGCCGGGGCGGACCTGATTGTCGCCGTCTCCCACGCCACCGGGATGGATGTGGAAAGATTGATAGCCCTTCCCCCGTCCCGCCTCTCGGTGGTCCACGTCGGCTTGAACCATCCCTACCGGAGAAGGACCGATCCGGAGATTTCCGCCGCCCTGGAACGCAATGGGGTCCAACGCCCCTACCTCTTTCATGTCGGAGGAAACCAATGGTATAAGAACCGCCCCGGGGTTCTCCGCATCGTCGCCGGCGCGCTCGCGTCGGTGGCGGCCAAACCCATGCTGGTCATGGCAGGAAAGGCTCCGACCCCGGAGCTCATATCCTTGGAAAGCCGGCTCGGCCTCCGGGTCCATTGGATCGAGGATTGCGACAACGACACCCTGGAGTGCCTGTATTCCGGGGCGTCCATGCTGGTGTTTCCCTCATTGATGGAAGGCTTCGGCTGGCCGATCGCGGAAGCCATGGCCTGTGGAACCCCGGTCCTGACATCCCGGCGCGCGTCGATGACCGAGGTCGGCGGCGATCTGGCTTATTATGTCGATCCGGCCGACGAACGCGGAGCCTCGGCGATCCTGGCCTCCGCCTTGGACGATCCCGATCTTCCACGGCGCGCTGCCGCAGGTCCGGAATGGGTCCGCCAGTTCTCGCCCTCCCGCATGCTCGAACAATACGTCGCCCTGTATCGGGGGCTCGCTTCGGCCGCGCCGCGAAACGGATGAATCTCCTCCACGTCATCCACTCGGCCGACCCGTCGACCGGTGGCCCCATCGAGGCCGTGCGCCAGCTTTCAAGGGTCCACCTCGATCTCGGGCACCGCGTCGAAATCGCCAGCCTCGATGATCCCGCCTCGGGGTTCATCTCCGAATCCGCCGCCATCCCTATCCATGGCCTAGGACCCGGCCGAACCCGCTATGGGTATTCCAGCCGGATCACGCCATGGATCCGGGCGAACCATTCGCGCTTCGAATCGGTGATCGTCCACGGGCTTTGGCAATACCACGGTTTCGCCACCCGCCGCGCGCTCGGCGGCAGACGTTCCTACTTCGTCTACCCCCACGGGATGCTCGACCCGTATTTCAAGCGGACCTATCCGCTCAAGCATCTGAAGAAATGGCTCTCCTGGCCATGGGGCGACTACCGCGTGCTGCGGGATGCCAAGGCCGTCCTGTTCACCTGCGAGGAGGAACTCCTCCTGGCCCGGCAAAGTTTCCCGCTCTACCGCTGCAATGAAGTGGTGGCGGGACTGGGCACCAGTGCGGCGCCCATGGACGTCGACGGGCAGAGAAGGGCTTTCCTTGAAAAAGTTCCCCAGGCCGCAGGCAGGCGATTCCTCCTCTTTCTGGGCCGCATCCATGTGAAGAAGGGCTGCGATCTGCTGATCGACGCCTTCGCCAAAGTGGCGGTGCAGGCAGACCTGCTGCTTGTCATGGCCGGCCCCGATCAGACCGGCTGGAAGGCCGAACTCATCCGCCGGGCCGGGGCGCTCGGCCTCGCAGACCGCGTCGTCTGGCCCGGAATGCTCGGTGGGGAGACCAAGTGGGGGGCGTTCCGTTGCGCCGATGCCTTCGTTCTCCCATCGCATCAGGAAAACTTCGGCCTGGCCGTGGCGGAAGCCCTGGCCGCCGGCTGTCCCGTGCTCATCTCGGACAAGGTGAACATCTGGCGGGAGATCGCCACCGATGAGGCCGGGCTGGTGGAAAGCGACACGCCCGAGGGAACGGACCGTCTGCTGTCACGGTGGCTCGCCCGGCCGGACGCGGACCGGGCCTTGATGCGCGAAAAGGCGGTCGCGTGCTTCAACCAGCGGTTCGAGATCCGAAGGTCGGCTCAAACGCTTTTGGACATCGTTCGATGAGGTCGGCAGCAGGACGTTGCACGATGACCAGCCGACCGGGTATTCCACGCCGGGACCGATGAACAGCTCTCCGCCACAACCCAGCCCAGCCCCGGCCTACCGGGCCTCGAGCGACGCTCATGCAGGACCGAGCTTCTCCCTCGGCAACCGTCTGGGGCGCCTCTGCTGGGGTCTCGTGCAGGCGACGCTGTTCCGCTGGAGCCCGCGGCCTTTCCACGCGTGGCGCAGATTTCTGCTCAGGCTGTTTGGAGCGAAGATCGCCCGCTCCTGCCACATCTATCCGGGGGCCATCATCTGGGCGCCCTGGAACCTGGAGTGCGCGGAGGAAGTGGGCGTGGCCAGCGGCGCCATTCTTTATACCCAGGCCCGGATCACTCTGGGACGCCGGGCGGTGGTCTCCCAGGGAGCGCATCTGTGCTCGGGCAGCCACGATTACGAGGACGGGGGATTCCCCCTGTTCGCCAAGCCGATCTCCGTCGGAGCCTACGCATGGCTGGCCGCCGAATGTTTCGTTCAACCCGGATTGACCATCGGCGAAGGCGCCGTCGTAGGAGCGCGGTCCGTAGTGACCAAAGACATCCCGGCCTGGACCGTCTGCGCGGGGCATCCCTGCAAACCCATCAAGCCCCGGCTCTGGCGACCCGATGCTGACCACAGCCATGACACCGCGTGACGACTTCCGGCCCGCGGCCCTTGGGCGAGTCCTCACTTCCGACTGAAGCATGACGAAAGTCCCTGTCTCCATCCTCATACCGATCAAGAACGAGGCGAAGAACCTACCACGCTGCCTAGAGGCGGTCGCGTGGGCGGACGAGATCTTCGTGGTCGATTCGAACAGCACGGACGGATCGCAGCGGATCGCCGGGGAACACGGCGCGACGGTGGTCCAGTTCGATTTCAAGGGCACATGGCCCAAGAAGAAGAACTGGGCCCTGGAAAACCTGCCGTTCAAGCACGAGTGGGTCTTCATCCTCGACGCGGACGAGGTCATGCCGGCGGAAAGCGAAGCGGAGTTCCGGCGCATCACCACTGGAATCGGCGGACCCAGCGGCTGGTGGATCAACCGTCGCTTCATGTTCATGGGGCAATGGCTGAAACATTCCTACTACCCCAACTGGAACCTGCGTCTCTTCAGGCACCGGCTTGGCCGCTACGAAAAACTGACGGACGTCGATACGGCCAGCGGGGACAACGAAGTGCATGAACACGTCATCGTGAGGGGTGAAACCGGCCACCTGAAAAGCGAGATGGACCACCACGCCTTTCCTTCGGTGGACGTGTTCGTGGAGAAGCACAACCGCTATTCCAACTGGGAAGCCCGCGTCGCCCTTGACCGCCACCTCAAAGGCAGCGGCGGCCAGCTCCAGAGCAAGGAGGTCGGCATGAGAAGGAGGCTGAAGCAGCTCTCCCAAAAGCTCCCCTTCCGGCCGCTTCAGCGGTTCCTCTACGTCTACGTTTTTCAGAAGGGGTTCCTCGACGGCAGCGCGGGATTCTACTTCGCTAGGCTCCACGCCTTCTACGAGTTTCTCTGCGTGGCCAAGACCCACGAACTGAAGAAACAGGCGGACACAAATCGATGAAGGTCGCCGTCTGGGGCATCAACTACTCGCCCGAAGTGACGGGCATCGCGCCCTACAACGTGGCGCTGTGCCGGCACCTCCTGGCCTCGGGCCACGATGTCCGCATGGTGACGACCTTCTCCTATTACCCTACCTGGAAGAAGCTTCCCGCAGACGCTGGACGGCTCTACCGCACGGATCAGATCGACGGGGTTCCAGTCCATCGCTGCTGGCATTTTGTTCCCGCGAAGCCGAGCGCGCTCAAGCGCATCCTGCACGAGGCCAGTTTCATCGCCACCTCATGGCTTCGCCTCCTTTTCCTGCCGAGGGCCGACGTCTATGTGGTTGTCTCCCCTCCCCTGCTCCTCGGATTTGCCGCATGGCTGCTCACGGTCTTCAAGAGGGCTCCCTTCGTCTTCCATGTGCAGGACCTCCAACCCGACGCCGCCGTAGGCCTAGGAATGCTGAGGCCAGGCCTATTCACAAAAGCCCTCTACGGGCTGGAGGCCTTCGCTTACCGCAAAGCGGCCCTCGTGTCCGGAATCTGCGACGGGATGATGAGGGCGTTCGAGCGGAAGGGCGTGCCCGCCTCAAAGCGCTACCTCTTCTTCAACGGGGTCGAGATCGCCTCAGGGACCACGCGCCCGGACCCAGGCCTCTTTCGTCAGGCCCACGGCCTGCGCGCTGAAAATTTTCTCGCCGTTTACTCGGGCAATCTCGGTGTGAAGCAGGGGCTGGGCATCCTGCTGGACGCGGCCTCATTGGTGAGGAATGCCGATGTCCGCCTGGTCATCTGTGGGGACGGAGCCGAGAGAACACACCTGGAGGCGACAGCGCGGGACAGGCGGCTGGGCAACGTGATCTTCCTGCCGCTTCAGCCAACCGAGCAGTATCGTCAAATGCTGTCCGATGCCGATGTCAGCCTGATCACCCAACAGAGTGGCACCGGGCAGTTCTTTTTCCCGAGCAAACTCCTGAGCAACCTATCCGCCGGTAAAGCCGTCGTGACCGTGGCCGATCCGGACTCCGAGCTTGCTCTGGCTCAAGCCGCAGGATCATTCGGATTCAACGTGCTGCCGGGGAAAGCTGAAGATCTGGCCACCCTGCTCGATTCGCTGGCAGCTCGGCGGAGCGAGCTGGCTGTTCTAGGAGAGAACGGGAAAAAGTTCGTTTCCCGTTTTGCCTTTCCCAAGGTTCTTGGGGATTTCGAAGGGCAATTGCAACGGCTCTCCGGCGACTGAGGCCTTCAGGCGGTGAGGCTGCCGGCAGGAACCACCGCCACCTTGGGTTTCATGGGAGCCAGAACGGACCGGCTGAGGGAGCGATAATCACCGAAACTCTGGAACAGCGGAGTCATGTCCAGGAAGGCGTTTGAAGCGGATTTCAAATCCTCGGCGACAAGATCCAGCACACCCGCCGCCGTCACTCGGATTCCCTTCCTCCTTAACTTCAAGGCAAGGTGGGCAAAGTCGCCGTCCCCGGACACGAGCAACGCCTCTTCCGGAGCGATGGACTCGCAAAGGTCGATGGCGTCGATCGCCATCAGCAGATCCACAGTCGCCTTGTAGCTGCCCGCTTCAGCAGGTTTTCCGAACTTCCGAACCACAAGGAAACCATGCTGTTCAAGCCAGTTCAGGAACTTGTCGCGCTTCTGCCTCAGCTCGAACCATTCGGGCAGGTTGGGGGGAAGCCCCGCATAAACGACAAATTCGACGACCGTGCGGCCTTCAGACAGGAATTCGCGGACCTTGGTCCAATCCGTCATCTTGCCGATGAGGTGTCCCATCTGGAGAAGGTTTGCTTCGTCGATAAAAACTAGGGTCCGGACTGCCATTAACAAAAGCTAACACCCATGCGCCAAAAGCAAAAACATTTGTGCCAGGAGCGCGATGTCCCGGGGAAAACGGGGCATCATCGCAGCAATCGACGCTGGCCGTTAATTGCGTTGTCTTTTGCCTGACGGCTTGTTGATAACTCACCCACATGGTCATCCAACGCACACGAGGCATATCGATTCTCTCGGTCGCCTGTGAGCTCCTCCTGTTGTCGTTCGGCTTCTGGGGCTGGTTCCTTGTATCCCAGTGGAACGCGATCGGCTCGCTCCCGCTTTCGGCCTACGCGATTTACCATGCCATCATCAGTTTAGGGGTGATTCTGGCCGCGCTGAAAAACGGTGGCGGAGTGCAGGTATCGCAGGTTTCTTCGATCCGGACGGTGGGAACCGTGCGCAAGATGACCTATGCCTTGGCCATGCTGTCGGCATACCTCATTGCCACCAAGGACAGCATCATGTCCCGGGTCTTCCTTTTCGGGTTCGTCGCCATCTTCTACGCAATCTCCTACCTGGGGCAGATATGGCTCCCGAACTTCATCCGTAAGTTGACTTTTTCCGGAGAGCGCGAGGAGTTGGTTCTGCTGACAGGACCTTCAAGCAAGGCGGCGGCGCTCACGGCCTGGTTGGAGGAGAAAAAGGTCATCGGCTATCGTGCGGCCGGCATTCTCACCGACGATCCCGCCTTTGCAGGCCTGCCAAACTGCCCGGTTCTCGGCACGACGGACGATCTCGAACGCGTGGTCAGGGAAGCCGGAGTGACCCAGGTCATTCTGATGGAGTTCCCCATGTTCTCCAATGTGATGACCAATCTGATCGGGACCTGCGAGAAGCTGGGGATCAGGATGACCGTCGTGTGCGATTTCGAGGAGAAATTCCGCCATTCCGTAGTCATGTTCGAAGACTCCGGGCTCCGTTTCCTGAGCATCCGCGAAGAGCCGCTGGAAGACCCCTTCAACCGATTTGCCAAGCGGGTCTTGGACTTGGCGGTTTCCGTTCCGGTCATCCTTTTTATCCTCCCCTTCACAACGCTCTTTGTCTGGTTCTGCCAGAGGCTGCAGGCATCAGGCCCGGTCTTTTACCGGCAACCCAGGGCAGGACTTCAAAACCGGCCGTTCGACATCATCAAATACCGGACCATGCGCCTGCACAGCATTCCGGCCAGCGTCCAGGCGACCAGGGATGATCCCCGGATCTATCCTGCGGGAAAATGGTTCCGGAAACTCAGCATCGATGAACTTCCCCAGTTCATCAACGTGCTGCTAGGAGACATGAGCGTCGTCGGGCCGCGGCCCCATCTGCTGGAGCACAATGAGCAGTTCGCTAGGGCGATGCACAACTACCATATCCGCAGCCATGTGAAGCCGGGCATAACGGGTTTGGCCCAAATCAGGGGATACCGCGGTGAGACCAAGTCCGAGGACGATGTGATCAAGAGGGTCCAGTCGGACATCCATTACCTCGAGAACTGGTCCTTCACGCTGGATTGCCGGATCATTTTCGCGACGATTTTCCACGTTGTCGGACCGCCGAAAACCGCATACTGACTTGTCCGGAAAAGAGAAACCGGCAAACTCAACCACAACCATCCAAGCCCATGAGACCCTATTCACGTCGCTCCGTCCGCCTGACCCTTGCAGGATTCGCCACTCTGGCCGCCGGTTTCACAGCCCAAGCCCAGGAAGCGTTGCGGTCTTCGCAGGCATATCAGCAGGCGTCCCAGGCGCGCAGCCGGCTAGCGGAAAACAATGGCTACAACAACAACCGGGGTGCCCTCAGCTACAACCTCGGAGCGGGTCTAAGCGTGGAATACAATGACAACGTCAACCTGTCCCATGCGAACGCCAAAGAGGACGTGATCATTGCCCCGCGAATTTCGGCCGGAGCCCGGTGGGAATTGACAAAATACAACACGCTGGGACTGGACCTGTCGTTCAGCTACTTGGCCTACCTGAACAACTCGGGCTTCAACCGGATGGAGTTCGGCCTAAGCCCGACAGCCGCCAACAACATCGGCTTCAGTTTCCTGATCAAGGACGTCCGCGTGGATGTTTACGACAGCTTTGCGGTCCACTCGGACGCGTTCCGGGACGCCTCCATCTCATCCCAGAACAAGGTGACGGAATTCCGCAATACGCTCGGGACCAGCGCCGCCTACGAGTGGTCCAACGCCCAGCTCCGTGGGGGCTATTCGCTCCAGAAGAGCTTTTTCCTGGAATCCCAGTTTGAAAATAACGACCGCTTTGCCCACTTGTTTGACATGGGCTTCCAGTATGCGCTGGGCCCCTCCATCTACGCTGGGATTGAGGCCTCCGCTTCATTGAGCGACTACAGCAGCGTCACCTTCAACGACAGCACCGTCATCACCGTGGGACCGTCCTTGTCGTGGAAAGTAAACGAATTCTTCCGGTTTAGAGTTGGTGGTGGTCCGAGTTTCAGCAGCTACTCCGCCAACAATGTCGGCTTCAAACCCGAATCCCGCACGAGCTTCTATCTCTACGCCACTGCGGATCACCAGCTCACCGAATTCATCAATCACAACCTGACCGTGAATCAGGGTGTAAGTCCTGGGATCAACTCCTTTTCTTCCGAAACTCTCTCCATCAACTACCGGGTCCAGTGGAACATCATCCGGAATGTGACCCTCAGCACCGGCGTTTTCTACGAGACAGGGACTGCATCCAGAGCCATCGGCGTCACCGCCCTTACCCAGCAGGACTTCGACCGCATCGGCGCGACTATCGACGCCGGTTACTCCTTCAACACCCACCTCTCGGCGGGCATCGGCTACCGCTACACCACCCGTTCCTCCAGCACGCCCGGCAGCGACTATACCCAGAACCAGGCAACGCTCTCTGTTTCCTACAAATTCTAAGGTTCGATTCGAAGGAAGCCGTTCCCTCAAAGGAAAATGGTGAACGGAACTCCAACATCATCCGGACGCAATGCGATCATCGCGCTGTTCAGCGCCCTGTGGCTTCTGAACATCTGGGTGCTTGCCCCTGATTGGAGCCTCTATCCCCAATACAGCTACGGCTGGTTCGTCATGCCGCTGGCCGTCTACCTGTTCTGGAGGCGATGGGAAGTCAGGCCGAATCCTCAACCCTCGTCGCCAAATGGACTCATCTGGCTGGCCACCGCTGGCTGCGTCTTCGTTCTCGCCCTGGCCCGCCCGATCAATTCCTCCAATCCCGATTGGCGTCTGGCTAAATGGGCCATCGCCTCGTCCGTGATCGCATTGAGCCTTCAGTCGGTCTGGATGGCCGGGGGACGTGGTTGGCTGAAACATTTCATCGGGCCGATTCTGTTTACCGTTACGGCCCTTCCGTGGTCCAAGCCGTTTGAAGACGCACTCACCCAGCGGCTGATGCCGATCGTGGCCAACATCTCGGTCGATTTCCTTTGGCTGGCCAAAGTCCCGGCCTTGCAGCAGGGCAATCTCATCCAGGTTCCGGCCACGTTGATCGGCGTCGATGAAGCCTGCAGCGGCATCCGGTCCCTCCAGGGAACCATCATGGCCGCCGCATTCCTCGGCGCATTGCTGCGGCTCGTGTGGTGGCGCTGGGCGCTGCTCTTCATCGCCGGTGTCGTTCTCGCATTTGTCCTGAACGTGGCCCGGGCGATCATCCTCGCCCTGGTGGCGGCCAAATCGGGCCCCGAGGTCTTCGGCCAATGGCACGACACGGCGGGCATCTCGATACTCATCGTGGTCGTCGCCGGACTTTGGCTGATCGCCCTGCGCCTCAAACGGGGCCAGGCGCTCGCGGTGGCTCTGCATGAAGCCGAGATCGTTGCCCTGACGGGAAACACCTCCGCCGCCGCGCCCGCGAAAACAGGCCAGCCTTTGGCCGAGGCCTTTCAACTCTCCGCCAGATGGACAACGACGTGTCTGGTGGCGCTCGTCTGCATCGAGGCGGCCAAGGAATCCTGGTTCCAGTTCCACGCCCGCGGGAAACACTACAAGACCCTCTGGACCGCCGACTGGTCGAAGATCGGGATCAACGCCCAGACGAATGCCCTCCAGCCGGCCACGGCCGAGATCCTCGGATACGACAAGGGTGACGCCTATTTCTGGAATGGGCCCGACCTGATGACCTGGTTCGCCTACGACTTCCGCTGGAAAGAGGGCAACGACCACATCCGCGACGTGCAATACCACCGCCCGGACGTCTGCCTGCCCGCAAGCGGAAGGACATTCCGGGCTGATCTGGGGATCCATCAGGCGGTGATCAACGGCCAGAACATATTCTACCGCCAGTTCGTCTTCGAAGACGGCGGCCGAGCCCTTCACGTATTTCAGGTAACGACGGAAGACCAGCTGGGCGCGGCGGAGACCGGCCTTGTCATGGAGGAGAATTCCCGCCGTGCGCGCTTCCAGAGATTCCTCGAAGGGAAGCGCGAATACCCGGGCCGCACCGTGATCAACTTCTACGTCCGCAACATCGACAGTCCCGGCGAAGCCCGGATCGCCGCCGAGAACGTCCTTCAACGCATCGTCGTTCCGACGGGCAGCTGATCCGGCGGCTCCCCTTCCCTCACCGGCGGCTTCCCCAGCTGGTCGGTCGTCCGATAGTGATGTGACCTCGCCAAGCTGAGCCAGTTCATGGATTGGAGGTCGTCGCCATCGGGACAGCGACCGGGGGATTGAGGAAGGTGAACGGCCGGACGGGAATGTTGCGGACGAAGAAGAAGGCGAGCACCAACCCCACGGCCCACCAGACGAGGCGTCCGCCAATGAAGCCGAGGAACTCGCCGCCGCGCCACCAACGCCGGAAGCCGCCGACCACAGCCACGGCCGCGACCGGCATGAACCCGATGAGCAGGGCATTGCTCCGGAGCGCATCCACGATCCGGCCGTTGAGGAGATGGTGCATGGCCCGGGTGGATCCGCAGCCCGGGCATTGCATTCCCGTGAGCTCATGGAACTGGCACTTGGGAAAGAACGCCTGGCCACGCGGTTCGTTGCCATGAAGCAGGCAGGCCAACAGGACCACTCCCATGACAACCAGTGCCAGGATGGTCCAACGACGCTGCCAAGAGCGGCCGTCGGATTGGGGAATCGGCGGCGGCAAACAGGAACCGTTGGATTGGACCTCGGCCGGACGCATGGCGGATCAGCGGAAGCTGGATTTCACCTCGGGTTTGTTGAGCACGACCATAGCCCAGATGCCGAAGGGCAGGCCGATGATGCAGCAGCAGCCGGTGAGGCACGGGATCATGCTGATGATCGCCGCAGTCATCGCCAGGCCTCGGCTTTGGAGTTTCATCATCTTCACACTGCCGAAGATGATGGCCACACCCGCGATGAATGCGACGACGTTGGTCGCGAGACCCAAGGGCCCGTTGAACATTTTCGCGGATTCCAAAGCCTGCACCATCCATTGGGGAGTTTCAGGCGGCAGATCGGGCATCGGCTCCGGCCCGGTGATCAGGTATTTTGCGATACCCCAAAGCGTCATGAGGATGATGAGCCCACCATTCACAATCATTGCGATGGCCGGTCCCTTGACCTTCTCCCGGGCCACCGTCTCCTGATCACCTGCCGGCATGGAAGGCGCATATGCCGCTCCTCCAACCGTCGCCACCGGAGCCGCCCCGGACCCGGGCCGGGCCTGGCTGTAGGGCAGCCAGTTCGCCATGCCGTTCGTCCAGACCAGCGAGTCGGCCTTGATCGTTCCCTGACGAGCCAGTTCATCCAGCTGGTCCTGCGTGACCGGACCTTTTTGCTGACCGTTTTCGACGTAATACCAGTTCATGTGGGGAGGGAGTGCTGAGGAGAGTTGAAAGTATGGCGATGGTGAACCCCGGTGCGTGCCTTGGAAACCTTGTGAGCGGGGAATTTCACTCGCCCGAAAGTTGGGACAACTGCCCGCAGCCGGTAAAGCCTTTCTTCTGACCGCCTTCACGCTCGAACTGTTCGGAGCATGGTCCTATGGGCCGCCGCTCCCGAATCCGCCTCCTTCGGCCTTTGACCTTCGTCATTCGTCCTTTGCCAACCCGCACTTGCCGTCGCCCCGCATCCGTTCTACTGATGGCATGAACTTCACCCCCAACCACTCCCGCCATGATCAACCGCCGCCAAGCCATCCAACGCACCGCCCTCGTCGCCGGCGCCGTCGCCGCCGCTCCCTCCGTCCTGGCCCAGCCAGCCATGCCCGCCACGGGGCCGTTCGTCCTCGCTCCCCTGCCCTACGCCGCCGACTCCCTCGAGCCTTTCATCGACGCGCAGACGATGACCATCCACCACGACCGCCACCACAACGCCTATGTGACCAATCTGAACAAGGCCGTAGCCGGCAAGGCGGATCTCGCCGGCAAATCCGTGGAGGAACTCGTCCGCAATCTCGACGCCCTTCCAGCCGACATCAAAACCGCCGTCCGCAACAACGGCGGCGGCCATTACAACCACGACCTCTTCTGGAAATCGCTCAGGAAAAACAACGGCGCCGGGCCCAAGGGCGGACTCGCCAAGGCCATTGACGCCAAGTTCGGCGGCTTCGCCAAGTTCCAGGAGGAGTTCACCAAGGCCGCGATGACGCAGTTCGGCAGCGGCTGGGCCTGGCTGACTATCGATGCCTCCAAGGAAATCCGCGTCGAGCAGACCGCCAACCAGGACGTGCCTCTGACCGCCGGACGCACGCCGCTCCTCGGCCTCGACGTCTGGGAGCACGCCTATTACCTGAAGTATCAGAACAAGCGCCCGGACTACGTCGCCGCCTTCTACAACGTCATCAACTGGGACTTCGTCGCCGAGCGCTACGCCAAGCTGAAGGGCTGAGCCGGCCGCCTGATGCGGCGAGAGGGACCCTTCTCGGCGTTTGATGATGCCGGTTCGCAGTGGGAAAAGTTGCCGGACGGAACCTCTCCGCCCACGTCGGCGGGTCCGGATAGACGGCAGACGCGGTTACAGGCCGGACGGGATCGTCCGATAGACATCAGGAACAGTTATGGCTACGAAACGCGAAATCCTCGGGACGCACCAGAAGGCTCTTCAGGTCAACCTCGACCCAAGCAAGTATGGCACGTTCGCCGAGATCGGCGCCGGCCAGGAGGTCACGCGCTGGTTCTTCCGCGTGGGCGGCGCTTCCGGCACGGTCGCCAAGACGATCTCGGCCTACGACATGACGGTGAGCGACGCCATCTACGGCCGCGCCGAGCGCTACGTCAGCCAGGAGCGTCTGGCCACCATGCTCGACCACGAGTATGGCCTGCTCGTCGAACGCCTCGCCGCCAAGCGCGGCACCACCACCAAGTTCTTCGCCTTCGCCGACACCGCCGCCGCCACCAGCTTTTCGCGCAGGGAAGACGGCCACGGCTGGTTGGGCGTGCGGTTCCAGCACCATCCGGGAGCCGAGCCGTCGCAGGTCGTCCTGCACATGCGCCTGACCGACAAGGAAAACCTCCAGCAACAGGAGGCGCTCGGCATCCTCGGGGTGAACCTCATCCACTCCGCGCTCTACTTCCACAACGACATCGACCTCTTCATCGAGGCGCTGATCGACAACCTCTCTCTCGAGCGCGTCGAGGTGGACATGATCAAGTGCACCGGGCCGGCCTTCAAGGGCGTGGACAACCGGCTGCTCTCCCTGAAGCTCGTCCAGGCGGGCCTGACCAACGCCGCGATGTTCATGGCCAGCGGCGAGAACGTCCAACCGGCCGACGCGCTCTACAAGAAGGCGATCCTTCTCGAACGCGGCAGCTTCCGCCCCGTGACGAACGCCACCTACGACATGCTCCGCGCGTCCAAGGCGATGTTCATCCAGGAACCGCGCATGCAGGACGAGGAGTTCATCGTCCTCATGGAGATGACGCAGAAGAACCTGCTCACCGAAGGCGGCATCGACCACAAGGACTACCTCGAGCGCGTGGACATGCTCTGCGGCCTCGGACAGAACGTGATCATCACGAACTTCGCCGAGTTCCACCGCCTCGCCGCCTACCTCTTCCGCTACACGAAGAAGATGATCGGCATCGTCATGGGCGTGCCGACCTTGAGGGAGATCTTCGACGAGAAGTATTACGCCAACCTGGAGGGCGGGATCCTCGAATCCTTCGGCCGGCTCTTCAAAAACGACCTAAAGATCTACGCCTATCCGCTGCTTGAGGAAAAAACCGGCTCGCTCATCACCTCCGGCAACCTGCGCGTCGAGCCCCATCTCCGGCACCTCTACTCCTACCTGACGGAGAACCGTTTCATCGACAGCATCCGTGACTACGATGAACGGACCCTCACCATCTTCGCCCGTGAAGTCCTCTCGCACATCCGCCGCGGCGACGCGGACTGGGAGCACCAGGTTCCCCCGGCCATCGCCGCCATGATCAAGGAGCGGAAACTCCTCGGCTACCTCGGCGAAGCAAAGCCTCCTGCGGCCCCAGCCATGGATGTCGTTCCGGGCGTGAAGATCGCGGCCTGATCGGCGCCAGCCACCTTCCCGGCCAGACGCTACAACCCACGACCGGGCTTGCCGCGAAGCGCCGCATCCGTAGCGTGTCCGCGTGGCGAAGCCTACGAACATTGAACTGCCCGGAAAGATCCGCATCCCGATCGTCTTCGAGAACCGGACGCTGCTGATCGTCGACAAGCCCGCCGGCTGGGTGCTAGGCCCGGATGGACCCATCGGCAAACGCGGCAACCTCCAGATCGCCGTCGAGTCCTCCATCGGTGCCGGAGCCTTTTGGGCCCGTTCACGCAGCCTGAAGTTCCTCCGCTTCGTCCACCGCCTCGACGCCGACACCACCGGCCTCCTGATGTTCTCCAAAAGCTTCGGCGGACTTGAACCCCTCAGTGATCTCTTCGCCGAACGGAAGGTGGAGAAGCGCTACCTCGCCGTCGTCGACGGGGTGCCCGATGAATGCCATTGGACCTGCACCCTTCCCCTCGGGCCGGACCAGGAACACAACGGACGCCACCGGGTCGACAAGGAGAACGGGCGCGAAAGCGAGACCCGCTTCGAGGTGCTCGCATCGATCCCCGGCCGCACGCTCATCGCCTGCGAACCCCTGACCGGCCGCAGCCACCAGATCCGCATCCACCTGGCGGAGGCCGGCTATCCCATCGTGGGCGATCCGCTCTACGGCCGGGGCTACTGGGGCGACCACCTCGGCCTCCGTTCGATCTACCTCGGCCTGCTCGATCCCTACCTCAAGAAGCAGGTCCGCGTCATCGCGCCGGTGGCGGAGTTCCTCGAACAGTTTGGCTTCGCCAAGAACGCCGCCGAACCCGTCCTCATCGCCCTCAAGAAAGCATCCGAGGCATCCAAACCGCCCAAGCCCGCAACGAAACCATCTGCCGAAACCAAGACGCCGGCCCCGGCCGCCGCCGCCCCCAAGCCGAAGCGCGTCCGCCGTTTCACCCCGCCGGTCTGAAGGCTTTCGCCCCGAAGAATCGGCTTCGTTCACCCCCCTTCCGCCTCCTACCTTCCGCCCGTGAAGCTCTCGGTCAAAAGCGACTATGCCTGCCGCGCCGTCCTCTGGCTGGCCCGCCATCATCCCGAAGGCGTGGCCCGGCGGGTCGAGGACATGGCGTCCGAGCACGACATCTCGCCCAATTACTTGGTCCAGATTCTCATCGAGCTGAAGGCCGGTCGGATCGTGAAAAGCCAGCGCGGCAAGGAAGGCGGCTACCTCCTCGGCCGCCCTCCGGCCGAGATCACGATGGGCGAAGTGCTGCGCTGCGTTTACGGACAGATCTTCGAGTCTCCCGCGATGAACGATCCGATGTGCCCGCCGGAACTCCGCGAAGCATGGAAGAGTCTCCAGAAGGGCATCGATCAGGCCGCTGATAAGATCACCTTCCAACAGCTCGTCGACCAGGGGTCCAGCAAAGAGCGGATGTTCTACATCTGAGCGGTTCGGGATCTGGTCGTGCGCACTTTCCTGAAATACTGGCTCCCCGTCGTCCTGCTGATGGCGCTCATGGCCGGCATGTCCACCGACCTCGGCCAGGTTTCCAACAGCTCCCGGATCATCGGCCCCATCCTCCATTGGTTCGTTCCCGACATTTCCTCGGAGATGGAAGGCAGGATTGTTTATCTGATCCGGAAGAACGCCCACGTCACCGAATACGCCCTGCTGGCCGCGCTGGTCTGGCGGGCCCTTCGCAAACCGTTGCGCGGTGATCGCCGCCCTTGGTCGGCCAAGACCGCCTGCCAAGCCGTCCTGTTCGCCGCCTGCTTCGCCACGACGGATGAAATCCACCAGTCCTTCTATCCGTCCCGGCAGGGCCAGGTTTCCGATGTCGTGCTGGACACGTTCGGCGCGAGCCTGGGAATCGCCCTAGTCTGGATAGTTTGGCGGGCCAGATACAGGAGGCGGCCGGTCCACGCTGAAGTCCCGGCCCGCTGAGGATGAGGATGCGTGATGACCCGCGCTTGTCTGTCCCGCGTCGATTTCCTGTTCGCAGCCGAGCGCTCCTCAGCAGCCTTTCCAACGGGATCGAAGTCCGCCTATAAACCGGGGATCTTTCCCGCTGCCGCATGAAACACCCGCTTGTCCCCGTGGCCCTGTGCTATGCGGCCGGCATCGTCTTCAGCGACAACATCCCTCTCCCGCTGCCGCTGCTCGCGGTCGCTGCAATGGCGGTGTTGGTCTGCGCCCTGGCGATCGAATCCAGGCGGATCGGTTGGACCTGGTTCCTGGCGTTCCTTGCCGGTGCGGTGGCGATGGCCGTCGCCTCGCGTCCCTTGTCGCCGGTGGATCTCCGCCATCTCCTGCCCGCCGGCCAGCCCGTCATCACCACCGTGGAAGGCATCCTCACCGAGGCCCCGTCGGTGCGGGTCTTTGTCCAGAATGAGGAAGAGATCTTCCGCTCCGTGGCCGTCATGTCCGTCACGGCGCTTTCCCTCCAAGACGGCGAACAACCCGCGGCCGGCGACATCGTCCTGGCGACACGGGGAAATCTGGAAGGACGGTTCCTCGCCGGACAACGCGTCCGCATCACCGGCGTCCTCCAACCACCACCGGGACCACGCGCCCCGGGGCTCTTCGACTACCACGAGCACCTTCGTCGACAGGGAATCCACTTCCAGCTGAAGTCCGAAGGGGAGGCGGACTGGAAGCTCGCCCCCGGCAACTCGGTCACAGTCCCAAGCTGGTCCGAACGCTTCATCCGCTGGGCCAAACTCGCCCTCGCGCACGGCCAGCCCGACGACGAATCGCTGCGTCTCCAATGGGCCATGACCCTCGGCTGGAAAGCCGCCCTGACCGACGAGATTTCGGAACCGTTCATGCGTTCCGGCACGTTGCACATCTTCGCCATCAGCGGCCTCCACATCGCGTTGATCGCCGGGATTCTGGTCCAGCTCGCGAAGGTGGTCCGTGTTCCGCGCCACCATTGCTGGCTCGTGGTCGTCCCCATCATCTGGGGTTACACCATCGCGACCGGACTCCAGGCTTCCGCCATCCGCTCGACCATCATGATGACCGTGATCATCGGCGGCTGGGCCATGAAACGTCCTCCCAATCTCCTCAACTCGCTCTTCACCTCCGCGCTGATCATCCTCGGATGGCAGCCCCAGCAGCTCTTCCAGGCATCGTTCCAGCTTTCGTTCCTCGTCGTCCTCAGCATCGCACTGCTCCTGGCTCCAGTGGAGAAGTGGTGCCAACGGTGGTTCGATCCGGATCCGCTCCTGCCAAGGGGCCTGCGGCCGGCCTGGAGGCGCGCGTTGGATCTGCCGGCGCGGTGGCTGGTGACGTCCGTCGCCACCTCCGTCGCGGCCTGGCTCGGTTCACTGCCGCTGACGGCCTACTATTTCCATCTGTTCACGCCGGGCAGCCTCTTCGCCAACCTCCTTGTCGTCCCGGCCAGCAGCCTCGCGCTGGCTTCCTCCGTCGCCAGCCTGCTCACCTACGCCTGGGCGCCCTGGCTGACGGAACTTTTCAACAACGCCGGTTGGAGCCTGATGAACCTGATGGTCCGGCTGAGCCAATGGTTCGCCGCCGTCCGCGGCTTCGCGTGGCATGTTCCCGCGCCCACCTTGTTGGAAATCGCGTTCTACGTCGCGGCGGTCTTTCCGTTGTTGAACGGCTGGCTGAAGGATGCGCGACGACGCTGGCTGCCCCTCATCGGTGCTGCTGCGCTGGTCCTTTCGCTCGGCCTCCGGTGGCACGGCGAATCCCGATCCACCCGCCTGACCGTTCTTCCATTGCATGGCGGACAGGTCGTCCACATCGACGCCCCGGGCCGGTCGGCCGATCTCCTAGTCGACTGCGGGAGCACCAACAGCTACGAGTTCCTCCTCCGTCCCTACCTCAAGGCGGCCGGTGTCAACAGCCTCGCCCGCCTCGCGCTCACCCATGGCGACATCCGCCATGTGGGGGCCGCCCCGGAGCTGGCCCGGCAGTTTCCCGTTGCCCAGATCTTCACGAGCGCCCTGCGGTTCCGTTCGTCCTTCTACCGCAAATTCCAGAGCGAGCTGCCCACCCGGCCTGGAGGGGGCAACACCGTCAACGACGGCGACGAAGTGGCCGGATGGCAGGTGCTCCATCCACGCGCCTCGGACAGGTTCACGCAGGCCGACGACGGCGCGCTGGTCTTGCGACGGTCTCTCGGCACGACGCGCTTCCTCCTGCTTTCCGACCTGGGCCGGGAAGGTCAGCGCCTGCTGCTCGATCGCCACACCAACCTTCTCGCGGACGTCGTCGTCATCGGACTTCCCGCCAAGGGCGAACCGCTGAACAGCGACCTGCTGGCCGCGATCCAACCGCAGCTGATCATCGTCGCCGATACGGACAACCCCGCTTCCGAACGTGCGCCGAAAGCCCTGCTCGAAAGGCTGGGCGCATCGGGAACCCTGGTCATATCCACCCGTCGGCGCGGCGCGGCGGTCTTCGAATGCAAGGGCGGGGAATGCTTCTTCAGCACCATGGATGGACTGAACATGCGCCTGCCCGTTCGCTCCCAGCCCGCAGACCCCAGCGCCCGCTAGAACAGCCCAAAGCCCGATGACGCATCTTCAAAAACAGTTTGTTGACATATAGACCATCTATTCCTATACCACTGTCCATGGACGCGCCAGCCACCAAGCCGGGACCCCACTACGAGGCCCTTCTCCAGCTGCTCCGCACGTCTGAATCCATCTGGAACGCCTCCCGTGTCTTCTTCGGCCGGTGGGATCTCAGCCCGAGCCAGTTCAACATCCTCAACGTCCTCCGCGATTCCCCGGACGGGGTCACCCAGATCGAACTCAGCCGCCAGCTCATCATGCACCGGTCCAACGTCACCGGCATGATCGACCGGCTGGAACAGCGCCTCCTCGTCACCCGCCGGGACAATCCCGATGACCGCCGCGCCTACCTTGTGGTCCTCACGCCCACCGCCCACAAGCTCCTCGCCGAAGTGCTGCCGGCCTACCACGGCGCGGCCGAATCGGTCTTCGCCGGCTTCTCCCGGAAGCGTTCGCAGATGATGACCGGCGAACTGGCCAAACTGGAGCAGGGCGTCGCCCGTTTCACCGAAACACTTCCCCGCTGATCATCCCATGAAAAGACCACGCAACTACCACCTCCTGCTGATCGGCCAGTTCCTCGGAGCCTTCGGCGACAACTTCCTGCTCGCCGGCATCCTCGCGCCGCTGACCTTCCTGAAGAACGCCGGGACGATCACCGAGCAGCAGGTCAACGGCACGAACACGCTCTTCGGCATCGTCTTCTTCGTCCCGTTCATCCTGCTGGCGCCGCTCGCCGGCTTCCTGAACGACCGGATGCCAAAGACGACGTGGCTGCTCGGCGGCAATCTCGTGAAACTCCTCGGCGTGATCGTCGGCTTCGTCGGCATCCAGCTCCATTCCGCCAGCCACGATGCCGCCATGCTCTGGCAGGCCATCGGCTACGCCGTGGTCGGCGTCGGTGCCTGCCTCTACTCCCCGGCCAAATACGGCGTGCTGCCAGAAGTGCTCCCGGCCGAGAAGCTGGTGAAAGCCAATGGCACCGTCGAAATGCTCACCCTCGTCGCCATCCTGGGCGGCCTGGCCGGCGGAGCGGTGCTCTACGACCAGACCCGGTCCCTCACCGCCTGCTACGGCGCGTCGCTTGCCTGCTACATCCTGGCCGCCATCCTGAACGGCCTGATGGACCGCACCCCGTCCAATGCATCGGCCCGGCTCGGCGACAGCGTCCAGTCCTTCTTCCGCCATCTTAGGTCGCTCGTGGTCCATCGCCGCATTGGCCGTGTGCTCCTTGGCTGCGGGCTCTTCTGGATGGCCGGGGCTTTCATGCGGACGAATCTCCACGCCTGGGGCATCTCCATCTTCGAAGGGGCCGGCATGGCGGCCGACAAGATCACCAACGAACGGCTGGCCCTCCTGAAGGTGGGCCTCGTCCTCGGCATCGTCTCCGGCAGCGTGCTGGCGGGACGCCTCCACGCCATCGGCGATCTCTCCAAACAATGGCTCTATGCTCTCGGCCTCGCCGTAGGCATCGCCCTCCTTGGTTTGCTGCCTGGTGGCGCGGGCTTCTGGGTCATCGTTCCCGCGCTGGCCCTGGCCGGCATCATGGCCGGTCTGCTCATCGTCCCGTTCAACGCCGCGCTCCAGCATGAGACCGACAAGACCGCCCTCGGCAAGACCATCGCCGTGCAGAACGTCGTGGACTACGCGGGCATGCTCATCGGGGCCGGCCTTCTGGGCGTGATGACCAAGTTCGGCTGGTCCGCCCACCAGGCCTTCCTGGGATTGGCCGTCGTCGTCGTGCTGCTGACTTTGGGAATGAAGCTTTCAACCAAGAATCCGACGCCCTCCGTGGCGTAAGGCGACCCGCGCGGCCGCCGGAAAGGCACCCGTGAAATCAATCGAAGAACCCAAGGACGATCAAAGCGCCAAGGCCAAGGTAGGCCGGGCTTCCAGCCTGCCCCAAGACGCGTCCACCTCGCCGACAAGTTCCGATCTAAAAGAAGGGGCAGGCAAGATGCCCGCCCTACCTTGGCCGTGGCGGCGGATTGGCGGACTGATCGCCCTGGGCACCGCTGGCTTCCACCTCGCTTTCGCCTACACCACGATGGCTTGGCTGATTGTCCTGCTGCCCTTCGCGCTCATCGGGCTGTCCCGGCTGCCACGCTGGCGGATGGCCTTCTACCCGGCTGTCCTGCTGGGCATGATTTGCTACGCGCCAAAGCTGACGTTCTTCTGGACCATCTTCGGCTTCGGAGCCGTCGCACTCTGGTTGGTGCTGAGTGTCTGGCTCGGATTCTTCGCCGTCGGTATTTGGTGGCTCGGGCAGCGGCTCTTCGTAGGCCGGGCGTCCGCGCCCGGCGAGTCGGTGCTACTTAAGGAGGCTACCGGACACCCACTTGCCGGGCGCGGACGCCCGGCCTACGGATCGCTTCGGCTCCTGTTGGTCGCCCCTGTTCTCTGGACCGCCTTGGAATTCTTCCGCAGCGAACTCTACTGGCTCCGCTTCGCCTGGCTCACGCCCGGCATGGCCTTCGACCAATGGCCTGGACTTATGGCCACCTTGGGCAGCTACGGCATCGGCTTCGTCGCGGCCCTCCTCGCGGCCGCCGCCTCACTGCTAGTAGGACGGACTGCCAGGCCGTCACGTAGTTCGGGCAGCTTGCCCGAACACGGCGACCTAGCAGGTCGCCCTACGACGACGGGCACGATGGCCGTCCTACTAGCCGCATTGTTCCTCACCTTTGCTTCGTCCACCTCCGCCAAAACCGTCCAGATCGCCGGGGCCCAACTGGAGTTCCCGACTCACGACGAAGTGCTCGCCACGTTGAACAAGTTGGTCGTCCGTTATCCCCAAACCGAGCTGGTCATTCTCAGCGAATACACCTTCGACGCTGACCCTCCCAAGTCCGTGCTGAAGTGGTGCCGCGATCACAGCCGGTATCTGATCGTAGGAGGCAAGGACTACCTGCCCGATGGCAGCTTCTACAATACGGCCTTCGTCGTTTCCTCTGGCGGCGAGATCATCTTCCGGCAGGCGAAGAAGCAGCCGATCCAGTTCTTCAAGGACGGCAAACCCGCCCCGTCGCAACAGGTCTGGCAGTCGCCCTGGGGTCGGATCGGCATCGCGATCTGCTACGACTTCAGCTACTCGCGCGTCATCGACGAACTGGTGGAACAAGGTGCCCAGGCCCTCATCATCCCGACGATGGACGTGATCGACTGGGGCCGGACCCAGCACGAAACCCACGCCCGCCTCGGTCCCATCCGCGCCGCGGAATACGGCCTGCCCGTCGTCCGCGTGTGCAGCTCCGGCGTCTCGCAGATCGTTTCCGCCAACGGACGGGTGGAACAGGATCTCCCCTTCGACGGCCAAGGGGCGATGTTCGCGGGCACGCTGATGCTGGGAAACGCCGGACACCTGCCGCTCGATCGCTGGTTGGTGCGCGGATGCGTGGCGCTGGCGGCCGTGCTGTTCACGGTCGGCGCGTGGCGGCGTGGTTGTTCATCTCCGCTGATCCCTACCGGAGGTTCCCGATGAATCCCGCCACCGTCATTGACGAAGGCCTGTTCCGCATCGCGGAAGCCGAGCCTGAGGACCGCGAAGAGATCTATCGCTTGCGCCACGCGGTCTATGCGGGCGAACTCCATCAACATCCGGAGAACGAGGACGGCCGGCTCGTGGACGTCCTCGACGGGTTCAACCGTTATCTCTGCGTCTGGCGCTGCGAAGTTCTGGCGGGCTTCGTCTCGATCACGCCGCCCGATCACGGCCGATATTCCATCGACAAATATTTTGCCCGCGAATCCCTGCCCTTCCCGGCCGATGAACGCCTGTTCGAGGTCCGTCTTTTGACCGTGGCCCCCTGGGCGCGAGGACTGGGAACAGCCATGCTGCTGATGTATGCCGCTCTGCGGTGGGTGGAGGCACGCGGCGGAAAGCGAATCGTGGCCATCGGACGCGAGGAGATGCTGCCCCTGTATTTGAAGGCCGGATTGCGCGCCCGGGGATTGAAAGCGATCTCCGGCGCGGTCGCATACGAGTTGATCGAGGCCACGACCGAGGAACTACGCACCGGCCTAGCGCCCCACGCATCGCTGCTGGCCCGCTTCGAAACCGGCACAAGGTGGGATCTGGACATCCCATTCCGCCGGCCTGCGCCCTGTTTCCACGGCGGAGCGTTCTTTGGGACCATCGGCCCGCGCTTCGACCATCTGGACCGGGCGGAGGACGTCATCAACGCCGACGTGCTTGACGCCTGGTTCCCGCCATCGCCCACGGTCGTGGCCGCGCTGGAGTCACGTCTGCCGTGGCTGCTCCGCACGTCGCCGCCCACGGACTGCGAGGGTCTCGTCGGAGTCGTCGCGGAACGACGCGGCGTCCGACCCGTGAACATCCTGCCCGGCGCGGGTTCTTCCGACCTCATCTTCCGCGCCTTGCGCCACTGGCTGAATCCGAAGTCGCGCGTGTTGCTGCTGGACCCGACCTACGGCGAATACGCCCATGTGCTGGAACAGGTCATCGGCTGCCGCGTGGATCGGCTCTCCCTGCAGCCAATGAACCAGTTTCGGATCGATCCCGACGAACTGGGCGCGGCCTTGCGGCGCGAATACGACCTAGTCGTTCTGGTGAATCCGAACAGCCCGACCGGACAACACCTGACCCGCGCCACTCTGGAAACGGTGCTCCGCCTTGCACCACGCCGCTCTCGGGTGTGGATCGACGAAACCTACATCGACTACGTGGGCACGTCCGAGTCCTTGGAACGCTTCGCCGCCGGGTCCGACAATGTGGTGGTCTGCAAATCCATGTCGAAGGTCTATGCCCTCAGCGGCGCGCGGGTGGCCTATCTTTGCGCGGGCGCGCATCTCCTGGAAGAGCTCAGGGCCATCACCCCGCCCTGGTGCATCGGGCTCTTGGCCCAGGTAGCCGCCGTGGCGGCCTTGCAGGACCCGGGCTACTACGCGGCACGCCACGCCGAAACGCACCGCCTTCGCGAAGAACTCGCCTCGGCCCTCGGGGAACTCGGCTGGAACGTCGTTCCCGGATGCGCGAACTTCCTCCTAGCCCGCCTGCCCGAATCCGGTCCCAGCGCCGCCGCACTTGTCGCCCGCTGCGCCGGCTTGGGACTTCATCTGCGAGACGTTTCCCGCCTGGGAAGCGGTTTGGACGAACGCTCCATCCGGATCGCGGTCAAGGATGGGCCGACACAACAACGGATGCTGGACATCCTCCGGTCGGCTTCGCGTCCAGAGTCCGGCAAGATCCCGGACAATCGTTGCCTCTCCATCGCGGATTCCTTTTCGCCGCTGACCCACCTCACCCTCCGACCAAAGACCGATGGGTCCGCATCGGCCCCGTCTCCACCTTCAGCCCCATGAAACATCTCCTCCTCATCCTCGCCCGCTGGCTCTGCCGCTTCGAGGCGCACCGGCTCGACGCCCTCAAGTCGCCCGGGCCCGTGCTGCTGATCCCCAACCACGCGTCGTGGCTCGACTGGTTCTTCCTCTGGCTCGTGCTGGACGAGGACTGGAAGTTCGTCACCTCGTCCGTCACCGCGCAGACGAGCTGGCTGCACCGGAAGATCATGATCAACCGACGGACCTTCCCCATCGACACCGCGTCTCCCTACGCCGTGAAACGCATGGCGGAATTCCTCAATGGCGGCGGCCGTCTCGTGCTCTTCGCCGAAGGCCGCCTCTCCCGCACCGGCACGTTGATGAAGCTCTTCGACGGCACCGGCTTTCTCCTCCACCGCACCGCCGCCAAGGTCGTCACCTGCTACCTGCGCGGGGCCAAGCGACTGCCCTTCTCGCCGAACAAGGAGGAACATCTCTGGTTCCCCAAGGTCACCGCGCACTTCAGCGATCTGCTCACGCCACCCAGGCACCAGGACCCAAGCACCTCCGTCGCCCGCGCGCGCATGACGACGTGGCTGCGCGACCAGATGGTGGAGCAGCAGTTCGCCATCGAGATGGAGTCCGGTCCCAAGACCGTGGCCGAAGCCGTGGCGGAAACGGCGGAGATGTTCCCCAAGCGAACCATCCTCCAGGACGCGACCATGACCGAGCTGTCCTACCGCAAGCTGCTGGTGGGCGTGCGGGTGTTGGCGAATCGCCTAGCGACCTTCGCGGCCGATCCGGCATCCGGTTCCCCCCGCATCGGCGTCCTCCTGCCCAACGTCAACGCCATGCCCGTCTCCATCATGGCCGCGTGGTGTCTCGGCAAGGTTCCGGCCGTGCTGAACTTCTCCACCGGCCCCACCGTGATGCTGCAATGCTGCCAGCTCGCCGGCTTGAAGCAGGTCATCACCTCCCGGCTCTTCGTCGAGAAGGCCCGGCTCGACCTCAAGCCCCTCGAAGACGCCGGCGTGCAGTTCCTCTACCTCGAAGACGTCCGCAAGGGCATCACCGCCGGGCATAAGCTCGCCGCGTTGTTCCGCAGCTTCTTCGGCCTTCGCAGCTGGTTCATGGCCCCGATGACCTTCAACCTCGCGCCTGATCTCACCGCCGTCGTCCTCTTCACCAGCGGCTCGGAAGGCGTGCCCAAGGGCGTCGAACTCACCCACCGCAATCTCCTGGCGAACATCCGCCAGATGCTTGCGATCACCGACATGCAGGACACCGACCGCATGTTCAACTGCCTGCCGCTCTTCCACAGCTTCGGCCTCAGCGTCGGCACCTTCCTCCCGCTCGTGCGCGGCATGTTCTGCTTCGTCTATCCCTCGCCGCTCCACTACCGCATCGTGCCCGCCGCCCTCTACGACCGCGACTGCACCGTTCTTCTGGCGACCAACACCTTCCTCAACGGCTACGCCCGCCGCGCCCATCCCTACGACTTCCGCAGCATGCGCTACCTCTTCGCCGCAGCGGAAAAGGTCCAGCAAACGACCTACGACACCTGGGCGCAGAAGTTCGGCGTGCGCATCCTCGAAGGCTACGGCGCGACCGAATGCAGCCCCTGCGTCTCCGTCTGCACCCCGCTCACGCCCAGGCACGGCACCGCCGGCCGGATCATCCCCGGCATGGAGTGGAAGGTGGAGCCGGTCGAGGGCGTCGGAACGCCCGATGCCGGATCCCAGATGCCAGATACCAGACCCCGGACGCCCGAACCGACCGGAGCCCATCTGGCATCCGGCATCCGGGACCAGGCATCCGCGTCTTCCATCGGCCGCCTCCTCGTCCGCGGCCCCAACGTGATGAAGGGCTACCTCAACGCCGAGGCGAACGCGAAGTTCCAGGCCCTCGGCGGCTGGTATGACACGGGCGACATCGTCCGGGTCGACGAGGACAACTTCGTCCAAATCCTCGGCCGCCTGAAACGCTTTGCCAAGGTCTCCGGCGAGATGGTCAGCCTCACCGCCGTGGAGGACGCCTTGGCCGGTGCGTTCAAGGACGAGTTCGGCACCCGCTGCGAGACCGCCGTCGTGGCCGTGCCCGACGAGGACAAGGGCGAACGCCTCATCGCCATCGCCAACGAGCCCAAGCTGACGCTCGAACACCTCCGCACCGCCATCAAGGCCAAGGGCCTGACCAACCTCTGCGTGCCCCGTGAGATCAAGTTCGTGAAGGAGATCCCCAAGCTCGGCACCGGCAAGGTCAACCACCGCGAGCTGCTGGCGTTGGTGAAGGAACCCTGACCCCCGTGAACCAGGAACGAAAAACAAGATGGGGCAGGCTTGGACTGGCCATGGCGCTTTTGGCGGTTGGCATCGCCGGCTACTGGCAGTTCTTCATCCTTCGCCCCATCGGTGAAGGCCCTGCTGGACCGACGGTTGATCGGGCATTGTTTCTCAAGCCTTGGTCGGACCGTGAAGTCCTTCTGGTCGGCATGGGAGACAGCGTCACGGCCGGCTTCGGCGCGTCTCCTGGCAAATCCTACTTCCAGCGGTTGGTGACGAATCCGGCAGATGAGTTTCCCGAGCTTCAGAGCATCTCCCTATCCGCTGTTTTCCCAAATCTAAAGGCAACCAACTTGGCTGTCTCCGGCAGCACCTCGCCGCAACATGTGCGGACCCAGATCCCCAAGCTCGGCGTCCACCCCACTAACGTCCTTGGCATCGTGGTCATGACCACGGGCGGCAATGACATCATCCACAACTACGGAAAGTCCGCTCCGGGCGAAGGCGCGATGTATGGCGCGACTTGGGAACAAGCGAGCCCATGGATCACGAACTTCTCCGACCGGCTCGAAACCATGGTGACGCGGATCACGGAGTCGTTCCCCGACGGCAGCCACATCTTCCTGGCCAACATCTACGATCCGACCGATGGCATCGGCGACATCACGAACGCCGGGCTCCCCGCATGGCCAGATGGGTTCCGCATCCATGAAGAATACAACCGGATCATTGCGGCTTGCGCGAAACGCCACACCAACGTGCATCTTGTCGATATCCGCGCCGGCTTCCTCGGCCACGGCATCCACTGCACGCAGTTCTGGCGCGAACACTACGACCGGCGCGATCCCCGCTACTGGTATCTCTACAACCTGGAAGACCCCAACGACCGTGGCTATGACGCGCTGCGGCGACTTTTTCTCAACGCGATGGCACAGACGATTCCCCTGGCGAAACCCTGAGAACCTTCACTCTCCCAAACTATACGTCGGCACAAACGGCAACCCCCTCTCCCCTTGAACGCCTCCCGCAACTTCCGGTCGCTCGACGATTCCGTCCGACGGCTGACGCCTGGTGCCACGCGTTCCGAAAGTTCCCGGCGCGACCGGCGGTCCTTCAGCCAGTCCTCCCATGAGTTGGGCCGGTCAATCGGGATCGGCAGGATTTCGGAGTTCGAGTTCGTCGGCGACCGATTGCAGCAAGGCCCGGCACTCGTCGAGGCGGCCGTATGCCACACATCACGGCCACAGACGAATCCATGAAACCATCTTCCTCCAAACCACGTTGGAAACTTTGGCTCCGCCGTATCGGCATCGCGTTGGTCACAGTCGCCGCTCTCCTCGTTGCCTCGTGCGCGATGTTCTTCGAGGGGCCTTACCGGCCGGTGACGCAGGCGCCGAAGCCGCCGATGGTCGTCGATGTCCACTGCCACTGCGCCGGGATCGGCGGCGGCGGCAGCGGGTGCTTCGTCTCGAAGCATCTCCAGAGCAGCTACAAGTTCGGCATCTACCTGAAAGCCTTCGGCGTGACGCGTGAACAGCTCCTAGCCGAGGGGGACGGCATCACGATCCGCAAGATCTCCGAACACGTCGGCCGCAGCACCAATGTCGCCGCCGCCCTCGTCCTCGCGATCGACGGCGTGATCGACAACCAGGGCCGGCTGGACACGAACCGGACGGAGTTCTACGTGCCAAACGAGTTCGTCCAGCGCGAGACGGCGAAGTTCACCAACCTCTTCTGGGGCGCGAGCATCAATCCCTACCGGCCCGATGCCCTCCAGCGTCTCGAATGGGCGCACCGGAACGGTGCCAAGCTGGTGAAGTGGATTCCCTCGATCATGCTCATCGATCCCGCGGACGAACGCATCATGCCCTTCTACAAACGCATGGTTGAGCTGGGCATGCCGCTGCTGTCCCATACCGGACAGGAACGCTCCTTCACCCATGCGCGTGACGAGTTGGCCGATCCCGTGCGGCTGGAACTTCCCTTGAAGCTCGGTGTGACCGTGATCGCCGCGCACATCGCCTCCACCGGCAGCAACGAGAACGAACGCGACGTGGACCGGCTCGCGAAACTGATGGCGAAGCATCCGAAGCTCTACTCGGAGATCTCGTCGCTCACGCAGGTCAACAAGCTCGGCTATCTGCGCGAGGCATTGCAGCGGCCGGAGTTCTCCGGGCGGCTGCTCTACGGGACGGACTTTCCACTGATCAACACGGCGTTGGTTTCGCCCTACCTGTTTCCGCTTAACCTGAAGCCCGGACAGATGGCGGACATCGCCGCCATCGAGAATCCCTGGGACCGCGACGTGGCGATGAAGCACGCGCTCGGCGTTCCCGCCGACATCTTCCACCGCACCGCCGAAGTTCTGAAGCTGGCTCCCAAGTAGGCCGGGCATCTCTGCCCGGCAAGGAGGTGTTGATCCGCGAAGGGCGCGAAGGAACGCGAAGAAGTTGAACCGCAGAAAACGCCGACAAGGCGGAATGGAAACGAAGTCTGGCGACTGGTAGGGTGAAGGCTCCTGCCGAGCCGCCGCTGCGTTTGCTGATGAACATCGAGCGACGGAGGCGCACTACAGCACTCCTCCTTCGGCGTTGGATGTTCCGTGTTCGATGTTGGATGTTCCCCCTTTTTTCCGGATGCCCCGAGGCGGCTCGCCGGGAGGCTTCGCCCTACCTGCGTTCCTTCGCGCTCTTCGCGCCCTTCGCGGATGACTCCTTCCGTTCCGCACAAAGCAAAAGGGCGGAGCCGAACTTCGACCCCGCCCCAACTTTGAATCTCAAACCTGAAACCTTGAACTACCTCACCCGCGCCAGCAGCCACGGGAGCAGCTCGCTGATCGGGAGACGCTCCTGCCGGCCGTCGTCGCGGTGGCGGAGGGTGACGGTGTTCAGCAGCTCGGGCTTCTCGCCCAGCGTGTCGAAGTCGATGGTCACGCAGAACGGCGTGCCGGCCTCGTCCTGGCGGGCGTAGCGCCGGCCGATGGCGCCGCCTTCGTCATAGTAGGCGTTCATCTGGCCGCGCAGCGCTTGGAAGACTTCCTTCGCCTTGGCCACCAGCTCGGGCTTGTTCTTCAACAACGGGAACACGCCGACCTTCACCGGCGCGATGCGCGGATGGAACTTCAGGATGACGCGGGTCTCGCTCTTGCCCTTGTCGTCGGTCGTGGTGACTTCGGAGAACGCGTTGGCCAGCAGCGCGAGGATCAACCGGTCGGTGCCGGCGGACGGCTCGATGACGTGCGGGATGTATTGGCCCTTGGCCAGACCGTCGGCGTCTTCCTTGGCTTCGCGCTCGGCCTTGGCCTGATCCACACCCGTCTTGAGCATGTATCTCAGACGATTGTCGTAATAGCGCTTCGACAGCTCGGCCTGCTTCTCGGGAGCAAGTTTACCCCAGCCGGTGCGAAGATCCTCGTCGAAGACACCCATCGTCTTGCCGGAATGGCGCTCGTGCTGGCTGAGATCGAAGTCGCTGCGGGCCGCGATGCCTTCCAGTTCCTGCGTGCCGAAGGGGAACTTGAACAGCAGATCCACGCAGGCGCGGGCGTAGTGCGCCAGCTCCTCGGGCTTCTGCCAATACTCCTCCAACGTGTCGCGCGAAAGACCGATCGACTCGTAGAAGGCGATGCGTTCCTCGACCCAATACTGGTGCCACATCTGCCAGCCCCAGTTGGCCTGCGGTTCGCCGGGATGGCCCTTGGCGGCGGGCGTGGCCACGGCGCCGCTGATGGCCTCGATGGCTTCGTCGGGCTTGATGAAGAACTCCAGTTCCATCTGCTCGAACTCTCGCGAGCGAAAGGTGTAGTTTCGCGGCGTGACCTCGTTGCGGAAGGCCTTGCCCATTTGCGCGATGCCGAACGGCACCTTCTGGCGCGAGGTTTCGTGGACGTTCTTGAACTGCGCGACGATGGCCTGCGCGGTCTCGGGCCGCAGATAGGCGACGTCCGCCTCCGTGGCCGTGGGGCCGACGTAGGTTTTGAACATCAGGTTGAAGGGGACGGGATCGGTGAGTTGGCTGCCGCACTCGGGACAAAATGAAGTCGAAGCCAAGACTCGTTCAGCATTCAACCCGCCAACCAACTTTGGCTGAGAGATCCCACGACCAACGTAATACGCTGAAGCAATCTTCTCCGCGCTTTCACGCGGTTTTCCTAACGGCAACATGACTTTGAATTCTGTAGGGTCCCACTTGCCATCGTCATTGCCTGCTCCAGTAAACGTAAACACTAGGCCGTCTCGAGAATCCACTTGATCCGCCCGAAAGCGCTTCTTGCAGCCTTTGCAGTCGCACATCGGGTCGCTGAAGGTTTCCACGTGGCCGGAGGCGCGCCAGATCTGCGGCGCCATGATGATGGTGGCTTCCAGGCCGACGACATCGTCGCGCAGGCGGGTCATGGTGGTCCACCACGCGTCCTTGACGTTGCGCTTCAACTCCGCGCCCAGCGGGCCGTAGTCCCAGAAGCCCTGGATGCCGCCGTAGATCTCCGAGGATTGGAAGATGAAGCCACGGCGTTTGCAGAGGGAGGTGATCTTCTCCATCAGCACGTTTTCTTTCGGTTCGGCCATAAGGGCGCGGATGTTCGGCCGTCCCCGCTCCAAGTGTCAAGGAGGGCACCGGACAGCCATGGTGCCCATCCAGGGCAAAATGCTTTAATTGGACAAGTTGCTGAGTGGCACGGTGTAAAATTGGGACTAGACTCTGGACGGGGTTTTTGGTCTTCTAGGGCTGGATG
>JAYTUE010000086.1:0-31232 GCA_043744715.1 Verrucomicrobiota bacterium | reverse complement strand
AGCCGGGCCTTTGGCCCTCCCGCCCCGAACCTCACCCGCTGATAATCACACCCTTGTTGGATGGTTTGGTCGGGTCAGAATCTCCTTCACGCCGGTTGCTAGGGTTGGCTTCCGAACAGTGCGTCGATTCGTCCACGAACATCTTCACTCATTCGGATCAACGGCGGCCAGGGGCGTTTGAAGCCCAGCTTGCTGCCGCTGGCGATTTCGCTGGTGGCGTGGTCGAGCACGTCGGACGGGCCTTTGGTGAGTCCTTGCGGACGGCCACCAGTGTAGTGCGCCACAAATAGTAAAGAGCATGAGTGGCAACAGTGTGGCCCGATGGATGATGGCCGCAGATGGGGAGGCCAATCGTGAGATCGGGATGAGCCTTGGGATCACGGAGGAGAAAGCCGCCCGGTGGCGCGGTCGCTTCATCCAGCAAGGCCGGGTGGGGATTGAGCAGGATGCGCCGGGCCGCGGGCGCAAGCCGACTTATCCGCCGGAGATCGTGTCGATGGTGGTGCGCCGGACCACGCGTCAGAAGCCCGAGGCGGCAACGCACTGGAGCCGCCGGGCAAGGGCGCGCTCGCCGACCTGAAACGCCAGCTCGCGGCCCGGCGCTGAAGTCTTCTGACATAAAACCCATCAAACCGACGCACCGCCATCAAACTTACTGTTGCCGGAGCCGGCGCGCTGGCCATCACGCCCGGCTTGCTGCCGGCCGCAGACGCAGCGCAGCCCTTCGGCACGGAGTTCCCGAATCTCGATTCACTCGCCACCGGTGAGTGGTGGACCAAAGGCAAAACCGCGCCAGAGAAAGGGAGGACCAAAGGCCAGGGCCAGCCGCCGCCTCCGTCGATGGACGTGCCGCGTGATCAAGTCGTCGCCTTCGCGCTCTACACTCAGCATGGCGGTGTGATGAAGCTGACCGCGCAGGCTTTATCCGCTGAAGCCCGGCGAACCGCGTCAGGCGCGGCTGGAAGTGCAGCGCAACGGCGCGTGGGTCGAGGTCGCGCAATCGGAGGTGATCTATCCCGGTTTGGACGCTCATTTTCGCGTCGAGAAATGGGATGCGACGAAGGACATGCCCTATCGCGTGCGGCACGGGGAGAAGGCGATGTTCGACGGCTTGATCCAGCGCGATCCGGTGGACAAGGACGAGATCGTCATCGCGAACATGTCGTGCAATTCCAGCCGGACCACCGGCCAGCGGCCCGAGATCATTGACAATCTCAAACGGCAGAATCCTGACCTGCTTTTCTTCGCCGGCGACCAGACCTACCGCCACACCGAGCACACGGCGGGTTGGATCGAGTTCGGACTGCAATTCCGCGAAGTGATGCGCGACCGCCCGACGGTGTCCATCCCGGACGACCACGATGTCGGTCACCCGAACCTCTGGGGCGAGAACGGCAAGCGCTCGCTGCGAAAAGACAACGCCGCCGGCGGATATTTTTACCCAGTCGAATATGTGAACCAGGTCCAGCGCCAGCAGTCGTGGAACCTGCCCGACCCCGTGGACCCCGCGCCTGTCGAGCGCGGCATCGGTGTTTATTTTACCCGGCTCACCGTCGGCGGCGTGGACTTCGCGATTCTCGAAGACCGCAAATTCAAGAGCGGTCCCGAGGGCAAGATTCCGCAAATGGGGCCGCGCCCCGACCACATCAACGACCCCGCCTACGACCCGAAGACGATTGACCTGCCCGGACTGCAACTGCTCGGCGAACGGCAGGAGAAATTCCTTCGCGCGTGGGCGCAGGACTGGACGGGCACGGAGATCAAAGCAGTGCTCACGCAGACGGCGTTCTGCGGCGCCGTCCACATGCACGGAAAGCGCGACGTCGGCCTGCTCGCCGACCTCGATTGCAACGGTTGGCCGCAGACAAAACGCAACCTCGCGCTCGAAGAAATTCGCCGCGCCTGGGCTGTGCATCTTTGCGGAGACCAGCACCTCGCCGTCGTCGTGCGGCATGGCATCAAGCAGTTTGGCGATGGACCTTACAGCTTCACCAGTCCGGCACTCGTGAACACAATCTACGGCCGGTGGTGGCATCCGCTGGATGAAACACCAGGCCCGAATCCCGTGCGGAAAAGCCCGCTGCCGTGGACCGGTGACTTCAAAGACGGTCTCGGTAATCCCATCAGCATGCTCGCCTACGCCAACCCCGAGGACGTGCAGAATGAAAGGAAGCGCGCCGATGGCTACGGGCTGATCCGCTTCAACAAGAAGACGCGGAAGATCACCTTCGAGTGCTGGCCTCGCTTCTCGAAGGTCGCCGATGGCGACAAAGCACAGTTCCCCGGCTGGCCCATCACCATCGACCAGGACGCCAACGACGGTCGCAAGATCGCGGGCTGGCTGCCGGAGCTGATGTTTCAAGGCGCAGTGAGTCCCGTTGTGCAAGTCATCGAAGACGCGACCGGCGACATTCTCTACACCGTCCGCGTGCAGGGTGCCCGCTTTCAATCGCGCGTTTATTCCACCGGGAAGCACACCGTAAAAATCGGGCGCGATCTGCCAAACGCGCAGACCCTTGCCGCCGTGGAACCAATGCCCAAGGACGCAGCAGGCCAGCGCACGGTGAGATTCTAGAGACTATTCTCAGTTCTGCCTGGGCGCCGGCGGACTTTTTTGTCCGCATCCGCGATGATCAGCCCACCCTTAGCCATAGCGTCTTGAGATACGCCGGCTGGTCGCGGGAGACGGGGAAGTCTGGCGGTTGCGGGGCGTAATGTTCGGCCTTCACCGCACGGCCGGCATGGTGCACGGATGCGTGGACGGCGGCGACGAACTCCTCCGCAGGCCAGTTGGCCGCGTTGCAGGACGCGAGCAACACTCCGTCCGGCGCCAGCACGGCCAGCGCATCGCCGACCAGGCGGCCGAAATCCTTCTGTGCGCGGAAGACGCCCGACTCCTTCGACTGCGAGAACGTCGGCGGATCGAGGATGACTCCTTGGAACTTCCGGCCCTTCTTGCCCAACCGCCGCAGCCAGTCGAAGTAGTCGCCGAAGATGAAGTCGTGCGCCGCCGGATCGTGGCCGTTCAGCGCAAGGTTGCGTCGACCCCAGTCGAGATACTTCTTCGAGAGGTCCAGACTAGTCACCCGGGCGCCCCCGGCTGCGGCGGCCACGGAAAAGCCGCAAGTGTAGGCGAACGTGTTGAGGACTTCAGCGCCCGGTTTGAACCCAAGGTCGAATCCATTGGCCACATGGCCGGTGAGCCAGCGGCGGCGGTTGTCGCGTTGATCGAGGAACAGGCCGACGGAATACCCTTCGCCGAAGCCGAGTTCGTAGCCCAGCCCGTTCTCGCGAATGCTGAAACGCTCCGGCGCGGCTTCGCCCAAGACCAGCTTCGGCGAGGCTTCCGCCGTCTTGGATTCGCGGACGCGCGGATCCCAACGTTTGTGATAGACGCCACGGCAATCGAGCCGGGCCATCAGGCGTTCGAGGGCCACGCGCATGGCCCCGACGGGTTCGTCCTCGTGAAGCGAGAGGAGCCAGTCGCCGAAGCGTTCGACAAACCACCCGGCATTCCCGTCGGCGGCGCCATGCATGACGCGATAGGCATTCGTCGCCGCCGGATCGATGAACGCCCGTCGCAATGCCAGCCGTGCATCCTCTTCAAACTCGGCCGCGCCGGCATCGAAAGTCACGGGTGCGCCTGTGCCCGGATGCTTGAAGGTGATCTCAGCCGCATGAAGGCACAGCCGTCCAAACGGAGATCCGCCGTAGAGGGAATCCCCAAGGATCGGGAAGCCGGTCTCGGCCGCATGAACGCGGATCTGGTGGGTGCGGCCCGTGTGCGGCTCCGCCTCCAGTTCCACACGCCCGCCCTCCCGCCGGATGACGCGGAATCCGGTGACGGCCTCGTCTCCGGAGTGGGCCACGCTCCGGTAACGCTCGCCGTCTCGGGCGATCCGGGTCGTCACGGTCTTCGTCTCGAAGCCGACGGGCCGCTCCGTCCAGAGACGGTAGCGTTTGGTGATCTCGCGCCCGGTGAACTGCGCGGTCAACGAACGGTTGGCCTCCGCAGATTTTCCGAAGACGAGGACACCCGAGGTTTCCTTGTCGAGACGATGGAGGATCGCGAGCGAGGCCCAGCGCGGTTCGCGCACACGCAACCAGTCGTAGATGCCTTCGCCGGCATGGGGCGAAGGCGCATGGGTGTTCCACCCGGCGGGCTTGCGGACCACCAGCAGGTGTTCGTCTTCGAAGAGGATGAGCGGGACGGTTTCGGCCACGGGGGCAAACGGATAACCGGCCAGAAGTCCAAGGTCAGCAACAAGAGCGGTGCAACCCAACGATTCAGCCAAAGCAGGAAAGGCTCCCAGCCTGCCTTGTGGAAAGCATGGCGCCTCCCTTGGCGAACCTGCCTTCCCCGAGAAAAACGAACGGAGCGAGCCGGAGAAAGGGCGTGTTGAATCAGAACCTGGGAACGGGAACCTCCTCTACTCCGGGCCGAATGACTTGGATCGTGCGGCCGAAACCGGGCCGCCGTCTTCGGTAGGGCGCTTCACTCCGTGCACGCCTCCTAATAATACTGGGTTAAGTGACTTTTTACTTTGACAGGCAAGCGGGACGAGCCGGCCGGCATGACGGCGAATGGACTGGCGGGGGTGGAGCGCCGTCTGGACGGCTTTCTGCGCGGGCCTGTCAACGCTCGCGAGGAACTGACCCACCTTTGCTCGTCTAGGGAACCGCTGAATAAAGGCATTGTTGGCGGGAGCCTTGGTCTCCGGGAGTCGGCGGGTCAAAAACGGGATTTCTGGGCGGCGGGAACGGGGGGGGGCGAAGCCGATCGGGCGCCGCAGGATCGAAGAACCCGGCTGGCGGGGCGCGTTTTCGGGTGTCGTGCCCGGGTTCTTCGCGGGGTTCATGCGCGTTTGCGCGCGGCGAGCACGGGGTTGGCGAGTCCGAAGAGGACATGCAGCTGGTGGCTGAGGTTGGTCCAGTTTCTCGGACAGGGATGGGGCAGAGAGCATTGGAGTCTAGTTGTTTTGGTTTTCGAAGTCCCAGGCGCGTTGGACCAGGTAAGATCGAATTCGACATCGACCGGCCGGTGGCTCAGAGCGAGTTCACCGTGGAAGAAGGCGTCGGTCTGCCGCCGGTAGTGGAGGGAAGAGGAATGCCATTCACCCCAGCCCGGGATCACGCCCGTGCCCACGACAAAGGCCACCGCATAGAGCAGCGCTTCCAAGCCGAGCAGCCGCGCAAATCCTTTCCTCCCGGTGAACATTCGTTGCGTGTGTTACCCAACAAGTCCTCCCACGCCAACCTAAACCAGCCAGGCAACCGACGGACTCTCTGCATACGAAAAAGCCGCCGTCTCACGACGGCGGCTTTCTGAAACCCGAGACCGATCGGAACGGTTTACTTCAGCGGCTTGACCTCGATCTTGCGGTAATGGACCTCGCTCTTGGGATCGTGGCCCTGGATGGCGAAGGTGCCGCCGCCAAGGAGACGGCCGGGAAAATCTTTGCCGCGCTTCACATTCTCCTCCTCGGTGTAGTCCGAGATGACCTTGCCGTCGACTTTGGTGACGATGCGTTTGCCTTCGACCTTGATCTCCATCGTGAACCACTCGTTGTCCTTGGCCGGCGCGGTGTAGTTGTCCTTGATGCCGTAGACGCCGGCCGTCTTCTTCGGATCGGTGTGGGTGTTGTTGACCTGGATCTCGTAGCCCTTGGACGGCCAGCCATCGGGTTGGAAGGCGGTGTGGATGTAGACGCCGGAGTTCGCGCCGGGCTTGGTCATGATCTCAAGGCGGAGCTCGAAGTTGGTGAACTTCGCGCCGTTGACCGGCCCTACATAGAACATGTGGGCGCGGTCGCCCTTGACGACGATCTCGCCGTCCTTGACCGAGAAGGTCGAGGGGCTCTCGTTGACCTTCCAGCCATCGAGGTTCTTGCCGTTGAAGAGGGGTTGCCAGCCTTCGGCCGCGGAGGCGCCGCAGGCGAGCAAAGCGGACGCGACGACGCCCGCGAAGAGTGTGTATGTGGGGGATTTCATGAGGCCGCGATGAAGCCGCCAGACCGCTTGCTTGTCAATCTGCGGGGCGACTTCGGGCTGGTCGACCGGAAGACCATGCCTGAACCTTATCCCATGACCTTCCGCATGATTTCCGCTTTGGTGCTCCTGCTCAGCGCGATTGGCACGCTGACGCAGGCGGCGAGCATCGGGACCATCGCCGGCACCGGGGAGCGCGGCTACTCGGGCGACGGCGGACCGGCGTTAAAGGCAAGGTTAGACAATCCGTTTGGGGCAATCCGTGGCGCCGACGGGGCCATCTGGTTCTGCGAATACAGCAACCACGTCGTCCGCCGCATCGCCGCCGATGGCGTCGTCGTCACGATCGTCGGCAACGGGAGGGCGGGATATGCCGGCGACGGCGGACCGGCCACCGCCGCGTCGATGAACCAGCCGCACGAGATCCGGTTTGATCGGGGCGGAAACCTCTTCATCGCCGACATGCGGAACCACGCCATCCGGCGCTGGGACGCAAAAAGCAAACGGCTCGCAGCCTTCGCCGGCAACGGCCAGCAGGGTTACTCGGGCGACGGGGGGCCGGCGGCCAAGGCGCAGTTCAAGCAGCCCCACAGCCTCCAGTTCGCACCGGACGGCGACCTCTTCGTCTGCGACACCGGCAACCACGTCGTCCGCCGCATCGATGCCAAGACCGGCGGCATCGAGACCTTCGCAGGGACAGGCAAAGCCGGTCCGACACCAGATGGTTCGCCGATCAAGGGGACACCGTTGAACGGTCCGCGCTCGCTCGACTTCGACCGCGACGGCAACCTCTGGATGGCCACGCGCGAAGGCAACCAGGTGTTCAAATTCGACCTGAAAACCGGACGCATCCAGCACATCGCCGGCACCGGCAAGAAAGGGTTCACCGGCAACGGCGGACCGGCCAAGCACGCCACGCTGTCCGGACCCAAGGGCATCGCGGTCGCGCCCAACGGGGACGTCTACCTCTGCGATACGGAGAGCCACTCGATCCGTCGCATCAAGGCCGGAACGGGAATTCTCGACCTCGTAACCGGCACCGGAGTCGCCGGCAACGGTCCGGACGGAGATCCCCTAACGTGCAAGCTCGCCCGGCCCCACGGCGTCTTCGTCGAAGCCGACGGCTCCGTCCTCATCGGCGACAGCGAGAACCACCGGGTCCGCGTGTTGAAGCCCTGACGCCCAGCCAAAGGCGGGTTTGATCCACGAAGAACACGAAGAACACCAAGCCGGATAGGGTTCGTCATTTTGTGCCCGCCGAAGCGCCTAGCTCCTGCTCGGCCCGAATTCGAAGGCAGCACTGAACCCGCCGGTGGAGAGGTAATCTCCACGCCCTTTTTGTAGGGCGGGCATCCTTGCCCGGCCAGTCGTCTTAAACCGCAGACGATGCAACCAAAGCAGAAGGTATGGGGTTGAGTTCACGACTCGTTTTCTTCTGCTTCGTCTGTGTGATCTGCGGTTCCTCCTTGGTGTTCTTCGTGTCCTTCGTGGATGAACCTCTTCCGCTCAGAGTTCCACTCCGCCATTGCCACACGGGCGGGGTTTCCTGAAATTCCCGGCCTCTATGTCGCGCAGGCAGTATCCGTTTCATCTCATCGAGCCCAAATGGCAGCAGTTCTGGGAAGGCCAGCAGACCTTCCGCGCCTGGAACCCCGGCGACGTGCTGGCGCACGGCCACCCTTTTGCCCAACGCCACGGCGTAGATGCGCTGAGCCCGGAAAAGATCGCCAGCGGCCAGGCCCCGGGGAAGTTCTACATCCTCGACATGTTCCCGTATCCCTCCGGCGCCGGACTGCACGTCGGCCATCCCGAGGGCTACACCGCGACCGACATCCTCGCCCGCTATCGCCGGTCGCAGGGGAAGAACGTCCTGCATCCGATGGGCTGGGACTCCTTCGGCCTGCCCGCCGAGCAATACGCGGTCAAGACCGGCCAGCACCCGCGCGTCACCACCGAGGCGAACATCGCGAACTTCACCCGCCAGATCAGGTCGCTCGGCTTCAGCTACGACTGGTCCCGCGAAGTCGCCACGACCGATCCCGAGTATTTCAAGTGGACCCAGTGGATCTTCCTCCAGATCTACAACTCATGGTTCAACCCGGCCACGAACAAGGCCGAGCCGATCAGCACATTGACGTATCCTGAAGCACTCCAATTACCAGAAGAGAAGGTAGGGCGCGTCACTCCGTGCGCGCCGGGGACGGCGGATACCGAACGGCGCGCACGGAGTGACGCGCCCTACCCATTTGCAGCCGATTCAACGCTTGAAGTGAAACGCCGCGCCTACGTGGACTCCAAGCGCCTCGCCTACGTCAGTGAAGCCCCGGTCAACTGGTGCCCCGAGCTGGGAACCGTCTTGGCGAACGAAGAAGTCATAGACGGCAAGAGCGAGGTCGGCGGCTTCCCCGTTATCCGCAAGCCGATGCGCCAATGGATGCTCCGCATCACGGCCTTCGCCGAGCGCCTGCTGGCTGATCTCGACACCATCGACTGGTCCGATTCCTTGAAGGAAATGCAGCGGAACTGGATTGGGCGGAGTGAGGGGGCCGAGGTGGACTTTGTGGTGGCGGACAGCGGATGCCCGATCCCTGATGCCCGATACCAGATACCAGATACCGGAAGCGCCTATCCGGCATCCGCCCCCAAGATCCGCGTCTTCACCACCCGTCCCGACACGCTCTTCGGCGCGACCTACATGGTGCTTTCGCCGGAACATAAGCTGTTGGCCCAGATCACCACGCCTGGGCAAGCGACAGCGCTGAAGCAGTATCAGGAATTTGCCGCCACCAAGTCCGACTTGGAACGCACCGAACTGGCGAAGGACAAGACCGGTGTCTGGACCGGCGCCTACGCCATCAATCCGGTTTGGGGAAAGAGGATCCCCATCTGGATCGCTGACTACGTCTTGGCCAGCTACGGAACGGGAGCCATAATGGCGGTCCCTGCCCACGATGAGCGCGACTGGGAGTTTGCCAAAAAATTTGATCTGCCGATTCGCGAAGTTGTGCGACCAACCTTGCTGAGGTCGTCACCTGTCAAACAGGTCAGCTACCGTTTCGTCGGATCGGAGGAGGGAGATTCTGACGAGGTATTTGCCATCATGGAAGACGGCACGGAGATCCTCGTTCCTTCTGTGGCAGACAGAGCCTTCGTTGACTGCGACGACACGTGCGTTTCGATCAATTCGCGTTTTCTGAGCGGCCTCCGTTCACCAGAGGCCAGTGGGTGCATTGTTCCTTGGCTTGAAGAAAGAGGCCTTGGCCAGAAGACGGTCAACTTCAAGCTGCGCGACTGGCTCTTCAGCCGCCAGCGCTACTGGGGCGAACCCTTTCCCATCGTCTGGAATAAAGGCCCTGACGGGCAGCTTTACCATGAGGCCCTTCCCGAAAGTTCCCTGCCGCTGCTCCCGCCCACGCTGGAAGACTACAAGCCCACACCCGGCGGCGAGCCGCCGTTGGCCCGGGCCAAGGACTGGGTAAACCTGCCCGACGGTTCCATCCGCGAGACCAACACCATGCCGCAATGGGCCGGCTCCTGCTGGTATTACCTCCGCTACCTCGACGCCAAGAACGGCACCGCATTCGTGAACCGCGATGTGGAGTCGTATTGGATGGGTAGCCGCCGAGGTAACGAGGCGGACGCGGCCACTTCCACCAATCCGCCGCCTCACGTCGACGGCTACGCGGCCACGCCCGGCGTTGATCTATACGTCGGCGGCACCGAGCACGCCGTGCTGCACCTGCTCTACGCGCGGTTCTGGCACAAGGTCCTCTTCGACCTCGGCCACGTCTCCACCGCCGAGCCGTTCTACAAGCTCGTCAACCAGGGCCTGATCCTCGGAGCCGACGGCCAGAAGATGTCCAAGTCCCGCGGCAACGTGGTCAACCCCGACGACGTGCTGGCTGAGTTCGGCGCGGACGCCTTCCGGCTCTACGAGATGTTCATGGGGCCGCTCCAGGAAACCAAACCGTGGAACACCCGGGGCGTCGAGGGCGTCTACCGTTTCCTCGGCCGCGTTTGGCGCGCCTACGTGGACGAGGCCAGCGAGACCGACTACGAGCAGGCCGCCGCCGCCCATGGCGACAACGCGACCTTCCTCGACCAGATCCAGCTGGCCGCGAGCATCCAGGACGTGCCCGCCACACCGGCGCAGCTGAAGACGTTGCACACCTGCATCAAGAAGGTGACCGAAGACCTCGAAGGGATGCGGTTCAACACGGCGATCTCCGCCATGATGGTCTTCATCAACGATGCGATGGGCTGGCCGGTGAAACCGGTGTCCGTCTTCCGCACGTTCCTCCAGCTCCTCGCCCCGTTCGCGCCGCACGTCGCGGAAGAGCTGTGGAACAAGACCAATGCAAAATTTGAAATTCAAAATGTTTCATTGAGCTACGCCCCTTGGCCCGCGTTCGACCCGGCCCTGTTGGTCGAGTCCGAGATCGAGTTGCCGGTGCAGATCAACGGCAAACTCCGCGATGTCATCCGCGTGCCCGCCGACGCCGACAACGCCGCCCTCGAAGCCGCCGCCCGCAGCGCGGAGAAGATCGTGCCTCTTCTGGAAGGAAAAACCGTCAAGAAGGTCATCATCGTGCCGAAGAAGATGGTGAACCTCGTCGTGGGGTGAGCGGAAACAACCCATTGCACTGGATGCCCGCCATGCCACGTTTGACCCGTCAGGAACTGCTGGTGCTGACCTGTATCCTCGGTCTCCTGCTGCTGGGCTGGCTGACGAAGGCCTGGCGCGAAGCCCAGCGCGACGCGCCCGTTTCGTCAGAAACTGCCCGACCAAACTGAACATGGAAGAGCCGGACTTTGAGCGCGATGTCGACGCTCTCGTGCAAACGAACCCGCGGTATTCGCGGGAGGCCTACCTGTTCCTACGGGAGGCGCTCGACCACACCCAGAAGGTCGTGGCCAAGGCCAACAAGGGCCGCAGCCGCCATGTCTCCCCCGGCGAACTGCTCGACGGCATCCGGGAGTTCGCCCTCGCGCAGTTCGGCCCCATGACCACGACGGTCCTCGAAGACTGGGGCCTGACCCGTTGCGAGGACTTCGGGGCCATCGTGTTCAACATGGTCGAGGCCGGCCTCCTCTCGAAGACCGACAAGGATCAACCGGAGGACTTCAAGGGCGGCTTTGATTTCGACGAAGCCTTCCGCAATCCGTTTCTCCCGCCGAGCAAGCTTCCCGCCCCCGCACCCGAACCGGCCCGCAAGCCCGGTGCGTGAACCCGATTTCCCAGCCCGCCATTTCCCACCACATGAGTTCATTCCCGCCCGCCACCGTCGAGCTCCCGGCCCTGCCCGACGGCGTCTCGATCGCCACCCTGGAGAACGGCCTGACGATCATCGTCCGCGAAGACCACAGCGCACCGGTCGTCTCGGCCCAGGCCTGGGCGCGGACCGGTGCGGTCAACGAAGGCAAATGGCTCGGAGCCGGCTTGTCGCACGTCCTGGAGCACATGCTCTTCAAGGGCACGACCACGCGCGGGCCCGGCCGGATCGACCAGGAAGTGCAGGAGGCCGGCGGCTACATGAACGCCTACACGTCGTTCGACCGCACCGTCTACCATATCGACGTGCCGAACACGGGCGGCCCCACCGCCATCGACATCCTTTGCGACATCATGCAGCACGCCGCGTTGCCGGCGGACGAGATGGTCAAGGAGCTCGACGTCATCCGGCGCGAGATGGACATGTGCCACGACGATCCGGGCCGTCGTTCCAGCCGGCGCCTCTTTGAGACGGCCTACATCCGCAGCCCGTATCGCCTGCCCATCATCGGCCTGCCGGACATCTTCAACGCCATCAGCCGCGACGACATCGCCGCCTACTACGGCGAACGCTACGCCCCGAACAACGTCTTCTACGTCGTCACCGGCGACATCGGGGCAACCGCCGTGGTCGAGCAGATCAAGGCCGCCTACAAGGGAGCGAAGACCCGCGCGTTGCCTCCGGAGGTCCTGCCCGCGGAACCGCCCCAGACGGCCGCGCGCGAGACGATCGAGGAAAGTTCCGTCGAGATCGGCCGCCTGCACATGAGCTGGCACATCCCCGACATTCGGCACGCGGACGTGCCGCTGCTCGACGTGCTGGCCGGACTGCTCGGGAGCGGGCGCAGCTCGCGTCTTTACCGCGAAGTCCGCGAACGCCGGCAGCTCGTCACGTCGGTCGATGCCTGGACCTATAATCCGGGCAACCCCGGGCTCTTCGGCGTCAGCGCCGTGATGGAGCCGGCGAAGTTCGCCGACACCCGCGCCGCCATCCTCATCGAGATCGAGCGCCTCCGGACCGAACTCACTTCGCCCGCCGAGATCGCGAAGGTGGTGAAACAATACGTCTCCGCCACGCTCTCCTCGCGCAAGACCATGGCCGGCCAGGCGCAGGACCTAGGATCAAGCTGGCTGGCCGCGAACGACCTCAACTTCTCCGAGCGTTATCTCGCCGCCGTGAAGCGCGCCACGCCCGAAGCCATCCGCCGCGTCGTGCAGACCCATCTCACGTCCGAGAACCGCTCGCTCTACGCCCTTCTTCCCGAAGGCACCGCGCCGAAAGCCGCCCTGACCGAGGACCGCGCCCACGATCATCCGGTGAGGAAATTCACCCTGAAAAACGGCCTGCGAGTGCTCGTGAAGGAGGACCACCGCCTGCCGTTCGTGCAGCTCCAGATCAGCATGCGCGGCGGCGTCCTCGCGGAAACGCCCGCGACCAACGGCCTCACCCATCTCTTCACCAAGATGCAGCAGCAGGGCACCACGACCCGCTCGGCCGAGGATGTGGCCACGCAGATCGAGTCGCTCGGCGGCCACATCGAAGCCTTCGGCGGCAACAACAGCTTCGGACTCACCTGCGAGGTGATGAACGAGGACTTCGCCGAGGGACTCGGCCTCTTCGCCGACGTGCTGCTCAATCCCGCCTTCCCGGCCGACGCCCTGGAACGCGAGCGCGCCATCCAGTTGGCCAACCTCAAGGCGCAGCGGGACCAGCTCCTCCAGAGCGCCATGCGCGCCATGCGACGCACGCTCTTCGGGGCGTCCGGCTACGGGCTCGAAACGCTCGGCTCCGAAACCTCGGTCAAGGCGATCACCGTCGAGCATCTGCGCCAGTTCCATCACGACCTCGTGTCCCCGGGCAACTCCGCGCTCGCCGTCTTCGGCAACGTGAAGACGGACGAGGTGCTCGCCCAGCTGGAGGCTGCCTTTGGGAACTGGAAACCCAATCCCCAGTCCCCCGCCCTGGCCGACAAACGCACCGGCATCACCACGCCCTCGAAGCCGGAACGCATCGAGGAGGAACGCGACAAGAAGCAGGCCGTCCTCGCCATCGGCTTTGCCGGTGCGGCGCTCGACAGCCCCGATCGCTACGCGCTTGAGCTCATCCAGGAATCGTGCAGCGACCTCGGTTCACGCCTCTTCCTCCGCATCCGCGACGAGCTCGGCCTCGCCTACTACGTCGGCGCGCAGAACATGCTCGGGATCGGCACGGGCGTCTTCAGCTTCTACTGCGGCACCGCACCGGAGAAGGCGGCCCAGGTTGAAAAAGAACTGCTGAACGAAGCCCGTCTGCTCGCCGAATCCGGCCTGACTCCCGAAGAGCTGACACGCTCCAAGGCCAAGATCATCGGGCAAAAGAAAATCTCGCGGCAGGACCTGGCCAGCCATGCCATGAACACGCTGCTGAACGAAGTCTACGGACTTGGCCACGAGTTCAGCGAACACGAGGACGAGAAGCTCCTAGCCGTGACTCTGGAAGACTGCGTGGCCGCTGCACGAAAGTATCTGCTGCCCGACCGCTACGTCGTCGCGGTGGTCAAGCCCAGCGCCAACGCGGTTAACGAGGAATAGGCTGCGGCGCGGACATGCCTCGGGTTCGAATCCAAAAAGGACAGGCCGGAGTCCTGCGCCACCTGGAGAGCGATCGGCTAAGGCCTATCCTGACAGCGCATCACGTCCTTCAGAAAACGGCCCGTGTGGGATGCGCCGATCTTGGCGATCTCTTCGGGCGTGCCCTGGCCGACGATGTTTCCTCCGGCCGCTCCCGCTTCGGGGCCGAGGTCGATGACCCAATCCGCTTCCGCGATCAGATCCAGGTTGTGTTCGATGACGATGACCGAATGCCCCGCATCGACGAGCCGCTGGATGACATCCACAAGCTTTCGCACATCCGACATGTGGAGGCCGATGGTGGGTTCTTCGAGGATGAAGATGTCGGCCGTGGGCCTGGCCACGGCTCCGGGGATGAGTTTGTAATTCTTGGGAACAAGCCGGGCCGGACCGGGCTTCAGCCCGGTGAGAAGATGGGCCACAAGCTTCATCCGCTGCGCTTCGCCGCCGCTGAGGGTGGGGCTGGTCTGCCCGAGCTTGAGGTAGTCCAGCCCGGTGTCGCGCAATGCTTCGAGCGGACGTTTGATGCGCTGGTAGGCGCTGAAGAACTCGATGGCTTCGGCCACGCTCAGATCCATGACCTGGGCGATGTTCCTGCCGGCATATTCGATGTCGAGCGTCTCGCGGTTGAAGCGCAGCCCGCCGCACGTCTCGCACTTCACATAGGCCGGCGGCAGGAAGTTCATCTCCAGCTTGATCACGCCTGCGCCGGTGCAGGCAGGACACCGGCCTTGGGCGGAGTTGAAGGAAAACCGGCTGCCGGTGTAGCCGCGCATCCGCGCCTCGGGCAGCTGGGCGAAGAGTTCCCGGATGTCGTCGAAGAACCCGACATAGGTCGCAGGCGTCGAGCGCGGCGTGCGGCCGATGGGCGACTGGTCCACCTCGTAGACGGTGCGAATGAGCTCACGCCCGAGGAGCTTGCCCGCCTTGGGTCCGGCCTTGCCGCGAAGGAGCGGCAGCAGGCACTCGTTCACCAAGGTGGTCTTGCCGGAGCCGGACACGCCCGTGACCACGACAAATCGTCCGAGCGGGATGCCGACGGACACGTCTTTCAGGTTGTTGACGCCCGCGCCCTTCAACAGCAGATGGGCAGGTGCGTCAGTCAGAGTAGGAGCCACGCGTTGCTTCCGGCCCTTTCCGGCTTTCTCCCCTGTTCCCCAGTTCATTGGCTCAACTACACGCCGTTCGCCGCGGCTGGGAAACTTCCGCCCGGCCGCCGCGAGCAAGGACGCGCCCGTGAGCGACGCCGGATTCGCCTTCAGCTGGGCCAAGGTTCCCGCCGCCATCACCTGGCCTCCGTTCACGCCCGCGCCTGGGCCGAGATCGATGACGTAATCGGCCTGGCGCATCGTTTCCTCGTCGTGCTCGACGACGACGAGCGAGTTGCCCCGGTTCTTCAGCAGGTTCAACGCCGTCAGCAGCTGTTCATTGTCGCGGGAATGGAGGCCGATGGTGGGCTCGTCGAGCACGTAGAGCACGCCGCTGAGATTCGAGCCGAGCTGGGCGGCGAGGCGGATGCGCTGGGCTTCACCGCCGGACAAGGTGGTCACGCTGCGGCCGAGCTGCAGATAACCAAGCCCGACTTCCCGGAGAAACTTCAGGCGCTCGCGGATCTCCGGCAGGATGTCCCGGGCGATCTCGGCGGCGCGCCCGGCCACCTCCACTTGATCGAAGTAGGCTTGGGCGGTTTCCACCGAACATTCCGAAAAGAAACTGATCGTCGGCCGGCCAGCCTTCGCCGCAGCAGCACGACAATCCATCGAGAGGCGCACTGAACGGGCCAGGGGATTCAGACGCGCGCCATGGCAGTCCGGACAATCCTTGTGCTCGCCTTCGGTCCACTGAAACCAGCTTTCCTCGATGGCGTCGGCGCGCGCGCCACGGTCGACATCCGGGATCTCGAAGAGTTCGCCGAATCCCCGGCATTTCGGGCACCAGCCCACGGAGGAGTTGTAGCTGAAATGCTTCGGGTCCAGCTGACCGTAGGCCTTGCCGCAGCCAGGACAGGTCCGCTCCGTGGAATGCACGGTGAGGTTCTTGTGGTTGTCGTAGGCGAAGAGCGTTCCCCGTCCGATCTTGAGCGCCTCGTCGACCAGCTGTTGCGGGCTTTTGCCCGCGACGTTCGGAGCCTTGGACGGCTTCGCCTTTTTTCCGCGACGCGGGGCCTCCAGCACACCGACGACGATCTCGACGTCATGTTCCTTGAAGCGGTCGAGCCGGAAGGGTTCGTCCGAGCGGAAGAGTTTCCCATCGGCGCGGATCTCGGCATAGCCGTGCTTGGAGGCCCACGTTGCAATTTCGGAATGGAAACCCTTCCGGCCACGGACGACGGGAGCGAGAAGCAGCAGATCGCCCCGCGTCTTCAACTCGCCGAGGAGCGCTTCGCCCACCTGGTCGCGGGTGCGGCCTTCGACGGGCAGCTCGCAATCAGGGCAATAGGTCGTGCCGAGCTTGGCGAAGAGCAGCCGGAGGAAATGGTAGATCTCCGTCACGGTGGCCACGGTGCTCTTGCCTCCGCCACGGGATGTGCGCTGCTCGATGCTGACCGTCGGAGGAATGCCGGTGATGAGGTCGACGTCGGGCCGGGACATCTGTTCCACGAACTGCCGGGCGTAGGCGCTCATGGCGTCGAGGAAGCGGCGCTGGCCTTCGGCAAAAAGGATGTCGAAGGCCAGCGTGCTCTTGCCGGAACCGCTCACGCCCGTGACGACGACGAACTGCCCGCGCGGGATGCGCACCGTGATGTTCTTCAGGTTATGCTCCCGAGCCCCGATGATCTCGATGTCGTTGTCCGCCGCTGTTCCGGTATCCGAATACACGGGGCAGAGAGAACCACAGGTCTGCCGGGACGCAATGCCCGGTGAGCCGCGAAATCTTGAACCCCTTGTTCTAATAGTCCGATTCCGGCCAACGGCCCGCAAAGGTTGGTGAACCGTGGCATGGGCAGGAACCGGGAATACGGCTCACCGACCAAGTTGATGGCTGGATTTCTTCAGCCCACAAATAGTTTCCCGGCATGCCTTCAGAAGCCGCTTCTCATCCGTCGGCCTTCGGCGGAGCTGCTGCCTCCACTGCATCGACCAGGGCCAGAGAAACCACGACGCGTTCACGGCAAAGGGCGCGGCCTTTGCATTTGGGCTGGCCGCATTGGCATCATGGGGCGGCCTGTGGCGCGGCCACGGGATGAAAGCGGTGAAGCGATGAGATCCATCTCTGGTCCAATCCCGCCGCTCCTCCGTGGCGTTCCGCAGTTGCACCCAAACCGGTGGCGCAGGGCAAATGCCTTGCCGCTTGGGATCTGGCGCGGATAGATGACGCCATGTCATCCCGCCTGCTCACCGCATTCGCATTCCTGCTGGTCGTGTGGAACGTCTCCGCCGCGGACAAAGCCAAACGACCGAACATCCTTTTCTGCATCGCGGACGACTGGGGCTATCCGCACGCGGGAGCCTACGGCGACAAGGTGGTGCGGACGCCGGTGTTCGACCGCGTGGCCAGGGAGGGAGTCCTGTTCACCCATGCGTTCTCCGCGTCGCCCAGCTGCACACCGTCCCGCGCGGCCATTCTCACGGGGCGCGCGGTCCACGCCCTGCGCGAGGACGCGAACCTTTGGAGCACGTTGCCCAAGGACATCCCGACCTATGTCGAAGTGCTTACACGCACGGGCTACATCTGCGGCGCCACGCGCAAGGGCTGGGGGCCCGGCAACGTCGCGGCCGGCGGACGAACCGGCCCGCCCGCTGGAAAGAACTTCAAGGACTTCGACTCGTTCCTCGAAACCGTCCCGGCCGGGGAGCCGTTCTGCTTCTGGTTCGGCGGGCTTGATCCGCACCGGCCCTACGACAAGGGCACGGGCGCGACGGCGGGCTTGAATCCGACGAACGTGGTCGTGCCGAAATATTGGCCGGACACGGTCGAAGTGCGCTCCGACGTGCTCGACTATTACTTCGAAGTGGAACGCTTCGACCGCGACGTCGGCGCGTTGCTGGCCAAACTCGAAGCGCGCGGTGAACTGGACAACACGCTTGTCGTCATCACGGGCGACAACGGGATGCCCTTCCCCCGCTGCAAGGCCAACGTTTACGACGGCGGTTCCCGTCAGCCGTTCGCGATGCGTTGGCCGGCGCACTTCGGCGGCGGCCGGACCAACGACGCCTTCGTCAACCTCTATGACCTTTCAGCCACCTTCCTCGACGCCGCCGGGCTGAAACCGCTCAAGGAAATGGCCAGCCGCAGCATCCTGCCGCTGTGCCGGGGCGAACGCGTGGAGGATCGTTCGATGGTGTTCCTCGAACGCGAGCGCCACGCGAACGTGCGCCCGGAGAACGCGGGTTATCCCATCCGCGCGGTGCGGACGAAGGACTATCTCTACATCCGCAATCTCCGCCCGGACCGGTGGCCGGCAGGCGATCCGGTGCTGGTCCACTCGGTCGGGCCCTTCGGCGACTGCGACGACGGCCCGACCAAGCAGGTCATCCTGGAGGATCGCAGTTCGGACGCCGGCAAACCTTTCTTCGATCTCTGCTTCGGCAAACGTCCGGGCGAGGAACTCTACGATGTTCGCCGCGACCCGGACCAAATCACCAACCTCGCGGACAAACCCGAACTCGCCCGGACCAAGGAACGTCTCCAAGCCGCGCTGGAAAACTGGCGGCGCGACACGGGCGATCCCCGCATGGAGAAGGACAACGATTGGTTCGACTCCGTCCACTACTTCGGCACACCCGCGAAATGACGAAGAACGCGGCCCTTGAAAATTAACACGCCTACGTATTATCTCCTCGCGCATGAATTCCTCTTCAGGCTCCGCTGGCGGTTTGACCCGCACCCAGTGGCTCATCTGCACCATCGCCGCCATCGGCTTCGCCTTCGACATCTATGAGCTGCTGATGCTGCCGCTGATCATCAAGCCGGCCATGTCCGCCTTGAGCGCCCCCTTGGTCCAGCAGCTCGTCGCCGGAGGAATGGCTCCTGCGGAAGCGGCGGCGCTGTGGGCTCCCGGCGGAAAGAACTACGTCGAATGGGCCCGGATGCTGTTCTTCCTCCCGGCTCTGGCCGGCGGCGTCTTTGGCCTCCTGGGCGGCTATCTGACCGACCTGCTGGGCCGTCGCCGTGTGCTGACTTTCAGCATCCTGTTGTATGCCTTTGCGGCGTGTGCGGCCGGCTTTGCCACGACGCTGCCGCAGCTCCTGTTCTTCCGCTGCCTCGTCTTCATCGGCGTGTGCGTCGAGTTCGTCGCCGCCGTGGCGTGGCTGGCTGAGATCTTCACCAATCCGCAGCAGCGTGAGAAGGTGCTGGGCTACACCCAGGCTTTTTCATCCATCGGCGGGCTTTTGGTGGCCGCAGCCAACATCTTGGCGGCCAAGTGGGCCATGTCCCTCCCGGAGATCCACGGCGGCCACGAAGCATGGCGCTACACCCTGATCTCTGGGGTCATCCCGGCGTTGCCGCTGATGTTGATCCGCCCATTCCTTCCGGAATCGCCGGTCTGGGCGCAGAAGAAGGCGGCCGGCAAACTCCGCCGGCCCAGCATCGCGGAGCTGTTCAGCCCGGAACTTCGCCAGACCACGATCGTCACGACGCTCCTCTTCGCCGCCAGCTACGGCATCGCCTTCGGCGCGATCCAGCAGCTTCCCCAGATCATCGGTGCCCAGCGTCTCGGCACACCCACGGAAGCCGGTCATGCCTCCATCATCGCCACGGCCAAGGCGGCGGGCAAAACCGCCGGCGAAGAAGCCAGGGCCAAGGGCCAGCCTGAACCGGCGGTGGCCAAAGCCAGTCGCCAGGCCGCCGGCAACGCCAGCGATGCGACCGTGGCCAACGTCAGCTTCTGGCAGGAGATCGGAGGGCTGGTCGGGCGGTTCATTCTCGCCGTCCTGGCGGTCAAGATCGCCAGCCGTCGTCTCCTCCTGCGGATATTTCAGATCCCGTCGCTTCTCTTCATCCCGGTCCTTTTCTGGTGGATTGGTGGAGCTCTTTCCAACGCCGACAGCCTGATGAACATCAAGATCGGCATCTTCGTGGCCGGTCTGTTGACTATCGCGCAGTTCAGTTTCTGGGGGAACTACATCCCGTTGGCGTTCCCCGTCCATCTGCGCGGAACGGGGGAGAGCTTCGCCGCGAACATCGGCGGCCGCGTTCTCGGAACGGCGGCGGCATGGATCACCATCTCCCTGTCCGCCTCCGAAAAGCCAGACCCGGCTCGGATCGCAATCGTCGGCGCCTGCGTGGCGGGCGGCTACGCGCTGGTCGGGGTGATCCTGACGCGCTGGCTGCCCGAGCCGAAGGAAGACGCCGGAGAGCATTGAGAGTTTTCAGCCTCATCAACCCCGGCTTCGCTCGGAGCCGGGGTTTTCTTTTGCCCAAATGGGGCGTGGCAGAAAGAGAAACGGCGCTTCCGGAAACCGGAAGCGCCGTTTGAATTTGTCCACCGACACGTGGGCGATGATGTCGTCGCCGACGGCCGAGCACTTGATCTAGGTCGCCCCTTCTGTGAGGCACCAAGAAACCATAGGTGACCTTCTTCGAGTCAACAGTGCCGTTCACGCTCATGAAGATGATGTTCGCCTCGCACTTGGACGAAACGATCAGTGCCCATTTTACTGCCCTTGGCCAAGCGAGTAGCCGGGCTTGCCATCGAAGTTGTATAGCAATTCCATTTTCAAGAATTCCAGACCGGCGTTTGTGACGCGTTCAAGCAGCGAGATGATCGCCTTGTGCGCGAGCGGTTTTGGCGCGTCCTGCGGCAGGTTGAACCGGCAGCGATACACGTCCACGCAGAACGTCTCGGCATGACCCTTCGGCCAGACGGCCATGCCACGGTTGGAGAGCATTTCGAGCTTGAGACCGTCGCCTTCGAGCGGTTGCAGTTTCGCCGCGAGCGCCTCCGGGCGGCCGAGGAATTCGATGAACACATCCGCGCCGGTGAGTTCTTTTTTCTCGGTGGCACGAACGTAGGTCGGGGCGACGATTTCCGGCATTCCCGCAGCGGCGGCGTAGCTGGCGGCCTTGAGTTTTTCCGGCTTCTGGCCGAGGCGGTCGACAACGGCCTGCGCGAACTCCTTCGTGCCGACTTTTTGTTTGCTCACGCCGTCCTTGAAAATGTCATAGGTGTGGACGCCGTCTTCGATGGCCTTGAGCCAGGCGTTATGGGCGCGCTCGGCGACATCGTATTGGCCGAGGTGGACGAGCATCAAAATCGAGCCAAGAAAAAGGCCAGAAGGATTTGCGAGGTTCTGCCCGGCGCGGCGAGGAGCAGAGCCGTGAATGGCCTCGAACATCGCGGCCTCGATGCCGATGTTGGCGGAACCGGCGAGACCGACCGAGCCGGCGATTTGCGCGGCAACGTCGGAAAGGATGTCGCCGTAAAGATTCGGCATGACGACGACATCAAAGACTTCCGGCGTGTCGGCGAGCTTCGCCGCGCCGATGTCCACGATCCAATGTTCCTTCTCGATGTCGGGATAGTGAACGCCGATCTCGTCGAACACCTTGTGAAACAGGCCGTCGGTCAGCTTCATGATGTTGTCCTTCGTGAAGCAGGTGACTTTCTTGCGGCCGTTGCGGCGCGCGTAGTCGAAGGCGTAGCGGACGATTTTTTCCGTCCCGGGGCGCGTGATGAGCTTGAGGCATTGCATCACATCCACCGACTGCCGGTGCTCGATGCCGCCGTAAACGTCCTCCTCGTTTTCGCGGACGATCACCACGTCCATCTTCGGATGCTTCGTGCTCACGTAGGGATGATAAGAAACGCACGGGCGGACGTTAGCGTAGAGGCCGAGCGCCTTGCGCGTAGTGACGTTGAGACTCTTGAACCCGCCGCCCTGCGGCGTGGTGATGGGAGCCTTCAAAAATACTTTCGTGCGGCGCAACGATTCCCACGCGGAGGTATCAATGCCGGCGGAGTTGCCGCGCAGGTAAACTTTCTCGCCGATCTCGATGGTTTCAAGGTTCAGGCGGGCGCCGGCTTCCTGAATGATGTGAAGCGTCGCGGCCATGATTTCCGGCCCGATGCCGTCGCCGTGAGCTACTGTGATGTTGGCTGGTTTGGTCATAAATAGTTTCGATAGATTAAGAGCAAAAGATTACCTGCGGGCGATGATGTTTTCGTCTTGGGGGACGGCGCAGATTTTGCAGGCCATGACGTGATTCGTGACGCTAGGGATGTAAAACCGGAACTCGCGGCGCAGGATTCGCAGCGCCCGCAACCCGGCCCGACTGTTTAAGCGGAAACAAAACGGGCGGCAAGCTTCTCGCCTGACGCCCGGTGAAACTGTTGCGAACTATGCGACGGCCGACGCCTGTTTCGAGCCACTGTCAGCGGTTCCAAGTTCGGCTTGGACGCGTTCGACGGCATGTTCCCTGGTCAGGCCATACTTGTTGCGGAGGTAGTCGACCGAGCTGGCGTGTTCGATGAACTGGTCGGGCCAGCCGATGCGGAGGACGGGCGTGGTGATGCGTTTGTCGCCGAAGAACTCCATGACGGCGGAGCCGTAGCCACCCATGAGGACATGGTCTTCGAGGGTGACGATCACATCGGCCGACTTGCCGAAGAACTCGTGCGTGGCCGCATCGATGGGTTTGGTGAAGCGTGGATTGATGACGGCGACGTCGTAGCCGAGCGCGGAGAGATCCGCAGCGGCCCTGGTGGCGATCCCGTGCATCTGGCCGAGGCCGAAGAGGGCGACCTTCTTGGCGCCGGTGTTGGCGAAGTGCCGGGTCACCTCGGCCTTGCCGACTTCGAGCATGGCCGGGACGTCCTTGATGGCGACGCCTTCCGCGTTGCCGCGGGGGTAACGGATGGCCGTGGGATGGTTCTGGTGCGTCGCGGTGAACATCATGTCCTGGAGCTCATCCTCGTCCTTCGGGGACATGCAGATGATGTTCGGCAGGCAGCGCATGTAGGCGATGTCGAACAGGCCGTGGTGCGTGGGGCCGTCATTGGCCGAAAGGCCGGCCCGGTCCATGCAGAAAACGACCGGCAAGTCCTGGAGGCAGACGTCGTGGTGGATGCAATCGTAGGCGCGCTGGAGGAAGGTGCTGTAGATGCCGACGACGGGATGGAACCCCATCGTGGCCATGCCGGCGGCGAAGATGACGGCGTGTTCCTCGGCGATGCCCACGTCGTAGCAGCGTTCGGGCATGGCGTGCTCGAGGATCTTGAGGCTCGTGCCGGTGGGCATGGCGGCGGTGATGCCGACGACCGTGTTGTCCTTCTGGCAGAGCTTCACCATCGTGCGGCCGAAGACTTCCTGCCACATCGGCGCGGAGCCGGGCTTGGCGGAAGGGGTCTCGCCGGTCTGGGCGTTGTAGGGCCCGAGGCCGTGAAACTTCTCGGGGAACTTCAGCGCGGCCTCGAAGCCCCGGCCCTTCTGGGTGAGGACGTGGATGACGATGGGTTCGTCGAAGGTCTTGGCGAATTCCAGCGTGCTGATAAGCAGCGGAAGGTCGTGGCCGTCGATGGGCCCGAGGTAGCGGATGCCCATCTCCTCGAAGAAGATGGCGCTGCCGTGGCCGCCACGCCCGTCGGTGCCGGCACCGGGAGTGTGTTCGAGCGACACGGCCTGGGCGGCTCCCTTGAGGAATTCCTCGGCCTTCTGGCCGAGCTTCATGGCCACGTCGCCCTTGGGCAGTTTCTTGATCCAGTGGGCGAAATCCTTGGAGAGCTTGTTGTAGCGGGGATTGGTCGTGAGCTTGCCGAGGTAGCTGGAGATCGCTCCGACGTTTTTGGCGATGGACCACTCGTTGTCGTTGAGGATGCCGATGAACTTCTTCGTCGTGTGAGCGATGTTGTTCAACGCCTCGAAGGAGATGCCGTTGGTCAGGGCGGCGTCGCCGAAGACGCAGACGACGTGTTCGTCGGTCTTCTTCTGGTCGCGCGCGGCGCACATGCCGAGCGCGGCCGAAAGCGCGGTGCCGGCGTGGCCGGCTCCGAAGCAGTCGTGCTCGCTCTCGGTGCGGAGGGCGAATCCGTTCAACCCGTCCGTGGTGCGGATGGTGTGGAAGCGGTCCTTGCGGCCGGTCAGCAGCTTGTGGACATAGACCTGGTGGCTCACGTCCCAGACGAACTTGTCGTGCGGCGTGCTGAAGACCTTGTGCATCGCAACGGTCAGTTCGACCACGCCGAGATTGGGGCCGAGGTGGCCGCCGTTCTTGGCGAGTTTGCCGATGAGCTCCCCGCGGATTTCTCCGGCGAGGATTTCCAGCTGCTCAGGGGTCAGTTTCTTGACGTGTGACGGGTCGTCGACCATGTCGAGGAATCGGCTCATATTGGGGGGATCTTATTCTGCGGAGACGTCGAGCGCGGCAGGACGGACACTGAGGTCGCCCTGGGAGTTTTTTTCCAACTGTTGGATCTTCAACTCCGCCGTTGCGAGGCGGGTCTGGCAGTCCTTGGCCAGCCTGGAACCCTCCTCGTAGCGGGCCAGCAACGTCTCCAGCGGCAGTTCCTCGGACTCCATCGATTCCACGATCGATTCAAGCCGGGAAAGCGCCTGCTCGAAGGACGGTTCCTCCGACGCGGGCGCGGGCTGGGACGCAGCTTTGGCTGCTTTCGACATTGGGCGGAACCTAGAGGACCATCATGGCTCCGTCTAGGGGTTTGCTCGTCCCAGGAAGATCCTCCATCCGGTCAGCAATCGGACGCGTTGCATCGCCCGATGATGTTGGTCCAAATTGAAGGGCCATGTTGTGGAAGTTGGCAGTCGTCGTTGCCGTCGCGTGTGCCTTCAATTCGGAGGGCCAGGTGACCGTGCCGGTCGTCTCCTCCACGAACCGCCTCGTCCGCATCGCCGCATCCAACCTGTCATCGGGAAACGGCCAGTCCTACGAAGCCCCCGGCATCCGTATCCTCCAAGGACTCAAACCGGACATCATCGCGATGCAGGAGTTCAACTACGCCGGCAACACGATGACGGACATGCAGTCGTTGGTGAACCAGCTCACCTTCACCAACGGTTCCATCTGGTTCCGGGAAACCGGCTACTCCATCCCCAACGGCATCATCAGCCGTTGGCCCATCCTTGCCAGCGGTTCCTGGGTGGACAACGACACGGGCGTCAACGACCGGGGCTTTGCCTGGGCGCGGATTGATCTGCCGGGGACGAACGACCTCTATGTCGTCAGCACGCATCTGAAGGCCTCCAGCGGTTCGGCCAACGAAGTTCGGCGCGAAGCCCAAGCCACGCAGCTGAAGGGGTTGATCCAATCCAACTTCCCGGCCAACGCGTGGATCGTCGTCGCTGGTGACCTGAACACCTACAATACGAACGAAGCCGCCATCCAGGTCTTCAGCACCTTCTTGAAGGTCTCGCCCGACGCCGTCGACAACCTCGGTGATCCCGACACCAACGCCGGCCGGACCGCTCCCTACGACCACGTCTACGGCAGCTACACGTTTTCCACCAACCAGGTCGCCACCGTGATCGGCGCGGCCAGCTACGCGAACGGATTGGTCTTGGATTCCAGGGTCTTCACTCCGCTGACCTCCGTTGCACCAATCCAGCCAGGCGACTCCGGCGTCACCGGCATGCAGCACATGGCGGTGCTGAAAGATTTCCGAATCGGCTACCTTGTCACAAACCTCGTCACCCTAACGGCGCCGCTTCTCAGCCTAGAGCCTCCAAACCGGCTCCGTTGGAGCGCCCCTTCCAACATTGCCTTCCAAGTGGAGACCAACTCGACGTTGACCGCGTGGGCTTCGGCAGGCGCCGCAAGTTCGTCCGGCACGAACTACGGCTTCACGAACTTCTCGACGGCTCCGCTGCTCTTCTTCCGCCTGCGGTATCCGTGACCCCCGGCTACATGTCGTCGAAGGAGATGACGCGGAGGATTTCTTCGAGCGGCGATTCTCCGGTCATGGCGCGACGGACGCCGTTGTCCCAGAGCGTGCGCATTCCCTGGTTGACCGCCACCTGCTGCAGATTGCGGGTCGACATCTTCTGCATGACGGCGTCGCGGAAGACCTGGTCGGCCACGAGCATCTCGGTCACAGCCGTGCGCCCGGAGAAGCCGGTGCTGAAGCAGTTTCCGCAGCCGCCGCCCATCATGAAGGTCGCGTTGGTCAGGTCTTCCCGGGGAAGCATCCGGAGGAAGGCGTCGTCGGGCGAATACTCCACCCGGCAATCGGGGCAGTTGCGCCGGACAAGCCGAGTTCCCAGAACACCGATGATGGACGACGCGAGGAGAAACGGCTCGATGTCCATGTTGATCATCCGGGCGAAGACGCCGGCCGTGCTGCCGGAGTGGATGGTGCTGATGACCAAATGGCCGGTCAGACCCGCTTGAACCGCGATCTGCGCCGTCTCCGCATCGCGGATCTCGCCGATCATGATGACCTGGGGATCCTGCCGCATGAGGGAACGCAGCGCGACGGGATAGGTGAAGCCCTTCACGTTGTTCACCTGGGCCTGGGCGATCATCTGGAGGTTGAACTCCACCGGATCCTCCACGGAGGCCATGCTGATGGTGCTGCCGTGCTTGCCGTAGATGTAGCACAGGGCCGAATACATCGCGGTCGTCTTGCCGGAACCCGTGGGGCCGGTGAGGAGGAGCAGACCGGACGGCTTTGTCAGGAGCTTCTTCGTGGCCAGGAGCGTCTCGTCGTCGAACCCCAGCGTGTTGAGATCGAAGCTCCGGTTGGACGGATCGAACAGGCGGACGACGATCTTTCCGCCCCGAGCCGTGGGGAAGATGGAGACGCGCTGCTCGACGCCGCCGAGGTCGGCCTCGCCCGGGACGTGCCCTTCCTGCGGCAGATCATTCTGATAGGTGATCAGCTGGGCCTTCACCTTGAAGACGCCGAAAATCTTCTCCATGAACTCGAGCGGCAGATGGACCAGCTCCTGGAGCACTCCGTTGCAGCGGATGCGGACGCACAGGCTGCTCTCCCACGGCTCGATGTGGATGTCGCTCGCGTCGGCGGTGATCGCATCGATCAGGATACGTCGCACCAGTTCGCCGGCTTCGACGGCCTGGTGGGTGGGATCGCTCTTAAGATACTCGCGGAGGTATTGGACGGTTTCGCTCACGGTGTTGAATCCTTGTTTCGGGCCCCTTGCCCGAGACTTGATAGACGGAAAGCACGATTCTTGTCAGCTCCGAAGATCGTCTCAATGCAGCATCGGGATTGGATTCGGCTTCCGGATCAGCTCCGCGTCGAGATCGAGGTAGAAGTCCAGACGGCGCTGGGTTTCATCTAGGTCGATCTCCCGGGCCATGATCAGGTAGGTGGCGTAGTGGTTGCCCTCGGACTCAACGAGGCCGCCGTAGAAACCGGCCAATTCGGGATCCTGCTCCTGAAGCTCACGGGCCAGGATCTGGAACTTCTCGCAGCTCCTTCCCTCGATGAGCGCACAGCAGATGAGGTGGTCGATCACCTGCTGGCGTGAGCCGTTCCTGATCGACCGCATCAGCCCGCTGATCCACGGGCTCGGATGGGCCTGGGCGAATGGAATTCCCCTCTTCTTCAAAAGATCCAGCACGAGCTCGAAGTGCTGCAGTTCCTCGATGGCTATCGCGTTCAGGTCGCGGACGCGGGGGTGGAGCTCACGATATTTCTCAAGGTTGAGCGCGGTGGTCGCGGCCTTGCGCTCCAGGTGTGCGTGGTCCACCAGCACGGCCGGCAGGTTCGCCTTCATCTTCGGGATCCATTCGTCCGGCACTTTGGCTCGCAGCATTTCCATAACTTGAGGCGGGGAGGATTGCGCGACCGCACCCGCCGGGGCAACGGCTTTGGACGGGCCCAGACTTGGGCGTGACTCCCACCGCCTAGCACGCTAGAAAGAGTCCCCCGATGGACCCAACAGCGACAGCACCCGCTCCCGGCCGCTCCGCTACCGGCCCGAAGCCGTTCAGCTCGCTGTTCGCCAAGGAGCTCCTCAAGCTCCAGAAGACCGGCCTCCTGCGGCGCGTCCCCGCCGGAGCGGCCGTCTTTTCCGAAGGCGATCCCGGCGACGGAATGTATCTGCTCGAACGCGGCGCCGTCATCATCACCACCAGCCTCGAAACCGGTCGGGGCCGGATCATCAACCGCATCGAAGCCAGCGACTATTTCAGCGAAATGGCCCTGCTCGACGACGGACCCCGCTCGGCCACGGCGACCGCCGAGGTCGACGAGGCGATTTCCAAGGAGCGCTTCGATATCCTCGGGCGCTTCAGCTTTTCCTTCGCGCACGACCTGAAGAACCCGCTCGCGGGAATCTCGATGGCCGCCGAGCTTCTCGCCGACGAGTCCATTCCTGCGGACCTGCGGAAAACGGTGTCCGGACAGCTCGTCCGACAAGCCCGCCGCGTCGCCATGATGACCGAGGAAATGCTCGCCATCAGCCGCGGCACCAAACCCTCGATCCATCTCCAGCCCGTCCACCTGACGCAGTTCATGATGCGGAAGATCGAGGAATTCCGTATCGACTTCCGTTCACGCCGCCTCGAGATCAGCACCGAGAACCTGCCGCCGAACGTCTCGGTCGTGATCGACGCCACTCGGATCGAACAGCTGTTCCTCAATCTCCTCCACAACTCGGCCGACGCGATGGCCGAAGGTGGGCGGGCCTGGTTCCGCTTCGAGACCGGCGATTCCCGCCTGACGATCGAACTGGAAGACTCCGGCCCGGGTATCAAGGGAGCGCATCGAGCAGGTGTTCGAACCCTTCTTCACCCTCGGCAAAGCCAAGGGCACGGGCCTGGGACTTACGATCTGCCCCCGTGTGTTGGAAGCGCACGGAGGGAGCATCCGGGCGATATTTCAGCAGGGGCGGGGCGCGATCTTCAGGATGGAATTCCCGTTGGGCCGCTAGTCCCACCGACACGAGGGCAGACCGGCACTCGGGCGACAATCAAACCTCGACCACCGCATCAATATGCCTGCTCGCCATCATCTCTTTCCTCTCCTCGCCCTGCTGCTCCCAACGTGGTCCGCCACGGCCCACCGGTTGGACGAGTATCTGCAGACGACGTTCATCGCGGTCGGGACAAACCATATCGCCCTCGGCCTCTCACTGACTCCCGGGGTCGATGTCGCCCGACAGATCATCCCGCTGATCGACGGAAACCAGAACGGCTCACTCTCACCGCAGGAAATCGCCGGCTACGCCGAGCGCATCCGCACCAGCCTGAGCCTCACCGTGGACTCCCAACTCCAACCACTCGTCCTCACCGGCTCGCAGTTTCCCGGAGTCGCCGAAATGAAGGACGGGGTCGGAACAATCTCACTCCAGTTCGCGGCCATCACGACCAACTTCTCCGCCGGAACCCATCGCCTCCGCTTCGCGAACGGACACCAGACCAACATCAGCGTCTACCTCGTCAACGCACTTGTGCCCGAGTCCAAGTCGATCACGATCGGCCGCCAGGTCCGGGACTTTCGCCAGACCACGGTGGAGTTTGAATTCACCGTCGCCCCCGGCCCGAAGACCGCCGGCCTATCGACCAACTCGCCACCGGTCGGGTCAGGTTCTGCGAAACCAAAGTTGAAGTCCGTCAGTCCTCCTTACAACGTCACACCCTAGCCATGAAACTTCACCCAACTCTCCGCCCATTCCCTGTCCTCGCCGGCCTGCTCGTCGCCTTCAGCGGCGCCGTCGTCACCAGGCCTCACGCCGTCGTCGCCGATGAAATGCCGGCGGCCAAGGCCAACGCCACCGCCCGAGTCATCGCCGCGGCGAACGCGTTCCTTGCCACTCTTGACGATGCCGGACGAGCCAAGGCCGTCTTCGCGGCCGACGACTCGGCCCAGATCAAGAACTGGTCGAACCTCCCCACCGGCATCTATCAGCGCAAAGGCGCGCGCATGGGCGACCTCACCAAACCCCAACGCGACGCCATGAATGCGCTTCTCGCATCGGCCCTGAGCCCGATGGGCTACCGCAAGACCATGCAGATCATCGAAGCCGAGGAGGTCTTTAAACAGTCCTCGAAAGGCGGTGGTTTGGCCTTCGGCCGAGACGAGTTCTACATCTCCTTCGTCGGCAAACCTTCCGCCACCGACCGCTGGATCATCCAGTTCGGCGGACACCATCTCGCGCTCAACATCACCGTCGTCGGCAGCCAGAACATTCTCACCCCGAGCCACACCGCCGCCCAACCCGCGAGCTACACCGTGGACGGCAAGACGATCCGGCCACTCGGCGACGAGACGGATGCCTCGTTCGCCCTGGTCAATGCCCTCGATGACACCCAGAAAAAGGAGGCAATCATCGGCGCGGCCATGCGCGACCTCGTCCTCGGACCCGGCCAGGATGGCAAGACGATCATGCCGGAAGGCGTGAAAGTTTCGTCCTTCAACGACCGTCAGAAGGCTCTCCTCATGGACCTGGTCGGACAATGGGTCGGCATGATCAACACCTCCGCGGCCGACGCCAAAATGGCCGAGATCAAGGCCAGCCTCGGCGAAACCTGGTTTGCCTGGAGCGGCCCCACCACACCCGGCAGCGCGGCCTACTTCCGCGTCCAAGGTCCGACCCTGTGGATCGAATACGCGCCACAGCGAATGGGCGGCGATGCGACCAAACATCTCCACACCATGTATCGCGATCCGTCGAACGACTACGGGGCCAAGCTGCTGAAGAAGTAACCGGGCGTCACCGCAAACGCTTGGCTGCGGCTTTCGGCGGACCACTATTCTGCAGGAAAGCCATGGCCTTGTAGGCCGTGTGCCCTCACACGGCGGGGAAGGGGCTTGTTTGACGGGTTGTTGGCCGGAACCGGGCTAAAAGCACAACCCATTGGAACACAACGTTTCGTTCCCCTGCTTAGGGCGAACCATTCCACGCCGAAAACCGGCCACCGGGCAGAAATTGCCACTCGAACCGGGCCGATTCGAGCGCGAACCAGCGCAATGCGCGGGCGAACCGGGGCAATGTGCATCAAAATACGACGATTCGAGGGCTAACCAGGGCGATAAGCGCGGTAACCAGGGCGGCGAGAGCGCCAACCGGGCCGAACCGAGCGCCAAACACGCCACCGGGTTGGGCGCGCCGGGGAGTTCGGCAAAACGCGGCAGGCTGGCATCGGGCATTTTACATCGATCCATTTTTCACTGTGCATTCCTTCCCTCACCCCCATCCCCGGCTTGGCCATCACATGCGTGCAGATCTGCGTCGTCCTCACGTCCCTGCCGCCCGTCGTTGGTAGAGCGTCAAAGAGTCCGGCACTGGTCCAAGAAGCGCAGCTTCGGATTGGGCAGGAACCTCTCTCGGATGTCGTTCAGCGGTCATTGTCGTTTCCCGCGTTCTGATAATGGGAGGCTGGATTTCACAGAGTCCCTCAACGGTGGCCATGATTTGTTCTGAAAACAGCGACGGGAGAGGCGTGTGCCGCGCGTATAATGCCCGTCCGCGGGCCGGCTTTGCGGGGGTCGCCGCAG
>JAYTUE010000085.1:0-8692 GCA_043744715.1 Verrucomicrobiota bacterium | reverse complement strand
CTAAGAGCTTGTCCGAAAAGTCATGGGACGCTTGGAATCAGGCGAGTCTGTTGAGCATGAGGCGTATCATGGCGATGTAGATCCAGGCTGTGGCGCTGGACCCGGTCTTCTCGTGGTCGCGGAGAATCCCCGTCGACCCACAAAGCCTGCGCAGCGAGCGCTATCCCAGGAGTCATCCTCATCGTGACGGCACCACCGGCTCGGCTGAAGAAATCCAAAGACTCATTGCTCTGGATTGCCAAGACCGGGCCTGAGTTCCGTGATTCGCTCCCGGAGTGGACTGAGTGAACCATCCGAAATGATCGGAATGCTCCTTGGGCATGTCTTCCATCAGCTGCGGAGCAGCGGAAGATAGTAGCCCCGGGCGTGAGCCCGGGGTTCGGCGAATCAAGATGCACAAGCTCCGGAGGAGCGGCAGACGTTTTTCTATCGCCCTTCCAGGGCTCGGAATCACTCAACGCGAAACCCACAGCCCACGCTGTGGGCTACTTTCTTCCGGTGCTCCGCACCTGCGCTGAGGCACCGAGTGCAATCCTACTTCGCCAACCCGCGCTGGCTGGTCTTGGCGAAGTCGATGAGGTGCTCGATCTCGGGGAGCTTGGGCAGATCGGCTTCGAGCTTGGCGAGGGCGTTGGAGACGGTGAGGCCTTCGCGGAAGAGGATCTTGTATGCCTGGCGCATGGCGGCCTGGGCTTCCTCGGAGACGCCGTGCCGCTCCATCCCGACCTTGTTGATGGTGCGGGTCTCGGCCGGGTTGCCGTCGCCGATCATGAAGGGCGGGATGTCCTGCACGACCTTGGAGCAGCCGCCGATCATGGAGAATTTCCCGATGCGGCAGAATTGGTGCACGGCCGCGAGTCCGCCGATGACGGCGTGGTCGCCGACGGTCACATGGCCGGCGAGGGTGGCCACGTTGGACATGATGATGTGGCTGCCGAGCTGGCAGTCGTGCGCGACGTGGCAGTAGGCGAGGATGGTGTTGTGCGAGCCGACTACGGTGGCGTCTCCGTCGCTGGTGGCGGCATGGATGGTGACGTGTTCGCGGAAGACGTTGTGGTCGCCGATGACGGTGCGGGTGACGCCGCCCTTCCACTTGAGGTCCTGGCTCTTCAGCCCGAGGCAGGCGAATGGGAAAATTTCGTTCTTCCTGCCCAGCGTGGTGTGGCCGTCGATGACGACGTGGGAATGGAGCCTGCAGGCGGGACCGAGGACGACGTTCTCGCCGACGATGCAATAGGGTCCGATCTCGCAGTCGGGTCCGATCTGCGATCCGATATGGATGACGGCGGTGGGGTGGATCCGCGCGCTCATGCCTCCTTGTCCACGAGCATGAAGGTCACGTCGGCCTCGCTCACGGTCTCGCCGTCGACGGTGCAGACGCCCTTGGCCTTGCCGATCTTTCCGCGGGACTTGGTCATGTCGACCTCGATGATGAGCGTGTCGCCGGGACGCACCGGCTTGCGCCACTTCACGTTCTCAGCGGACATGAAGTAGGCGATTTTCCCGGCGTTCTCGGCCTGGCGCATCATGAGGATGCCGGCGACCTGGGCCATGGCTTCGAGTTGGAGCACGCCGGGCATGATGGGATGTCCGGGGAAATGTCCGGCGAAGTAGGGCTCGCCCATGGTGACCTGCTTCATGGCGACGACCTTGCTGCCCTCGATCTTGGTCACGCGGTCGACCATGAGGAAAGGCGGGCGATGCGGCAGGATCTTCATGACCTGCATGATGTCGAGGACGGCGCCGTCCCTGACGAGCAGCTCGGGTTCCTTGGCCGGCAAAGGCGGCGGGGCGAAGGTCTGGGCCTGCTGGAGAGGTCTCTTGATCTGCGCGACGACCTGCTTGGCCAGCTCGGTGTTCGCCGTGTGGCTGGGCTTGATGGCGATGACGTGGCCGAGGAGGGGCCGGCCGATGAGCGAGAGGTCGCCGATGATGTCGAGGATCTTGTGGCGGACGAATTCCTCCACATACCGCAAGGGCTCGTTGGTCAGGACGGCGTCGTCACGGATGACGACGGCGTTCTCCAGGCTTCCGCCCTTGATGAGGCCGTTCTTGATGAGGAACTCGATCTCCTCGAAGAAGCAGAATGTGCGGGCATGGGCGATGTCGCGTTCCCAGGTCTCGGGGTTGATCTCGACGCTGTAGAACTGGGTGAAGCGGCCCTTCCGGTCCGTGCTGGTGCAGGTGATCTTGAACTTGTCGTGCGGGAACAGCGTCATCGTCGTCTCGCCCGACTGGATCTCGACCGGGACTGTGACCTTGAAGGGTTCGCGCACCTCGGTCTGCGCGACGATGCCCGACTGGTGGACCATGCGCACATACTCGCGGCTGCTGCCATCGGCGATGGGCGGTTCGTTGGAATCGAGCTCCACGATCGCGTTGTCCACTCCCATGCCGGCGAAGGCGGCGAGCACATGCTCCACGGTGTGGATGCGGACGTTGCCTTTGGAGAGGGTGGTGGAGCGGTTGGTCTCGGAGACGTTTTCCACGCGCGCCTCCACCTCCGGCCTGCCGTCCAGGTCGATGCGGCGGAACCGCACGCCGGTGCCGGCGGGAGCCGGGAGGAACGTCATGTGGACCTTGTTGCCGCTATGGAGGCCGATGCCCGAGAAGCTGGCGGGCTCCCGCAGGGTATGTTGTTGAGACACGAGCGGATTTAACGGAAGGGGTGAAAGTCGCGGCAACTCAAATTCTCGGCCATGTGCCGTGACGTGGAGAAATGAAAAGGGCGGATTCCGAGGAATCCGCCCCTGCAGTTGATTCAGTCGGTGATCAGGCCTGAGGCGCGGCGTTGGGCTCGGGTGTGGGCTCGGGCGCGGCAGCGGGCTCGGGGGTGGCGGCGGGCGCGGCTTCACCGGCGAGTTCCTTCTCACGGTCTTCCATGGCGGCGCGGCGGCTGAGGCGGACCTTGCCCTTCTCGTCGACACCGAGGCACTTGACCCAGATCTCGTCGCCGATCTTAACGATGTCCTCGGTCTTCTTGACGCGGAAGTTGGCCAGCTCGCTGATGTGGACGAGTCCGTCCTTGCCGGGGAGGAATTCGACGAAGGCGCCGAATTCCTTGATGGTGACGACGCGTCCGCGGTAGATGCGGTTGATCTCGGCCTCGGCCGTCATGCCCTCGATCGCATTGCGGGCGATCTGCATGCCTTCGGCGGAGACGGAGTAGATGTTCACGGTGCCGTCGTCCTCGATGTTGATCTCGCAACCGGACTCTTCGACGATCCGCTTGATGTTCTTGCCGCCGGGTCCGATCAGGGCGCCGATCTTCTCGGGGTTGACGCGGACCTGGACGATGCGCGGGGCATACTTGCTCAGCTCGGTGCGGGGAGCGGCGATGATCTTGGCCATATCGCCGAGGATCGAGAGACGGGCCACGCGGGCCTTCTCCAGCGCCTGTTCCATCAGGGTGATGGGGATGCCCTTGAGCTTGAGATCGAGCTGGAAGCCGGTGATGCCAACTTCGGAGCCGGCGATCTTGCAGTCCATGTCGCAGAAGGCGTCTTCCCAGCCGATGATGTCGGTCATCAGCTGATACTTGGACGGCTTGCCGGCCGCGTCGAACGCGGTGCAAAGGCCGACGCTGATGCCGGCAACGGCGCGCTTGAGCGGAACACCGGCGTCCATGAGCGCGAGCGAGCCGCTGCAGACCGCCGCCATCGACGTGGAACCGTTGGATTCCATGATCTCGGACGTGATACGGACGGCGTAGGGATAGTCGGCACCGGGGAGGACGGGCAGCAAGGAACGCTCGGCGAGCGCACCGTGCCCGATCTCACGACGGCCCGGGCCGGTTATCCGGCCGGTCTCGCCGACGGAGAAGTTCGGGAAGTTGTAGTGGAGGATGAACTTCTTCTCGTTCTCGCCGCCGGTGTAGGAGTCGAACTCCTGGGCGTCGTCGGTGGTGCCGAGCGTCGCAAGGGAGATCGCCAAAGTTTCACCACGGGCAAACGTGGCGGAACCGTGCGCGCGCGGAAGGAGTCCGACCTCACCCCAGATGGGACGAACCTGGTCGAAATTGCGGCCATCGAGACGTTTCCCCTGATCGAGGGCGAGACTGCGGACGGCTTCCTTCTGAATGTAGTAGGCGGCGTCCTTGAGGACGAACTCGGTCACCTTGTCGGCGCCGAACTTGGTGACGAGCTTGGAACCGACTTCGTCAAAGAGCGCCTTCACGGCCGCTTCACGGGCGAGCTTACCCGGGATCAAGAGCGCGGTGATGATCTTGTCGCCGGCGAGGGACTTGGCCTCGTCGAGGATCTCGTCGGGGACGACGTTGACGGTGATCTGGCGCTTGGGCTTGCCGCACTTGGCCTGGAGTTCCTTCTGCGCAGCGATGATCGGCTGGACTGACACCTGGCCGAACTTGAGGGCGGCGGCGAAATCAGCCTCGGAGATTTCGTTGGCGGCGCCTTCGAACATGACGAGCTCGGTCTCGGAACCGACATAGATCAGGTTGATATCGCTCGCACGCTGCTGGACGTGGGTGGGGTTGGCGACGAACTGGCCGTCGACCCGGCCGACGCGGACGGCACCCAAGGGACCGGCCCAAGGGATGTCGCTCACGGTGAGGGCGGCGGAGGCACCGTTGATGCTGAGGATGTCGGGATCGTTCTCGCCGTCGGCGCTGAGGAGGACGGTCTGGACCTGGACTTCGTTGAACCAGCCCTTCGGGAAGAGCGGACGGATGGGGCGGTCGGTGAGGCGGCAGGTGAGGATTTCCTTCTCGGTGGGACGACCTTCACGCTTGAAGTAGCCACCGGGGAAACGCCCTGCGGCGGCGGCCTTCTCACGGTAATCAACGGTCAACGGGAAGAACTCCTGGCCGGCCTTTGCCTTGATCGCGGCGACGGCGGCCACGATGACGATGGTTTCACCCAGTCGAACGGTGACGGCACCATCGGCCTGCTTGGCGTATTTGCCGGACTGGATTTCAATGATGGCGCCGCCGACATTGGCGGACACGGTAATGGGATTCATGGGTTTTGCGTGTCCCCACCGGCCGACCGAGGAACTTCAAACAGGCTCCCTCCCACCAAAAAGGCGGCGGAGGCTGTCTGAAATTTCCCGTTCAACCGGAGGGGGAACTTTCTTGCTTGTTGCGTGGCTGATTCAACCCGCCTCAACGGCCACGCGAGGCGACGTGGCGGGGCTTTGCCAAACAAAAAGGCGGGCCGCACAAGCGGCCCGCCTTGTGCGGGGAAATTAACGGCGAATCTTGAGCTTCTTAATGATCGCCTGATAGCGCGGAGCGTCGGTGCGGTGCAGGTAATCAAGCAACTTGCGCCGCTGGGCGACCATCAACAGCAATCCGCGCCGGGAACTGTTGTCCTTGGCGAATTTCTGGAGATGCTCGGTCAGATGGTTGATTCGCTCGCTGAGAATGGCGATTTGCACATCGGAGGAGCCTGTGTCCTTCTCGTGCAGCCGGAAGCCTTCTATCGTCTTGGCCTTAGATTCCATACAATTGTTTCGTTAGACCAGAGAAAGTAAGTTGCCCGCTGCGGGGGTGTAAAGCTTTTCGTTCACTGGAACAGGGTAGGCTGGCCCGCCTTGCGGCTAAAGAATCCACGCCACCGTCCGATGAATCCGTCGTGAACGTTTCAGCCCCGAAAGCCTCGCCAGTTCTCCCCGAACTGGAACAGGCTTCGCCGCAGGACATGCCCTTGGCTGTGGCCATGCTCAAGAAAGCCCAGGATCAGATGAAGCTGGAAGGGGAAGCGATGATCCGGATGCTGGAGAATTCAGCCCCGCCCGTGCTTCGCCGGCTCGACGCCTACGCCTGAAGACCCGCCCGCCCTCGTCCCACGCTTTCAGCAAAACGGCCATGGAAGATTCCATGGCCGTTTCTGTTTTCGTCCGGAAATTACTTCTTCCCGTCCTTCTCAGAAGAGGGTAGCGGTGCCACTGGCTTGGTCTCCGTCGTAGGCTTGGAGAGTTCCTTGTCCCAGCCGGCAGGAGCCGTCGAATTGAGCTGGACGAGCACGGAATCCGTCAGATCGCCTTCGCCGGCGGTAAAGACAAGGACCTTGGTGGTGTTGGCCGTTTCAGCGGCGGTATCCAGCACAAGGGAGTAGCCGCCGCCCTTGGCCTTGGCCGCGACGACTTCATTGATCTCCCCGAGGATCTTGTCGCGAATGCGCTTGTTCTTGTCGCCGAGCCGTTGGCGGGCGTTGTCGAGAAACTGCTTGATGGCGGTTTCGGTCTCGCGCAGCTCCAAGAGCTTCTTCTCGGCCTGGCCCTTGCCCTTGTCGCGCTCTTCGGGGGAGATCGCCTGGTCATTGGCCTTCTCGAGGAGCTTCTTGTAGTCGTCCTCGCCCTTCTTGAGCGAATCGATCATCTCCTTGCGCTGCTTGTCGACCTCGCCGGCTTCTTCCTTGAGCGCGGCATCGGCCTGCTTGGTCTTGAAATAGCCATCGAACAGCTTGCGCAGGTCGACGGTGCCGACCTTCTGCTGGGCGGATGCGGTGAGGGTTGCCGCAGCCATGGCGGCGACGAGGAGGAACGTTTTAAGCGACTGTTTCATCGGACAATTTCTGGGTTAAAATTCGCGGGTATACCCGACGCCGAACTGGAAACGGCCGGAGCCGGCGGGCGCGGAATCGTTATGGATGGGAATGCCGTAGTCCAGACGCAAGGGCCCGATGGGCAGGTTGAGCCGGAGGCCGATGCCGATGTTGTCGTTCCATTTGTTGAACCGGAACGTATACGGGTCAGGATAGACATTGCCGATGTCGTAGAACATGGCGAACCGGAATCGTTCAATGATCGGGATGCTGTATTCTAGGGAGCCGAAATAGTAGCTGCCGCCGCCGATCGGTTCGCCGAGCGCGTCCTTCGGTCCGACCTGCCGGAACTTGAAGCCACGGAGGGAATACAGGCCGCCCAAATAAAACCGGTCGAAGAGCGGGACCCGGGTCGAATCCCCATACGAATCCACCACTCCGATCTTGCCGACGGCTTCAATGACGTGGCCTTCGCCGAAGCCCTTGAAATACCAGGCCGTCTTCAGCTCGACCTTGTAGAAGTCGGAATCGCCGCCGAACGGACCACCGGCGACTTCATGGGATAGTTCCGTCCTCTGGCCGCTGTTCGGCAGCAATCCGCCGCCGCGAGTGTCGTAGGCGATCGATGTGCCGACACGGGAAACCAGCCGGGCCCCGCCCTCGTTCTTGATCTCCTGCGAGATGTTCGGGTTGTTTTGGGCCATCCTCAGATCGATGTTTTCCAGGGTGTAGGAAAGACGACCGATCCAGAAATCGTTCCAAAGGGTGCGGGACAGGCTGACCGTGCCGCCCGTCCGGCGCTCGGCGTAGAGGTCGGACAGGTATTGGAGATCCCGGTGGAACAGGTCCACTCCGAGGCTGAGCTTCTTGCCGAAAAGCCACGGCTCGATGAAGGACATCTGGTAGTCCTGCCGGAGCGTTCCGACGGACGCGCGCAGGCGCGCCTTCTGGCCTCCGCCGGTGAAGGTGGGCGGGTGGAAGAGATCGAAGTTGCCCTGCGAAACCTCGACGAAGCCGACGATCGAGTCGACCGAGCTGAAGCCGGCGCCGATGGTGAAATTGCCGGTGTTCTTCTCCTCGACGCCGATGACGAGGTTGCGGCGGTTGGGGACGTCGGTCTCCTCGTCGCGGGTCTTCACTTCGCCCTCGAAGTATTGCAGGCCATCTAGGCGGCTCTTGCTGATCTTGACGCGGACCGTGTCGTAGACCTCGCCCGGCGACACCGCCAACTCGCGGCGGATCACCTTGTCCTTGGTCTTCGTGTTGCCCTTGATCTCGATCTTCTCGATCAGGATCTTTTCCGCCTCCCGGATCGCGTATTCGATGTCGATCGTGCCGGTCTGGATGTTGGCGCGCTTGATCGGCGAGACGACCGCGGCGATGTGGCCGCGTGAACCGTAGGCGTCCTTGATCGCGTCGACCGTCTTGGTCAGCCCTTCCGCCGTGAAGGTGTCACCGGCCATCATCTTCCGGCGCTTCTTCTTCTCGTTGAGATACTCGACGGACGAGAGCTGTTCGCCGGTGAAGAGCTTGTTCCCGGTGAAGGTCACTTTGCCGACCTTGTATTGACGGCCTTCGTCGATCGAAACCCGCAGGATCATCGACTTCTCGTTCGGACGTTCGACCTTGATCTCCTTGATGCGGAAGTCGACGTAGCCCTCGTTCTGGTAGAACTCCGCCAGCTTGTCCTTGTCGTCCTCGAACTGCTCGTCCTTCAGCACGCCGGTGCCGGTGAGCCATGAGAACATCCACCAGCGCCGTGTCTTCATCTCCTTGCGGAGCTTCTTCTGGGAAAAGGCACTCGCGCCCTCGAAGACGACGTCCTTGATCTTCACCTTCGGCGCCTCGGCGATCTCGAAGGTGACGGAGCCACGGCCGGAATTCTCGTCGATGCTGGAGACCGGTTTGACGGTCGTCTTCTGGTAGCCGGACTTCTGGTAGAGCTTCTGGATCGCCAATGCGTCGGCGAAGAGCTTGCGTTCGCTCAGCGGTTCGCCGGTTTTGGTGGAGATTTTTTTCCGGATCTTGCTGTCGCTGTATTTCTTGTTCCCGGAAAAGGAGACCGTCGAGATCGTCGGGTTGCCCTGGACGACGTAGGTCAGCCTCATGCCTTCGGGCGCGATCTCTTCGCCGACCCGGATGTTGTAGAAGTAGCCCGTGGCGTAGAGCTGGCGGATGTCGTCGTC
>JAYTUE010000084.1:0-8806 GCA_043744715.1 Verrucomicrobiota bacterium | reverse complement strand
AGCAACAAGGCGGCGGTCAGGCCGCTACTTCAGGACTTCAGCGGCCGGGAGGTCCGCGAGGGATTTCACCGACCAGTCGGGCTTGTGCTCCTTCAACTGGTCGACGGTGAAGTGCCCCGTGGCCACCGCGAGCACGCGGGCTCCGATGGTTCGGCCGCATTCGATGTCGAGCGGCGTGTCGCCGATGACGAGGATCTCATCTCCGGACAGAGCACGACCCATCCGTTCAGAACCGCGCCGCTGGGCCACGCGGGCGATCTCGTTGCGGCTCTCGTGGTCGTCGGCGAAGGCCCCGAACTCGAACTCCTTCCAGATGCCGAAATGGGTGAGCTTGATCTCGGCTCCACGCCGGATGTTGCCAGTGAGCAGCCCGAATCTGGGACGCTCCGCCTGGCCACGAAGGTCGGCCATGAATTCTCCGACTCCTTCAAAGATCCCTCCTCCGACGCGTCCCAGGATGTGCTGCAGCCAACGGAGGTAGCACGCGAAGAACCGGTCGAAGTCGGCCTGGGTGGGCTCGTGCCCATGCGCGCGGAGGATCTGCCGGGCCAGGCCGGTGTCCGTGCGGCCGGCGAAGGCCACGTCGCGGACGGCCGCCGTATAATGGAAGACCTCCCGGAAGGCTTCTCCAAAAGCGGTGATGCCGGCGGCGTTGGTGTGGATGAGCGTGCCGTCGATGTCGAAAAGGACGAGTCGGACCATGGAGCGCGGACGCTAGGGAACAGGCGGCCCGGCCGCAAACGGTGTTTCCAGAAATGCCGGGCCCCTGCTAGAAACCTGGCCCGTGAAGTCGAACGGGCAACACCACCGCATGCTCCGCAGGGCGCTGGCCGCGTTCACGCTGATCGAGCTGCTGGTGGTCGTCGCCATCATCGCGATCCTGGCGGCACTGCTTCTTCCGGCGCTGACCAAGGCCAAGACCCGGGCCTACGCCACGGTCTGCAAGTCGAACCTCAAGCAATGGCTCACGGCGACGCACCTTTACGCCCAGGGCCACGATGACCTGTTGCCACCGGATGGCTCGGTCTATCCGGCTGCGGGAGAACCCAAGGGCAGCTGGTTGAGCCTCCTGCCACGGGAGATCGGCGTCGATGCCTACAACGCGCAGGACTGGAGGACCAATCCCGTGACCCAGGCTGCGGCCACCCTCTGGCTCTGCCCGGGCAATATGAACCGGTCCGACGGGAAGAACCTTTTTCACTACGCGATCAACGCGAACATCAACGATCGAGCAGTGAAGGGACGGGAAACAAAGCTGTTCGAGATCAGGAAGCCCGTTTCAACCGTCTGGATGTTCGACAACCAGCATCGCCGGGCTTGGGGCACGAAGAACGCCGTCCATACGAACGCCCACAACAAGGCCGCCCACATCGGCTTCCTGGACGGCCACGTGCAGCAGTTCAAACTGGCCGACTACTGGGATTTGAAGAAGGACGAGGGACGGACCAACAATCCGGTGATCGGTTGGGATCCGTGATGGTTCTTGCGACGGTGGAGACGACGACGGGACTGGTAGAACCTGCCCCGGAATCAGTTGCTCTCCTGTAGACGCCGCATCCGGGATTTCCGCCAGTGGGCCCGGTAGTTGATGATCCAGTCGGTCAGCGCCCGCTCGAACCCGATGTCGTAGCCGGCCTTCTCCGATTCGATCCATTTGTGACGCAGGATCTCCTCGCGCTCCGCCTGATACTCGCGGTAGAGCGACGACTTCCTGACCAAGTCATTTCCTGAAACGTTCTCTAGGATCTGATTGCCCATGGTAGCGGAGACAAGGAACACGGTGCCGAAAGGTATCCGTCATCTGCCAGTGTTCAATCGGTATTTGCCGGCAAGGGTTGATCAAAACCAGGCGCCTAGTGCACATCACAAGGCTCCATCCCGTCCTAAGCCTCACGCCCCGAGAAGGTCCCGGAGCCGTTTTGCCATCTGCAGAAAAACCAAAGCGGGCGCGCTGGATGGATCTCCGACCGTGACGGGCACCCCTTTGTCGCCACCTTCGCGGATGGAGGTGAAGAGGGGGATCTCGCCGAGGAACGCGACTTTCTGGCGTTCTGCTTCGGCCTTTCCACCGCCGTGCCCAAAGATCTCCACACGGGTTCCGTCCGGCGCGGTGAAGTAGCTCATGTTCTCCACAATCCCGAGGATGGGCACGCTGACCTTGGTGAACATGTTGATGCCTTTACGCACGACGCCGAGCGACGCTTCCTGCGGCGTGGTGACGATGACGCCGCCGTCGAGGGGAACGGTCTGGCAAAGGGAAAGCTGCGCATCGCCCGTGCCCGGCGGCAGATCGACGAGGAGGTAGTCGAGTTCACCCCAGTCCACCTGTCCGACGAACTGTTGGATCGTTTTCTGGATCATCGGCCCGCGCCAGATGACCGGTTGGTCGTCCTCGATCAGGAAACCCATGCTCATGAGCTTCACGTCGTGGTTGACCGGCGGGATGAGCTTTTCCTCCTCGCTGACGTAGGGCCGGCCATGCACGCCCATCATCAGCGGAATGCTCGGGCCGTAGATGTCGCAGTCAAGCAGGCCGACCTTCGCGCCAAGGCGGGCCAAAGCGCAGGCGAGGTTGACGGAGACGGTCGACTTGCCGACGCCGCCTTTGCCGGACGCGATGGCCACGACTTTCTTGATCCCGACGACGCGATTGGACGCCGGAGTGGGCGCGCCGGGCGTTTGCGGAGCGAGGACTTCGACGGAGATTCCGGTGACTCCGGGCAAACCGGTCAAAGCCTTCGTGCATTCCGCCTTCAACTGCAGCGCGACCGGGGCGTTCGCGGTCGTCAGCTGGAGCTGGACCTTGAGGTTCCCGCCATCAACCTCGGCCTGCTTGACGATGCCGAAGGAGACGATGTCGCGGGAGAAACCTGGGTATTTGACTGCCTTGAGGGCGTTGAGGATGAGGTCTTGGGTGAGCATTGCGGGACGCGGTTCAACTCTGTGGGAAATGGATCGGCCAGCGCAACCCGATCAATGAGCCGCTTTGCCAGAAATGTCGGCGGCGTGCTGGCTGAAGGATTTCCCCCGGCCGGTCGGGTTGATGACGGAGTCGATCACGCCCCGCTCGAACTCGTCCCACATGGGCGACATGCTGCGGAGCTTGACCACGATCTTGCCGAAGGCTTCCACGACGTAGTCTATGTCCTCGGCGGTGTTGTCCTTGCCCAGCGACATGATGATGTTGCCCTGCGCCAAAGCGTGATCAAGGCCAATGGCGCTGAGGACATGCGAGATCTTCAGGCTTTTGCTCACGCAGCTGGACCCGCTGGCGACGGCGATGCCGCTCATGTCGCAGAGGAGCAGCTGGCCTTCGCCTTCGATGAACTCGGTGGAGAGGTTGAGATTCGTCGAAACGCGGTTGGGTCCGGGCTCGGGGCCGTTGAGCTTGATGAACTGGATGTCCGTCTTGAGGCCGTCCCACAGACGCTTCTGCAATCCCGCCGTATGGGCGATCCGTGCCGGCATCTCGCGCAGGGCGATCTCGGCCGCGACTCCACCGCCGACGATGGCCGGGACGTTCTCGGTGCCGGCGCGGCGTCCGCCTTCCTGCACGCCGCCGTGCATGATGGAGACGATGCGGGCCTTCTTGTTGCGGTAGAGCACCCCCACGCCCTTCGGCCCATAGAAACGGTGCGGGGAAAAGCTGACCAGGGCTGCTCCGAACTGCTTCACATCGACCGGCAACCAACCGGCGCTGGCCTCGCAGTCGACGTAGAGCGGGACGTTCTTCTCGGCGCAGATGCGGCCGACTTCGACAATCGGCTCGATGGTGCCGATGTCGTGGTTCACATGATGGACGGCCACGAGGACGGTCTGCGGGGTGATCGCAGCTTTTAGTTCTTCCAAGTTGACCACGCCCTCGGGATCGACGCTCACACGGGTGCAGGTCCAGCCCTGTTTCTCCAGGAACTCGACCGACTGCATGACGCTCGGGTGCTCGGTGGCGGAGACGACGAGGTGCTTGCCCTTGCGTTCGTTCGCGTAGGCCACGCCCTTGATGGCGAGGTTGGACGACTCGGTGCCGTCGGACGTGAAGAAGATCTCCTCCTCGCTGTCGGCATTGATGAGAGCGGCCATCTGCTGGCGGGCTTTCTTCATCGCGTCGCGCACGCGCAGGCCGTGCTGGTGGAGCGAAGACGGATTGCCGAAGGCCTCCATGAAGAACGGCTTCATGGCGTCGAAGACTTCGGGCAGCACGGGGGTGCTGGACTGGTGGTCGAGGAAAACTTGGCGCATCGGAGTGGTGGATGGATTCATCGGGGACAGCGGCCACGAAATAAAAAACCTGCGGCTGTCGGTTGGCACCGGCCCAGCCGCAGGGAATGAAATGGGGCGGGGCGAAGGCCTCAAGCCGTGACCGGCTCGGATTTGTTGATCGTCGAGGCCAGTTCCGGGTGCTTCTTCACATAGTCCTCGAGGGCGGCCTTGAGGGCTTCTTCGGCGAGGACGGAGCAATGGATCTTCACCGGAGGCAGGCCGCCGAGCGCGTCCACGACTTCCTGGTTCGAGAAGGTCATGGCCTCCGCGATGGTCCGGCCCTTGATGAGTTCGGTGGCCATGCTGGAGCTGGCGATGGCCGAGCCGCAGCCGAAGGTCTTGAAGCGGGCGTCCTCGATCCTCCCGTCCTTGATCTTGATGGAGATCTTCATGATGTCGCCGCAGGCCGCCGCGCCGACTTCGCCGATGCCGTCGGCGTCCTTCACGTCGCCCATGTTGCGGGGGTTCATGAAGTGGTCCATGACCGTCTGATTGTAGAGAGTGTAGGTGTCGCTCATAGTGCTGGGTCGTTAAATGGGTTGGGGAATTCTGGAAAGTTTCAGGAGGCTCCTAGGCTGCGGTTTTCCGGCCTGGTGTTTGGGGCCGGTCAGACCGTGTTCCGCCTGGTGGTCGGCGAAGGACGTGTGCTTCTTGGAAAGGCTCGCGATGGTCGTCCGGCCGAACACTTCCTTCACGCGGTCCTGCGCCTCGGAAAAGAGCCCGCACAGGGCGCAGCCGCCCATGTGGGTGCAGTCGGGTTTCTCTTCGAGGCAACGCTGGAAGGCGATCTTGCCTTCGATGGCCTCGATGACTGCGAGGACGGTGATTTCCTCGGCCGTCTTCATCAGGGCGAATCCGCCGCCGGACCCGCGCGCCGACCGGACCAGACCGGCTTTGGCGAGATTCTGAAAAATCTTCCCGAGGAAACTGGCGGGGATGCCTTCCTCCTGGGCGATGGCATCCATCATGACGACTTCACCGAACGGGCGCCGCGCCAAGGCCAGGAGGCCCAGCGTTCCGTATTCGCCTGCTTTGGTGATTTGCATGGTCTGAAGACAAAGCGGATTAACTTTGTCTGGTTTGAATATAGGAACCGCAATCGCGAAGTCAACGGACCGCCTGAAGATTTCCAAGCTGGCCGGCAAGCCGCCCGCTCAACGGCTTCTTTCGTCGATCCATGATGCCGGCTCGGCCAAGGTGCCGGTGAAGATCGGCGTCTCCGCCTCGATGGAGGCGATCTCCGCCGAATCGAGCTGGCGGGATGCCAGTTTGCGCTCCAGCAACCGGAAGCGGGCCAGCCGCAGTTCCACCTGGGATCGGGCGAAGTCGCTGTTGGTGCCGGTCCGTTGCATGAAAGGCCAGTCGCTCGCCTGGGCCAGCAGGAGTTCGCGAGTCATCTGCCGGAGCGCGCGTTCCACCAGCTCGTCCGCGGCGACGCAGGTGGCGACGATGCGCGACATGGCGCGATCGGCCGCGAGCAGCTCCTCCTGGATCCAGGCGTTGGATGAATTCAGCCACAGCCGCCAGTCGCCGCCCTCGCCCCAGCTGGAAGCTGCGGGTTGGACCACGGGCAGTTCGGGTCCGCTTTGCAGATGGTCGGTCGGCGTCACCAGTTTCAGGCGTCCATCGCGCATCGCCGTCCGGGCCACGGCGTCGAGGAACTCGGGGCCTTCAAACCACCAGTGGCCGAAGAGCTCGGCGTCATACGGCGCGGTGACCAGGGGCGCGGCGCAGCCGGCCTGCCGCGCGGCATCCAGCTGCTGCAGCCGGGACGCGATGAAGTGCTCGGCATGACGCTGGACCTTGGCCATGGCTTCTGCCCGCCGATAGGGCTGCTTCTCGTTCGTGGCCCCGGTGACGCGGTGGTATTTGAAGCCGGTGAAACCACGGACTTTGGGCGCCGGCAGGCACGGTTCCACGTAGTCGAGATCGAGGTCGAAACCCACATCGCGGTAGAACTCCCGGTAGGCCGGATCCCCCGGATAACCGCCCTGCCTGCTCCACACCTGATGGGCGGATTCCGGATCGCGGGCCATCACACCCAGCCCGCCGGGCGTGAGCGCGGGCGTCAGCGGGGAGAAGGGCGGACGCGGTTCCGCCGCGTTCAACCCGTGCGTTTCCAGAATAAACCACCTTACGCCGCCGGCTTTCAGCGCGGTTTCCAAAGCGGGCGCGAAGGCGCACTCCGGAACCCAGAAGCCGGCGGGCTTGAAACCGAAACGGCGGCGGAACGCGTTCACGCCCGTCACGATCTGGGCCCGGAGCGACCCCGGCTGATCGAGAAGGAACGGCAGCAGGGCATGGGTCGCCGAAGTCGTGATGAGCTCGACCACTCCGGCCTTCGCCAGATCGGCGAAGGCCCCGGCGATGTCGCCCCGGATCTCCCGATACAGCCCCGCGAGCTGTTCGACGCGGTCGGCGTGGAACTCGGCGGCTTCCTTGAATTCTCCCAGCCAACCGGTGCGGAACCGCTCCTGTTCACCCAACGCCTCCATCTCCTCAAGGCGGCGGGCAAACCGTCCACGCAGCAGCGGATCATCGAGCATCGCGACCAGCGTCGGCGACAGCGAAACGGTGATCCGCGCGGGCACGCCGTCCCTCGCCCAGCCGCGCAGCACGTGTAGCAGCGGCAGGTAGCATTCGGCGATGGCCTCATGCAGCCAGCTCTCCTCGAGGTAGCGGTTGTGGGCCGATTGCCGGACCCACGGCAGGTGCGCGTGCAGGATGAAAGCTAGGTTTCCGATGGGGGTTCCTCGTCGTCCAGATCCTCGGTGAGACGTCGTGCCAAGGCCGAGGACCTGACCAGCAATGGCACCCCAGTGACCACCAGCACCCAGGGCAGTGATCGTGAGACGATTCGTTTGACCAATCCCGGCCGGGCCTCCGCAGCTCCGGCAGCCTGTCCGCCGCGAAGGGCCGTTTGCCGCGAGATCTTCTGCTTCGCCCCGTCGAAGAAGAACAGCGTCGCCCCGAAAAAGATCATTGCTATCGAGACGGTGCGAATGAGGAACGTGGCGGCCCTGCGATACGGATTCATGGCGGCTACGGATCAGACCGGTCGGCACGGGCTGGCCGGCGATGGTTGTCCAGTCGTCTTCATCGTTCCCTCTTGCCCCGGCTCACTCCGCCGGCGGACGCAACGACTGTTCCTGCGGATGCGCGCCGACATCCCCGGAGAGCCCGGTGGTCCGCGACAAGCGCAGCTCGGCCCCGCGTCGCTCCACCCCGTCGGCTGAGGCCGCCGTGATGGGGATCTGGAATTGGCCGTCCGGCAGGCTGAAGCGGAAACTGAACGAGCCGTCGGGCCGCAGCTTGACGGCCCGGCCCGCCAGAGTGACCGCCGCATCCGGTTCGGTGGAACCGTAAACCACGACTTCGGCGTTCACCGCGAACCAGAATCCCCGCCTCAGTTCCGGCGGCAACACGACCGGGCTCGACGGAATTTCAAACACCGCGATCCGGCCAAGCTCGGAGACGGGAACGCCGGCGCTCGGGGCCGTTCCTGGATTCAACGGAGCCCCCGCCAGATGGACCAGATCCGCCGAACTCGGGGATGCGGGCGGAGTCGCCGCAGCCAAGTGTGCGAAGCCCGCGCTTGTCGTCGGCCCACTGGCCCAATGATCGACCGCCCCGGGGGCCACAGCGGGGACATGCGCGGCCGGCGAGGGCGATGCGAGGTGACCAGCAAACGAAACGGACAACTCGGTCGCCTGGAAGGTGAAGTCTTCCAGGGCGCTCCATCGCCCCATTTTCAGGGGAGTGGAGCCCGGCCGATACGCCTGCGGGTCGGGCGCGGTCACGACCGTCTCCGACTGCGCGAGCGAGAACCACTGGCGTCCCTCCGCCGAGCGATAGCCGAGTTGGCAGGCATACGGCATGGCCGCGTAGGGCACCGGAATGAACTCATGGCGTTCGCCGCCAAGGACGGGAATCTCGACGACCACCGGGCCTTCGACGGAGCGCCGGTGAACGCGCAGGACGATCATCCCGTCCGCCGCCCGTCCGCGCGCGCGGTTCAGTTCGGATTCGGCGAGATCCCACTGGGCGAACAGCGTGTAGGCATCGCGCGCCAACAGCCGGAGTTCACCAAGGCTGAGCAATTCGGAATCGTTTCCGGCCAAGCCCTTGACCTGCTCGGGCACCGCCGCCTTCGTCGATTCAAAGGCCGGCGGCGCAGCCTTCGGGTAGGCGGCCGGATCGGGGTCGCCTTCCAGGAGGATCGGCGGAATGGAGAGGTGAAGTGGCCCCTTGCCTGCGGAAGGCGCCACGGACGGAGACGCCGTGATCGGGACTTCGCCTTCTGTCGTGGGAGAGTTTCCGGCGGATGGCTTCTTCGCGGATTTTTTCTTGGCGTTCATGGCTGGCCGGAAGCAGCAGGCTAGGGCAACCCGTGCGCTGACAGCGTAGGTAGGCGGTCGCCGGAGAGGCAACGGAAAACTCCGGCTTGTCTGGACTCTTTGAAAATGTCCCCTTTTGGCGGCGGTGGCGGTAGCCACCGTCGGCATGACGGAGAGATTGACGATGAGTGCGAAGGAACGGCGGCGAG
>JAYTUE010000083.1:0-2283 GCA_043744715.1 Verrucomicrobiota bacterium | reverse complement strand
CGAACCGCGTTGGTCATTCGGATCAACGATGAACCCGGACCAATTTCCCAAGACCTCAGGAACGCGGTCCTGCCGTCCGCACTTCGGATCTCGGGCACTTCGAGGACCTGCCGTCCGGAGGATTGGAACTTCAGCACAGTAGCCTTCGCGCCGGAATGGATTCCGCTAAACCGTTCGATGCCGCCGCTCCAAGCCAGACCTGCTCCCGGCTGGAGCACCGCGCCACCTGGCTTCGGCGCGCCGATCAGTCCAAACCGGCCCGCGTCCGGGATCACGAATCCGTCCGCCCAAGCGCCCGCGAGATTCATCGTCGCCGTGTCGTAAACCACCGAGCCCCCGCCCGCTTTTATCGTCAGGGCCTTGGCGATGCTCACGCCGCCCGGCAGTCGCATTGCGGACGCGAGGAACGGTCCGATGTCGGTCTGCGCCCATCGGTTGTCGACCCAGTCGGCTTCCTTCTGCGCTCCCGGCTCGCGTCCGGAAACGAGCGGTTCGCCCGCCGGCCTCACCTGCGCACCCGCCGCGTTGGCGAACAGGCTGAAAGCCAATGCCGTCATGGCCACGCCTGACGCACGAGACGAATAGAGGATCATGGGGACACGATGTCAGGGATGCGTCCACGAGGAAAGGCTGCTCCGCCCAAGCATGCACAATGAAGGTGGCAGCGCGTCCAATCGTCGCGCATCTGATTGTCCAGCCCACGACCGCTCATCGAATGAACTCCCGACAACAAGTGAAGCCCCGGCTCAACTGGCTAACAGCCCGTCAAAGAACGCCCGGTCAGAGGACCGGGCCTACAAAGTCCAAGGTGATTCCCTAATCTGGTTCCTCGCTGTTTTCGGTGGGTAACCATGCGTCTTGCGGCTCCGAGTTGCTCTGGACTGCTCGACCACGTTCTCCCTCACCCCAGCCCACTGAAAACAGCGAGGAACTACAAACAGCGTCCGCCTCAAAGGGCAGCTTCTCCCTTCTTCTTGCCGCCGGGGCCTCCCGGTCCTCGACGCTCGCCGTCGCCGCTGCTGCTGCCGGACCTCGTGTAGGTGACCTTCAAGTCCGCGCTATCGAGGACGAGATCCTTGATCGCCGTTAGGAGCACATCACGGGTCACTTCGCGTTGCGGCCGGTCGAGCTTGGGCGCGGCGGACAGCGCGTAGACATGGAGCGTGTAGGTCTTCAGGCCGGGGCCCTGCGAGTGGGGAGGCTCGTAGCCGAGCTGGCCCTTGAAGCCGGGGCCTACTTTGCCGATGCCCTTCGCGTCTTTCGCAAGACCGGTCGTCTCGCCGGGAATGTCCCACATCGTCCAGTAACACTTCATGTCGTTGCCGGGAGCGAGGTGGTCCATGACGAGCGCAAAACTCTTCGTGCCAACCGGTGCGCCCTTCCATTCGAGCGGAATGGTCGAGCCGTTGCCATCGCCGGTGAACTCGGCCGGCAAGGCACCGCCATTGGTCACGGCGAAGCTTTGCAGAACGAATTTTCCGGAATGCTTCGCGGAAAGGATGAACGGCGCTGCGCCGCTGCTAGACTCACGAGCCGGACGGGCATCCGCGCGGTCTCCGGGCGGACGATTTCCATCGGCGCCTTCGGGTCCAGGACGACGACCCTTCTTCTGGCCGCCGGAACCTTTCTGATCTCCTGGCGGCCGATTGCCGCCGCCGCCTTGGCGCGGCGAATAGGTCTCGGTCTTCACCTGGCCACGCCCGTCCACGAAGTCGAACTTCACGGACTTGTCGGCATTGACGACGTAGTTGATCGAGCGGGTTTCACCGCTGACTTCATACTTCAGGCTGAAACTTTTGTTCTCCTTCGCGGTGAACCCCGTGATCTTGGCCCCACGCAACGGCGCGCCCGCCTCACGGACGGTTTGCGCACGTGGCTGGGGATCGACCTGGCCTTCCTTCTCGACCACCACGCCGTGGAATCCGCCCATGACGTAGGGATACTTCGTGCTGCCGTAGTAGGCGTATTGGCCGTCCGCCCCGACCTTGCCGCGCAATGCGTCCAGCGACTTCTCATCGACCGGCTTTCCGTCCGGCCCGGTCGAACCGTAGATCGGGTAACCGTCGAGCGCGTAGGCGATGGGCTTTCCCTTGCCGACGATTGTTTCGAGGTGAAAGGGCGCCGCGTGGTAATGGTAGTCGTCCGCCCGTCCGCAGTGGCCGCCCCAATGGTCGAGCTCGCCGATCTCCTGCGCGATTTCGCCCCGGTTGTTCTGAGGGTTGAAGATGGGAATTCCGTTTACCGCCAGCGCGATGGCGCCGCGCAGGAACCGGCCCTTGATGG
>JAYTUE010000082.1:0-77744 GCA_043744715.1 Verrucomicrobiota bacterium | reverse complement strand
GGGGCTGGCCCTCGTCCAAACTCGAAATGGCGGGGAAGGGAGTGATCGTCGGCCTGTGCCTGCTGGCCCTAGTCCCTCTCCGGACTGAAGCGGCTGTGGCCGTCGCGATGGCGATGCTTCTGGGCGGGTGCGTCTGGAATTGGCTTGGGCGGAAAGGGGCGGTTGGAAGCCGCTTTTTGCATGTGGGAGTTGTTGCGTGCCTCCTCGTCGTTGCCGGATGGCAGGCATTTGAGATAGGAACCCTACGACAAAAATTTCCCGACCAATGGAGAGGTGCGGAGGAGACGCGGCGTTCGGCTGTGCTCCGGGACGTCGATGTGAAAGCCAGAGCCATGACGCGTGGAGACCGCATGGTCGTTTCGGAATCGCCGTTACGGCCGACGCTGTGGCTGGCCGGGGCCCGGATGGCCTTGGATCATCCTGGCATCGGCCAAGGTCCGGGGAGCTGGCCCCGTCTGCTTTCGGTCTATTCCAACGATCCGGCGGCGAACACGTTCTTCCATGCCTTGCAGTTCACGCACCACGATCCGCTCCAGTTTGCGGCCGAGTGGGGGATCGTTCCGGCGTTTCTGTTCCTCGCCTTGATCGTCCGGGCTTTGCTCGTTGGAACAGTCCTTCCATCGCTGGCCCTGCTTGGTTTGGCCCTTCACTCGTCCGTGGACTTTCCGATGCAATGCCCGGCGCTGATGGTTGAGGTTTCCTTGATGGTTGGATGGGGGTTGAAGGGGCCGGTTGTCCGTTCCCGTGCGATGACTGGGAACAATCCCGAGACGTCGTGCAATGCACGGCTCATCGAGCCGAAGAGGCTTTGAGCAGCGAGGATTTGGTGACGAGAAAGGTGGTGGCCAAAAAAAGGAACAGCAGGCCGGAGTTGCGGAAGGTCTGGTCGATCAAGCCGTGGTAGAGGAGAAGCAGGCTGGCCAACATCGGCAGTATTTCCGTTGTTCGGCGGGACGCCACGACGGCGAGCCAACGGATCAGATGGGGCAGGAAGATCGCGGCGAAGAGGGCCGTTCCCACGATGCCGAACTCGACCAGGAACTGATACCAGTCGCCGTCGGCGGAGGGCAGAAGCCGGAAGTAGCGGAAGTTGACCCTGTTCTGGACCATCTCCGGCACCCGCGTTTCATAGGATGCGTAGGCGTAGAAGTATCCGGCCGCCCCCCATCCGAGCCACGGCTTGTCGGCGACCATCTCAAGTGCCACCTCATGAAGCAGACGTCGGAAGGTGTCGCCGTGGATGACGTAGCTGATCGGGTTTTCCTTCGTGGCCAGCCGGTCCACCGTGGTCGCTCCTCCCGAGTAGCTGAAGACAGCCCCGAGGGCGACGGCTGCGGCCAGAAGGCACGCTGTTCCCGCGGCGGCGTTCTTGCGGAGAAACCCATAGAGCCCATGGCGGGATTCCCAGAGCCACATGGCCAGAAGCACGCAGGCGAAGACAAGGCCGGCGCGGGAGCGGATCGCGATCAATCCGCCGACCGCCGCTGTGCTCAGAACCAGGCTTGACCATGGCCGGTTCCTCCAAGACGCCGCAGACCACGAGAGCATCCACGCTGACAGCAACGTCTGGTAGGCCGCATTCTGGTTCTTGTTGAAGAAGAAAGGGGAACCTAGGAACTGCAGCGGATCGCCCTCGATCCAGAGAACCTTGGTGCTCCCTGAGATCTGGTGGGCGATGCAGACGAGGGAACTGACGAGTCCGTGGACCAGCAGAATGCCGATGATCCGGTTCAAGGTGGACGCGGATTGCACACCGAGCACCAGCCCCAGAGCGCCCAAGGCGGCGGCGGAATAGACTAGGAGGTAGCGGGCGGCATTCTCGGTGTGGATCATGCCGTGGACCATCCCGTCGAACTCGCCACCGACCGAGGAGGGCAGCCAGGCGATGTGTTCCTTCGGTATCAGCCGACAGTCGTTTTCGACGATCTCGGGCGTCGACGAAATGTTGGCGCTCTGGATTCCGACGTAGGCGACGAAGAAGAGCAGCGCACCGGCCGAGACTTTCCATCCCCACCAGGCCCGGCCACCGATCCGGCCCGTGTTCGAGCGCTGTCGGTAGAGCCCCGCCCCCGCGACCAGCAAAAGCGACCCCATCCCCAGCAGCGTCCACTGGCTCCAAGGATGCCGAGCGCCCAGAAGCCATGAGGAGCCGAAGATCATCAGGGCCGCCGCGATCAGGAAAAGGAGTTCGATCCCGGAAGGGCCCCGCTGGTCGGAAGAAGCCGAAGTTTGTGGGGAACTGTTTCTGTTGGAACTCATCGGGTTTGAGCGCGGTGGTCCAAGATGTTGCTTAGCGTGTGATCCAGCCGCCGCCGAGGACGAGGTCGCCGTCGTAGAAGACGCAGGCTTGGCCCGGAGTGATGGCGCGTTGCGGGGTGTCGAGGACGATGCGCGCTTTGCCGCTTTCTTCCGGATAGATCGTGGCGGGTGTGCCGGGATGGTTGTAGCGGATCTTCACGGTGGCACGGACTTCCTCCGGCGGGCTGTCGTAGGGAATCCAGTTGCAGGTCTGCACGCGGAATTCCGACCGGTCCAAGGCGGAGTCTGGCCCCACGACGACGCGGTTGTTGGCGGCGTCCAGCTCGATGACGTAGAGCGGCTGGGTGGAGGAGATGCCGAGGCCTTTGCGCTGGCCGATGGTGTAGAACTCGATGCCGTCGTGTTTGCCGAGCACGCGGCCATTCAGATCGACGAGTTCACCCTGATGTTTCTCGGCCAGCTTAGCGTCTTGGAGAAATTTCCCGTAGTCCTTGTCGGGCACGAAGCAGATCTCCATCGATTCCTCCTTGTCGGCGGTCTTGAGCTGGCATTCGCGGGCGACTTCGCGCGTGTCGGCCTTGGTCTTTTCGCCGAGAGGGAACAGCGAGAAGGCCAGCTGTTCCTGGCGCAGGCTGAAGAGGAAGTAGCTCTGGTCCTTGCGCGAATCCAGCCCCCGACGAAGCAGCGTCCGTCCGTCCTCGCGTCGTTCCACGCGGGCGAAGTGGCCGGTGGCGACGAGGCTGGCGCCGAGCTGGCGCGCACGGCTGATGAGCGTGCCGAACTTCAGGTTCTGGTTGCACATGACGCACGGGTTCGGCGTGCGGCCGGCTTTGTATTCGTCTGCGAAATACTGGATGACCTTCTGCTGGAACTCCGCCGCCTCGTCGATGAGGTAGTAGGGTATGCCCAGCTTGTGGCAGACGGCCCGGGCATCCATCACGGCCTGGGGCCCGCAGCATTTGTCCTCGGCGCGGTTGACGCAGTCCTGCGGCCAGAGCTTCAGGGTGACTCCGACGACGTCATAACCTTGTTCCAGCAGAAGCGCGGCCGTGGCCGAGGAATCGACTCCTCCGCTCATTCCCACCAGCACGCGCGTTTTCTTCCGTTCAGTCACAGCTCGAAACGATAGGGGAAGCGCTGGATCAAACAAGCCGGCGTGCGATCGATGATTGGCTCCGAACACGCCTTGCGTGGTGCGGTTGCTCCGATGGCGGGCGGGAGCCGCGAGGATGGCCCGAGACGATTCTCAATCGGAGAACCGTTTCGTCAGGTCGCCGTAGGCGTCGATGCGGCGGTCGCGGAGGAACGGCCAATGCGTGCGGGTCGTGTCAACTTTGGCGAGGTCGATCGGGACGATGAGGTTCTCCTCCTTGTCGACCGAGCCTTTGGCGATGATTTCGCCGCTGGTTCCGGCCACGAAGGATTGTCCCCAGAATTCAAGGCCATCGCCGCCGATGGGTGTCTCGTGGCCGACACGGTTGACCGCCGCGACGAAGCAGCCGTTGGCCACGGCATGGCCGCGTTGGATGGTTTCCCACGCCCCGTGCTGGCGGACGCCGTATTCGGCCTTCTCGCCGGGATGCCAGCCGATGGCCGTCGGGTAGAAGAGGATCTCCGCACCTTGCAACGCGGTGAGCCGTGCGCCTTCGGGATACCATTGGTCCCAGCAGATCAGCACCCCGATCTTGCCGAACTTGGTCTTCCACGCGCGGAAGCCCGTATCGCCCGGGGTGAAGTAGAACTTTTCGTAGAACAGCGGGTCGTCCGGGATGTGCATCTTCCGGTAGATGCCGAGCATGGAGCCGTCGGCGTCGATGATGGCCGCGGTGTTGTGGTAGAGGCCCGAGGCGCGTTTCTCGAAGAGCGAGGCGATGACGACGACCCCGTGTTTTTTGGCGAGCTTTTGGAAGGCGTCGGTGCTCGGGCCGGGGATCGATTCGGCCAGCTTGAAGTTGGCGTGGTCTTCGTTCTGGCAAAAATACTGCGAACGGAAGAGCTCCTGGGTGCAGATGATGTTTGCCCCCGCTTTTGCGGCGCGCTCCGCTGCGGCGAGGGTCTTCTTGAGGTTGGCGGCGGGTTCAGCCGAGCAGGCGTGCTGGAGAAGGCCCAGCTTGATGGTGGACGAGGACTTCATGGAGCGGGGCGGAGGCAGGTCGGGGACTAGAGCTTGGTGGACACCTCGGTCGAGCGTTCGATGAGGAGGGTGTTCCCGCGCATGGCCGAGAGCTCCTTTGGATCGAGCTGGCCGAAGATCTCCCGGATGTAGCGTCCCATCGTCTCGTTCGTCGGGCCGTAGCCCTTGTGGTAGATGAGATGCTCGAGATCGTAGAGCAGCTCCTCGCCGGTCTGGTAGCGGGAGCCGAGTTCGCGCGACATCGAGCGCTGGAGGATCTGGTTGAGGCGGTCGTCGATGCGTTCGTCGAGCTCGCGGAAATCCGGGATCGGCATCTTGAGCACGCGGTCGCGGGATTCATCGGCCGACTTGCCCTTGAAGACGTTCGAGCCGAGCAGCAGGTTGGCGAGGACGATGCCGGCTGAAAAAATGTCCGAGCGCTTGTCGGTGATCTGGAAGTCGGCCTGCTCCGGGCTCATGAAGTCGGCCTTGCCGGCCACGACCTCGCCTTCCTCGTGCTTGAGCAGTCCCTTGGCCTTGGCGATGCCGAAGTCCGTCAGCTTCACGTCGCCCTCCCAAGCGATCATGATGTTCTTGGGGGACACGTCGCGGTGGACGATGCCGAGGGGGTTGCCGTCCTTGTCCGTCTTCGAATGCGCGTAGGCCAGGCCTCGGACCACCCGGCTGACGATGAACACGGCCAGCTCGACGGGCAGGGCGCGTTTCTTGTCCTTCACCTGCTGGAGGAACTGCTCGAGGTTCACGCCCCGGATGAGCTCCATGGCGATGAAGTAGACCCCGCGGGACTCACCCAGATGGTAGGTCTGGACGATGTTGGTGTGGATGAGGTCCGCGACCAACTTTGCCTCGCCGATGAAGTTGTCGATGAAGTTTTTCTGGCTGGTGTAGTGCTGGCGGACGACCTTGATCGCGACGCGTTTCACGAAGTTGCGGACCCCGATCTGCTCGCCCTCGTAGACGACGCCCATGCCGCCCTCGAAGATCTTCCGGGTGATCTCGTAACGGAAATCGCTCTGGATGGTGAAAAGCGAGGGCATTGCCTTGTCATCGTGTTGGGAAGTGAAAAAGAGTCAAGCCCGCCGGCCTTTTTTGGCTGTCACCGTAAATAAAGGCCCGTTCTGAGCCTTTTTTCTTGATGACCTTCTTCCGGCGTTTGTATAGACCGGCGTTCGGAAATCAGACCAACCCACAACTAATCACTTATGGCTAAAGCACTCTCCAAGTCCCAGCTCGCCGCGACCATCGCTGAAAAAGCCGGCATCACCAAGAAGCAGGCCGTCGGCATCGTCGATCATCTCGCCGAGCTCGCCTACAAGAACGCGAAGAACACATTCACCCTCCCCGGCATCGGCAAGCTCGTGCTCGTGAACCGCAAGGCACGGATGGGCCGCAACCCCGCCACCGGCGTTGCGATCAAGATCCCGGCCAAGAAGGTCGTGAAGTTCCGCGTCGCCAAGGCCGCGAAGGTCGCGATCCTCGGCGAGAAGTAATTCGTCGTCTTTCCCGCAGGGCGCCTTGTGAACCAAGGCGCCCCTTTTCTTTGGGGCCGGCAGTCCCTTCCCTCCAGCCATTCCTCCATGAAGATCGCCATCGTCGGATGCGGCGCCCTGGGCAGCTATTACGGCGCAAAACTCTGTCGTGACGGGCATGAGGTGCACTTCGTCCTGCGCTCCGACCATGATGTCGTGAAGAGGCGCGGCGTGAAGATCCTCAGTCCCGAAGGAGATTTCCATGTGCGGCCCAAAGTCGCACGAACACCCTGCGATGTCGGGCCGTGCGATTTGGTCCTCATCGGGCTGAAGACCACGGCGAACTGCGAGTTCCCCTCATTGCTTCCCCCGTTGGCGGGTCCGGGAACCGCTTTCCTGACGCTTCAAAACGGCTTGGGCAACGAGGAGCAGATCGAGGCAGTGGTCGGAAACGAGCGCACCTTGGGCGGCCTTTGTTTCGTGTGCATCAACCGTCTGGAACCCGGAGTCATCCAGCACATCGCCCATGGACGGATCGTGCTGGGCGAATGGAAACGATGGCCCGAGCCGCGCACGCACGACATCGCGTCCGCCATCCGCCACAGCGGCGTTCCGTGCGACGTCTCGGACAACATCGTCCGCACCCACTGGGAGAAACTCGTCTGGAACATTCCTTTCAACGGCCTGGGCGTGGCCAGCGCCGCCGGTTTGCAGGCGGTGATCGCCGGCTCCATGGACGCCCGCGCGATCCAGCCCTGCCTGACGTCCGACCTGCTTCTGGCCGATCCGAATTGGGAGACGCTTGTTCTCGAACTCATGCTGGAAACCATCCACGCGGCGCAGACGCTGGGGCTCAAACTGGACGAAGGCCTCGCCCCGGTGCAGATCGAGCGCACGCGCGAGATGGGGGCCTACAAGGCCTCGACGATCATCGACTTTGAGCGCCGCCACGCCTTGGAGATCGGGAGCCTCTTCCTCGAACCCCTGCGTCAGGCGAAGACGGTCGGCGTGGCGACGCCCCGGCTGGAAGCCCTCTGCCGCGTGCTCACCGCCTTGAACCCGGCCTGAGCCGTGATGCTGTCAGGCATTGAGCCTGGCGATGGCGGATTTCTTCGCCCGCACCCATTTCACCGCGCGTTGGATCCTCCACGCTGCGAAGAAAACGAAGAAGGCGACGGACACCGGACCCCACTGGTTCCCGATATGCGCGGGAAGGTGCATGAACCAGGGCAGGAAGGTCAGGGGCTGGTTGATCCACGAGAAGGCGAAGCGGTAGTTGAAAAACGTGGCGCCGTAGTTGATCTGACCGACCACGAGGAACCACAGCCCGGCCACGAGGAAGCCGGCCGTGATGCGTCCCGCCTTCGTGCCGAACCACAGGATCAACTGTGTCCAGATGGAGCGTTTGGCCGGGGTGGTGTCGGCGAGAAGGCCCAGGCGATGGAGCGTGTGCCATTCGTTTTCGGCTAGATCGTCTTCACCCACGGATCCGGCCTGGACCGACTTGAGCAACGTGCGGCCGTAGAGACAGGCGGCGGCGCAGCGCAAGACGACGAACGCCGGAAAAACCCACAGGGCGCAGGCGAGATAGTAGAGCCGGAGATTCCGTTCCACCACGGCCGGCGACAGCTCGGTCGTGCTTGAGTGGCTTAGTCCGAAGAAGGTCGGCCCCGCCATCATCATGAGGATGGGAAACGACGCTGCGGCATAACCGCCGGCAAGCAGCAGGTTCCCGAACCACGCACGCTTCACAAGGCTGCGCACCAGCCTGAAGTCGTAGAAACTCCGCCAGTCTCCTGTGGACGCCTGACGGGCCAGCGCCATCGGCACGTAGAACATTCCGGCGACGAAAAGGGCGATGCCGATCAGGCCCGCGCTGCCGCCGACCACGAAGTGCTCATACTGTTTGTTGAATGAAACCTGCCATCCGGAAAACCAGCCCACCCACATCAGCAGCATGCCGGGCATAAGGACGAGCGACGCGTTGAGGAACATCTGGCACCCGAGGCGACCATTGTCCCACAGCGAGCGGAACAGGCCGGCGACGATCCGCTGCATCTTCTGTGACAAGAGCGGTTGGGCGGCGACCTGTGAGGAAAACCGCTGGGCCAAGAACCAGTTTGGCCAATGCAGGTGGCCATTGGTCCGTTGGTCTTCCGCCAGGAACTCCGCGAAGGACTTCACGTTTCCGGAACGCCGGGCGTTGCGCCACCACGTCCACAGCACGACGCGTTGCATCAGGCGTGCGGTCCATCCGGTCAGAAACACGGCTCCGAGCGGGCTCTGGACCATCAGCAGGCCAAGAAGGAACTTCACCGGCGCGAACCCGGTTCGCTTCAAAAGCGACGGCCTGGTTTCTCCAGCGACGGTGGATTCCGGCTGTCGAACCGGCAGGGAATGGGACTGGGAAGAGGCGTCCATGGCGTGGTGTCCTTGCTTAGGCGATGGCTTCCTCGAGCACGCGGCTTTCCGCGCTAGCCGTTTCAAACTTCATCATCTTGCCCAGGGTCGAGACGAGCTGGCTCTGGTCGGATAAGCCATCGACCACCCGGCCTTTGGCGATGCCGGGCCCGAAGAGGAGGGCGAAGATCTCGTGCGACGAACGGGAGTTGAAGTGGTGCTGGCACGGCACGTCGATGTAGGGGTTGTTGTCCCGGCCGCAGTCGGGAATGACCGCGAAGATGGTGTTGTCCCGATACGCCTCGTCGGATTCCACCGCCGTTACCAGCTGGCGCAGGCCTTCGTCCATGATGGCGATGCCGCGCGTGTAGTGGTCCATGTAGCCCCAGTGGACGTAGTCGCAGTCGGTGTAGTTCACCATGACCATCTTGGGCTTCAGCTCCTTCATCGCGCGGATGGTGAGCTGGGTCAGCAGGCGGTCGCCGCGTTCGTTGACGAATCCGGAATCGCCGTAGTGGCCGCGCCAGTTGGCCCAGAACTCCTCCATCTTCGGCGGCATCTCGTCCTTGCCGGCGGCGCGGGCGTCGGCCTTGCGCCACTTGGCCAGTTGCTCACGCTTCTCCTTCAGCTCCTTCGCCGGGAGCTTCCCTTCGGCGAGCTGCTTCTGGAAGAGGTAGGTCTTGTAGCGGTAGAGGCTGAGCGTCTGCGAACGCACGTTCAGGCCGAAGCCGAGGTGGTTGCTGAAGTTGTAGAACTCCTCGTCCGGCCGGTTCTCGTTGTTCACGATTAACGTCTGGTAATCCGGCACGTCGTAGGCCTTCCGCATGTATTCGAATAGCGTCGGCACTTTCGGCTCAAAGCGCGCTCGGAGGAACCCGTTCTCAATGTCCTTATACTCGTCGTAGTGGCCCGTCATGATGTTGAGCGTGCCTTCGCCGTGGCTCGTGTTCAGGCCCTTGAGCTGGGCGATCTCCATGTTCTTGTAGAGCGTGCCGCGCTTGAGCAGCTCATGGCAGAGGAAGGGAGAATAGGTCGTGCCGCTCTCGATCGATTCACGCCGCCTCGCGCCGCCGCCCCAGCGGATCAGGACCAGGTTCGGACCGGAGTAGGCCTTCCGCGAAACGTCCGTCAGAACGGAAGCCGTCGCCGGTGCGCCGGACGCCCGGAGCAACGTCGGGCCGAGGGCCAGGGCGGACGAACCGACGGCGAGATGACGGAGGAAGTCGCGTCGGGGAAGGGCGGAGGAAGGATTCGGATTCATGGCGGCGCGTGGTCGGGCGTTGATCTAAGGAACCATCGGCCGTTGGCAAAGTTTCAAAAAACTCTCAGGCGGGCAGCACGGTCAGTGGGCCGCTGAACATCGTCAGGCTGACGACTTCGGTCCGGGCCAGATGCGGCCCGTGCGCCGTCCCTTTGGCCGCGTGGAAGAATGATCCGGGACCGTAGACCTCGCCCGATTCATCCCACTCACCGGACAGCACATAGACCGACTCGTCGGCCTCCGGATGGATATGGGCCGGAACGACGGTTCCGGCGTGGAATTTGCGCAACACGGTCACGCCGCCGGTGTTGGCATCCTTGTGCAACACGAGCAGTTCTACGCCGGGATACGGTCCGGGCTTCCAGCCGGCGAGGGGAGGTTTGAGCGAGATGGGGAACATGATGCGCGAGCCTCTCCCAGCGTCCCTGACTGCGCAATCAACTGCTTTTTTCCAGGATCTCCGCGAAGAATTCCAGCGAGTCGCCGAGGTGTTTCTGCCAGTAGGGCCAGGTGTGTTCGCCGGGATTCTCGACATAGCGGTGGGCGATGCCGGCGGCGGTGAGGTCGCGGTGGAGACGGCGATTGGGTTCGATGAGGAAGTCGTCCAAGCCGCAGTCGAAGCGGAACGGCCGAAGCCGGTCGCGGTTGGCCAGGAGCGCTTCGAGGACGGTTCTGGTCTGACCCGGTGCCAGGTCGTAGTGGAAGCCCGACTGGCGGCACAGGTCTTCCAATTGGGTGAGGTCTGTCGCGCTGCTCAGGCCGCTGAAGGCCGTGAACGTCTCCGGATGAAGTGCGCCCAGCCTCAATGCTCCGAAACCGCCCATCGACAGTCCCGCGATGAAGCGCGGCCCGCCGATCAGGCGCGTGTCGGCTTGGCCCGCGGCTTCCGCCATTTCGTCGACGATCCACGCGGCGTAGTCGCGTTCGCCGTGTTTCATGTAGGCGGAGCCGTCGCCCCAGAGACCGTCGGACGGCATCAGCAACGCCATCGGACGAATGCGTCCGGCGGCGATGAGCTTTTCGAGGATGACATGGGCACCGCCTTTGTAAGCCCACACCCAGTGGCTGCCGTAGACGCCGTGCAGCAGCGTCACGGTTGGCAGCGGTTGCTTGGGATCGGCGGACGCGGGCACGTAGACGGCCAGGTCCGCGCGTTGGCGCAGGGCGGGGGATTGAACGGTGATGAAATGGAAACCCGAAGGCGTCAGCGTCGGATCGGAAATCTCAATGGTCCGGAAGGGCATGGCGGAGGTTCCGCCGGACTTGCGACCGGTTCCAAGAGAATTGCCGTGGCTTGCGGAGTCGCCGGGTTCCTTCCTAGGATCACCCAACCCATGAAACGCCTCACCCTTGTCGCCTCCGCCCTCGCCATGGCCGGACTGTTCACCGCCTGCCAGACCATGCCGCCGTCGCCGTTTCCTCCCGCGCAAAAAACTCTCGGCTCCATCGAGCGCCTTGATCCCGCGTTCGACAAGCTCCTGCCGGCCGGCGCGCAGATGGAAGTGCTCGGCAGCGGCTTCAAATGGTCCGAAGGCCCGGTCTGGATCGCGGCGGAAAAATCCGTGCTCTTCTCCGACGTGCCTGAGAACACGGTCTTCCGTTGGAAGCCGTCCTCCGGCGTCCAGGTCGCCTTCAAACCCAGCGGCTACACCGGCGGTGTTCCTCGCGCAGGTGAACCCGGATCGAACGGCCTGACGACCGACCAGCAGGGCCGGCTGCTGCTCTGCCAACATGGCGACCGGCAGGTGGCGCGTCGGGAGAAGGACGGGCGTTTCACCGCGCTGGCCACGAACTACCAGGGCAAACGCTTCAACAGCCCGAACGACCTCGTCGTGAAATCGAACGGCGACATCTACTTCACCGATCCGCCCTATGGCTTGGAGAAGAACAACGCCGATCCGAAGAAGGAGATCCCGTTCAACGGCGTCTACCGCCTCCAGCCCGACGGCAAGGTGACTCTGCTGATCGACAGCCTGACGTTCCCCAATGGACTGGCCTTTTCACCCGATGAGAAGCTGCTCTACGTCGCCGTGTCCGACGGAAACAATCCCGTCATCATGGCCTACGATGTCCAACCCGACGGCCTTGTGGCCAATGGCCGCGTCTTCTTCGACGCGAAGCCGCTGAAGAAGCCCGGCGCCAAGGGATCGCCCGACGGCCTCAAGGTGGACAAGTCCGGCAATCTCTGGGCGACGGGACCCGGCGGCGTGCTGATCATTTCACCTGCTGGCAAACACCTCGGAACGCTGGCCACCGGCGAAGCCACGGCCAACTGCGCCTTCGGCGACGACGGTTCCACCCTCTACATCACCGCCGACATGCACTTCGTGCGCATCCGCACGAACGTGAAGGGCTGCGGGTTCAAGTGAGCCGGGAGAAGGGGCGGAGCAGCAGCTCCACCCTGCCGAAATTGGTGGGGCTGCGCGGCCGCACGGCCGAAAACAAAAGCCCCACCGGATCGCTCCGGCGGGGCCTTGAATCTTGGAAAGTTTCGGAGGTGCTTTAGCCGATCAGTTCCAGCGCGGCTTCGGCCATCTTGGGGCCGGTCAGGCCGTGCTTCACGTAGAGTTCCTCGGCCATGTAGGCGCTCTGGCCGAACTCGTTCTTGATGCCGAGGCTCTTCACGCGGTGCGCGATGCCGGCGTTGCTCAACGCGTGGCTGACCTGCGCGCCCATTCCGCCGATGACCTGGTGGTCCTCGATGGTCACGAGACGGCCGCCGGCCTTCTTGACTGCCGCGCCGATGGTCTCGATGTCCACGAGGTTGATGAAGGGGTTGTTGATCACCGTGGCGGACTTGCCCTTCGACGCGAGGATCTTCGCGGCTTCGAGCGCCTTGTTGAAGAGCACGCCGGAACCGACGAGGACGACATCGGTGCCTTCCTGGATGACTTGGGCCTTGCCCCAGGGATAGGTGGAGCCTTCGACCCAGCGCACGGGGTAATTCTCGCGGCCCACGAAGAAGACGACGGACTCGCCGTCGTGGCCGGCCTTGCGCTCGTCGCCGATGCGTTTGATCGCTTGATACATGAACGCCGCCGCTTCATCGGCGCAGCTCGGGGCGATGACGACGGTGTGCGGAATGGCGCTGACGGCGGCGAAGTAGGTCGTGGCCTGATGGCTCGCGCCGTCGGCCGCGTCCTGGAAGCCGACATGCGAGAACATCGCGATGACCGGGGCCTGGGAGAGGGCGGCCATGGTCAGGGGCAGGTTGCCCTTGGTGACGCCGAACTGGCCGAAGGTGTCCACGATGGGGATGAAGCCGACCTTGGAGAGGCCGGCGGCGGTGGAGATCATGTTCGACTCGGCGATGCCGACCTCGATGAAGTTGCCCGTGGCTTTCTGGAAGGTGCTGATGCCGGTGGACCCCTGCACGTCGGCGCTGACGGAATAGACCGGGTAGCCTTCCATCGCGGCCTTGATGGCACCGGCGGCGAGACCGGCCTGGACCTTGTCCTTCTTCACCGCCGGGGCGGCGGGAGCCGGATTCGCAGCGGCGGCTTCAGCCTTGGCCTTCTTGGCAGCCTCGGACTTTTCCCAGTCGGCGCGGAGAGAAGCGGCCCATTGCTTCAGCTCTTCTGGAAGGTCGCCGGAATAGATTTCCTCGACGAAGGGAACGATCTTCTCGCCGTTCGCGAGCGGGAAGCCGTGGCCGCCGGCGTCGTTCTCCTCGGTGGCCTTCACGCCGTAGCCCTTGATGGTCTTGAGCCAGATGGCGACGGGCTTGGAAGGATTGGCCTTGGCGTCGGCGACTGCCTTTTCGACAGCGAGGAAGACGGTCTGGAGATCGTGGCCGTTGGCGACCTTGCGGACATCCCAACCGAGAACGGCCAACGCCTCGAAGGTGGGCTGCATGGAGAAGGAATCCTTCGTGATGCGGCCGGAGAGCTTCGTGTCGTTGTCGGAGACGACCATGACGAAGGGGTTCACGCGGCCTTTGGCGGCAAGTCCGGGAATGGCGGCGAAGGCTTCCTTGGCCTCGCCTTCCATCGAGGCCCCGTCGGAGACGATGGCGATGGTCACACGGTCGTTCTTGGCCAGCTTGTCGCCGATGGCCAGGCCCTGGGCCTGCGGCAGAGCGGAGCCGAGCGGGCCGTTGGAGAGGAGGACGCCCTCGGGGTTGAGATGCGATTCGCCGTGGCCGGTCAACTTGCTGGAAACGGAGCGGAAACCCTTGAGCGACTCGAAGGTCAGGCCGTCGAAGCCGTAGTTGGCGCGCAGGGCGTAGATGCCGTTCTCGGCGTGGCCCGCGTCGTTGACGAAGTTGTAGGCTTCATGCCACTGGCGGCCGGTGGTCAGGAACATCAGGCCGTGGATCGCGGCGTTGACCTCGGCGTAGGCGGCAGGCCCGCCCCAATGGCAGGCGGCACCACCGTTCACCGCATGAACGTCCATCAACGCGATGAGCGCGCGGGTGGTCTTGGGGCATACGAGTGTGACGTCGGCACCGGCGGCGTTCTTGACGGTGGTGGCGTATTTCGGTTTGCCTGGGGTGGGCGCGAGCTTCGACTTGAGCTTCTGCGGGACGAGCGGCGGGAGTTCGACTTTCGCAACGACGGAGGTATCAGCGGCCATAGGTTCTAGTATCGGTTAAGGGGCACAAAAAAGACGCGTGAATCTAGGAAGGGGAGGCTAAAAGGGAAGGCTGATTTTGACGGACAGGCTTCCCGGTAAACCGATCACCGCGCCGCCGCCAGCGAACCGTGCACCGAACAGATCGGGAGCTGGCCGACGTAGTTGATCGTGTGGGTTCCGCCGCCCGGGCATTTCAGCAACTGGGCTCCACGAAGGTAGAGGGCGAGATTCTCGGCGATGGGCAGGCCGGTGGCGTCCTTGCGGTTTTCGAGGGCCCATTGCTCCTTGGCTCCCTGGATCTGCTTCATCATCTGGAAACAGATGGGCTGGGTGGCGGCATGGGTGGCGCTCTGCGCTTCCTTGGTCCGTTGCTGGAGCAGCTGGTTTTCGGTGGCCAGCTTTTCACGCCGGGCCTCGATCTGGGTCTTCTGGAGTTCGCGCACGCGTTTGTCGGTCTCCACCTTCTCGGACACGACTTTTTCGTTTTCCTTCCTCGCCTCGTCGAAGCCCTCGTTCTCCTTCCTGAGCCTCTCCATCTCGGCCTGTAGTCCCGAACCGGCTTTCAGGTCCACGTTCCGTTGGCGGATCTTCGTGAGGTCTCCTCCGATCTGCTTGAGCTGGTCCAGCTCGGCGTTGGTCTTGAAATGCTGGGAGAAGCTCAGACCGGCCCACGAAAGCGAGGCGACGATGAGCAGGACGGGTATCCAGATGAGGCGCATGGCGGGAAGGGGTCAGGGCTTGATGTTCTCTTTGCGGATGACCACTCCGGTGGCGTTCGTGGAGAAGTAGGTCGTCCCGTCGGCGCTCTTTTGCACGAGCTCGAAGGGTTCGCCCTTCAGCTTTTCGAGGATGTCGGCGGGAAGGTATTTCGAGAGGTCGGCCGGGCTTGTCGGGGCGGTGCCGTTTTCTTGCAAATATTTCCGGAGGCCCTCGGCGGTTGTCTTGATGGTTTCCGCGTCGGCTCCTTGTTCACGGAGGCGGCGCATCATCTCCACCATGCCGCGGCCGGAGTCTGCGCCGGGTGCCCGGGCGGCCACGCCGGGAAGCGGGACAACCTCGGGAGGGACGTTGCCGGTCCGGTTTGCGATGGTGAGAGCCTCGGCGCGCAGGCGCTGATTTTCGGTGGAGAGTTCGGCCAATTCCGGAGCGGCCGTGGGCAGGGCGTTGGTCGATTTGTTGAGCAGGGCGATCTCGCGGCGGGCCTGCAGGGTCTCGGTGCGGACGCGGAGCATCTCGGCATTGGTCCGGCGCAGGGACGCGATGTCCTCATCCTTGGGCGTCTGTGCGGCCAGACGTTTATTTTCAGCCTCGATCCGCCGGGCTTCCTCGGAGGTTTCGCGCAGGAGGATGACGTCCGCAGCCTTCACGGGATCGTTCGCGTAGACCCAGGCTCCGACGGCGGCCGCAGAGCTGACGGCGGCCAGCACCCAGGCTATTTTCAGGGAAGAACTCGACATGGAAGGAGCAAACACCGGAACGGGGCCCCTGCCAAGAGCGTGGAATGCCTTCGGTCAGGCTTTCGAGGATCGGACCACTTCGTCCATGGCCCGGAGCAGGTCCGCCGGAGAGAACGGCTTCCACAAATGCTTCTGGCCGCATTCCTTGAGGAACTGCTCCACCTTGGGATCGCTCCCGAAACCGGTGACGAAGACGAAGCGGTTCTTCAAGTGGGGTTTCGATTTCTCCACCGCCACATAGAACATGTTGCCGGCGACCTGCGGCATCATCAGGTCGCAGATGATGACGTCGAAGTCCTCCTTCATGATGAGCTTCAGTCCTTCCGAGCCGTTGGGGACGGTGGCCACGGAATGTCCGTGGTGTTCCAGATGCGTCTTGAGGATGCCGGCGAACTCCAAGTCGTCTTCAAGGACGAGTAGTCGCATAATGCGGGTGGTTTCAGGCTTTGGGATGAACGTGGTCACGCGGCAGTAGCCAGATGACGGCTTGAAAGGGAATCCGGTTTAGGGACAAGAGGAGGAAGCTGTCAGGACGAGCCGATCCGAGCCTCAGGACAGGGGGTCGCGTGGGAGTTGGATTGGAGCGGGTGAAGGGAATCGAACCCTCGTCTCGATGCACCTTTTTCCAAGCATTGATGGTCAACATGTAGCGCATCGTTTTGAGGCCATGTCTTGAGCTTTTCATTCCCGCTTTTATTCTCAGTCCATGGCAACCGTCATTCGCCGGGACGAATCCCGCTACTGGATCGCGTGCTTCACCGACCGCAACGGACGCCAGTTGAAACGATCGGCCAAGACCACCGACCGGAATCAAGCGATGCGGGTGGCGGTGGAACTGGAGCGGGTGGAGCAGCAGGCCCGCGCCGGTTCCTTGACGACCGCGCAGCTGCGGAAGGTGCTCAACGACGTCTCGGAGAAAGTGAACGGCGACAGTCTGGCGGTTCCCTCGGTCGCCGACTATCTGAACGGCTGGCTGGATGGGGTGAAGGCCAGACGCGCAACCGGGACGCATGTGCGTTACGGGAATTCGGTCCGCCTCTTCCTGGCCCACTTGGGGCCACGGGAGAAGAAACCCATGACGTCGGTGACACCCGCCGAAGTGGAAGGATTCCTTAACTGGCGGCTGAACTCCGGAGCCGCGCCGAAGACCGCCATCGTCGACGTGAAGACGCTGAAGAGCGCGTTTCGGCGGGCCGAGCTTTACGGCATCATCCTCAAGAACCCGGTGGTCGCGGTGCAGCTGCCGAAGGATGAAAGCTCGGAACGCGGCATCTTTACGCAGGAAGAGGTCCAGAAGCTCATCGGGGCCGCGCCGTCGTTGGAATGGCAAACCCTGATCCTGCTGGGCTATTTCCTCGGCGCGAGGTTGGGCGACTGCGTCCAGATGCAATGGGAGAACGTCCTTCCGGCGGAAGGGGTCATCGTCTATCTCCAGAAAAAGACGGGTAAAAAAGTCATCATCCCGATGCATTTCCACATCCTTGAACATCTGGACTACCTGAAGACTTTTGGCACCGCCGGATTCCTTTGCCCCAAGCTGGCGACAAAGGGGCCGGGTGGAAAACACGGGCTCTCGGAGAGCTTCAAACGGATCGTGGTGGGGGCCGGCATCGATCCGGGTGTGATCGAAGGAAAGGGCACGCGCAAGTTCACCCAACGGACGTTCCACTCGCTCCGCCACAGCTTCAACTCGATCCTCGCCAACGCCGGAGTTTCGGACGAACTGAGGATGAAACTGACGGGGCATTCCTCCAAGGAGATGAACAAGCGATACACCCATCTGGAAGTGTCCACCCTGCGGAGTGCCGTCACCACGATGCCGCTGTTCGGCGCGAAATAGCTCCCCGACCCGCTGCCAAGCCTATGTCGGCGGCGGCGTTTTCATCGCCTCCCGTAAACGCGCCAGCATCGCCCCTTCGCGCTCGGTCCGCTCGGCGTCGGTCATCCGTGGTGCCACCAGATTGATCGGCTGTTTGCGTGGAAATGCCTTTTCGGTCGCCAAATCGCGCGGGTCGCCCGCCGCCCATGTCCGAAGCTGTTCAAGGAGGTCTGCGGGCAGGCAAAAAACTACTTCCGCAGCGCCTTCCGCCGGGGCGGTGCTGCGGAACCGCCGCTCGATGTTGGCGAGCTTCCGGGCGCTGGTCGCCACGAGGACAACCTGCGAGAAGTCGCCCGACAGGCATTTGACGAGGTTGCCGATTTCATTCCCGGCATTGGTCGTCACGGACACCTCGACGGCGACGACCCGTTTCCCGCGACGAAGAACCAGATCGGCCCGCCCGAGGGTGTCCGCCACAAATTCTTCGACCGCGACATGGTAGCCCAACGCTTCGGCGTGCCGCGTGATCTGTCGCTTGATGGCGCTATGTTCGGTCTCAAGCGCTGCTTTTGAGTCAGCGCCGGGTTCAGACGTCTTCGGCGCTTCGGCAACCTGCGGAACGATGCCGCTGCTTTCCGCCATCTTCGGAACTTTTCCGATGCGTTCGGAAGCCTTCGGCACGGCACGGAACTCTTCCGCATCCTTCCGTGCTTCCGCAGACTGCGGGGGTTCTTCTGGTGGGAACTGCTGCCGTAACGCGGCCTCGATCTCCGCCCGTGGCGTGGCGTAGGTGCGACGGGAGGCTTCCGTCACTTCCTTCAACCGTGCTGCTGCCAAAGCAGGATCGACCTTTTCCGGCTGGGAAACCCGCAGGTTGAAATCACCGTCGCTCCGTTCGATCCGCACCACGGCTTCGCCCGTGGCGAGGTTCTGGAGATCGTGGGCCTCGAACGAGGAGAACCCGTTCTCCAGCTTCCGTGCATCATCGTCGCCCACGCGGAAGACCACGCGGGTATAGGGATTGGAGAGGACGGCGCTGGCCACCTCGCGGTCGCGTTCCAACTGCCGCAGCTCCTGGTGGGCGAGGACGAGTCCCAGCCGATACTTGCGCGCCCCGCTCAGGATTTCGGCCATGCTCGGGGTGATGAAGTTGTGGAACTCGTCGCAGTAGAGCCAGAAGTCCTGGCGGACGGCCGCCTCCTGCCGCTGCCGGGCCATGACCGCCTGTTGCAGCTTGGCCATGAAGAGGGAACCCAGCAGATGGGAGTTTTCCTTGCCGATGGCTCCTTGCGACAGTTTGGCGAGGAGGATCTTTCCGGAGTCGAGGATGCCCGTGAAGTCCAGCCGGTTGACCGGCTGCGCCACCATGTAGCGGATCGGTTTGGGGGCGAGGAAGATTTCCAGGCGCGTCAGCACGGGGCCGATGGACTTGTTGCCCGTGAGCTGGGCGAACCCCTTCCGCCAGTAGAACTGGATGTCCGGGTCCTGCACGGTGGCGAGGAACCGCTCGCGGTATTTGGGATCGAGCAGGAAGCGGCGGAGATCGGAGAGCGTGCCGCCCTGGCTGCTTTCCAGGAACGCGAGGATGGCGTTGCGGAACACGCCCTCCATCTGGTCGCCCCAGCTGGTGGAAAGCCGCGCGAAGACGGACACGAGATCGGAGGCGAGCAGCGTCTTCTCCAAGTCGCTGTGCGCCGACAGGATGTTGAACCCGATGGAGGCGGTTTCGTCGGAGGGATCGACAAGGATGACGTCCTTGATCCGGTGCTCGGGAATGACTTCCAAGATCCGGTCGATCAGGTCGCCGTGCGGGTCCAGGACGGCGAGCCCTTCACCGGCGAGGATGTCCTGCTGGATCAGGTTGAAGAGGAAGGTGCTCTTGCCCGTGCCCGAAGCCCCGATGACGTGCATGTGGCGCGTCCGTTGTTCGGCGGAGAGACGGACGGGAGTGGTTTTGCCCGCGTGGAGATTGGTTCCCAATAGAACCCCCACAGGGGAGAGAGATTTTGGAGGGGCTTTGCTGGTTTTGGACTGCCGCTGAAACCTGGCCGTGCGGACTGCGGGCGAAGGCAGATGGACGAAGCCGGCCAGTTCATCGGCATTGAGCAGCATCCCGCTGCGTCGGGTCTGGCGACGGAGCACATCTTCCAAATGGGCCTCGGCCGGATAGTCGTCATTGGCCAGCGGAACGAGTTCGTTGCCCTCCGGGTTCGAGAACACCCGCAAGGCTCTCGCCAACCCCCGCAGAATCTCCCAAGCTTCCTCGAAGCTGCCGCTTTTCGAGGTGATCCGCACCACCACGGCATGGAGCGGCTGGGACACCTTGCCTTTGGCCAGCATCACGAGATCGGGACGATTGACGAAGAGGGCTCCGCCTTCGCCGTCGGTCACGGAGCGGAGGATGTTTTCCCGCCAAGGATGGCGGCAGGGCTGAAAGAGCACCTGGTAGAGGGCGCAGTCGCCCTCGCGCAGTTCGCCCATGGCAGCCACCAGAGCCACAAAGGGATCAAGTCCTCCGGAGGCCAAAGGCAGCAGGAACTCCTTCTCCAGACCGAACTCGACCACCGCATGGTGGGCGTCAGGTTCAGCCAGTGGAAAAAGTGTGTCCTTCGTCGGCAGGAACACCACCTCGGGGAAATGGGCGGAGAGCTGCCGACGCACACCGGGTGCGTCCGAATGGCTGGCGGAAAACTGGGCGACAACCTTTTCAGTGGTGCCGAACAGCTCGAAGCTCACGGGCTCGGTGCAGAGTGTGAGTTGGGAAAGGAAGCCGGCGAACACCTCGGGAGACACCTTCAGGCTATCGGGCAGCGAGAGTTGAAGTTCGACCAGATCCTCCCGCACGAGCGGAGTCGGGACTGGTTCCTCGGCTTCGTCCTCATTCGATGGAACCTGGGGTTCCTTGTTCAGCCAACGGAGGACGCCGGAAAGCAGGGAACTGCCCACGGTCGGCACGCGTCCGTCGTCCAGCACGGAAGCCAGGGTGTAGCCGGTGAAGGGGACAAAGGGCGGTTCTGGCGTGACCGGCTCGGGAAACACCTGCCACCCACGTCCACGACGCTCAAGCTCCGCGAACTGCTCGGACACCTGCTCATGCACCGACCGGTGGGGCATAGGGGACAGGGTTCAAGGTTGGTGCCGCCGGCTGGTAGAGTTCGCCCAAGACGGGAGCCAGTTGGAACTGGCGCACGAGTTTGATGCCCTTGGTGGCGGCCGTGTCTTCGGCCAGCTTCTTCACCAATGAGGGAACCACCTCCAGATAGCACAGCCGCGAATCGATGCGGTGGTAGGTCTCCTTGCGGAACCAGGCTTCGTAGACGGTGCCCACGAAGGGCGATTGCTGAAGGGTCTTGTCCAGATCCTGCAATCCCATGGCCACGGCGTTGCGGAGCACGTAGACGGCGGCGACGAGCAGCGCCAACAAGCTCAAGGTTCCCAGGATGAAGCCAAGGAAGTAGGTGAACGCCACAAAGGACAACGCGCCCGCCATGAACACCAGGGCCAGCTCCAGAAGGTTGAGGACAACGGGGATTTCCGAAGTGCGGCAGGAAAAGAAAAAGCCGCTCCCAAACGGAGCGGCGCACACGTCGAACACCAGTCTTTCCCGCAGCATCCGCAGGTAGACGCGCTTCTCGGAAAGCAGCCCGCCTTCGGGCAGCTCGATGCGCTTCATCTCCATGCTCGGGACCTGCCGGTCTGCCAGTTCCTTTTCCAAAGCCGCGTAGAACTCCAACGGGGAAGTCTGGAACCCATCAGCAAATGCGATCCAGTGATTTAATACCTCCGTCTTCTTTTTGAAGAAGTTGAACATTGAGCAACACAGATAAAATTAAATTTCCAAGCTTAATAAAATGTAAATCTCGTCATTTGATGCTATTTCAAATTAAAAAGAGCTTAACTTTAAGTTAAGCTCTTGAGGTTAATCGTTGACCACATATTTACCGTGTTCCATCCGCAGCGCACCATGCTCTTCTAGTCCACGAATAAAACTGCGGATGGTCTCAAAGCCGTCGATTATCGCGTTACCTCTTTCATTGCGATAAGCCGCGATAATTTCCTCTACGGTAAATTGTCGTCTTGAATAAACCAGTTTTGAAACTAAGCGTCGATTATCGTCAAACTGTTTGCACATATGTTATTTCTCCAGCAATATAATAGCATTCTCCAAAAACAAATACTAATCGATAAGAGCCCACGTCTGGAAGTGCTTCCAAAGCAGTTGGCCAAATTCAGCGCGCCATTTCAGGCGTTCCCCATCCGAAGGTTCATTTGCGGAAAGCATGTATACAAAAAAAGGAGGAAACAACAATGATGCCCGCTCCAATTCCCCCGCGATCGGCGACACGCGGCCGATCGGCACAATCTCCATATTATTAGCGGCCAACCTAAAGTTGCGTTGAACCCCTGCTTTAATTGTTTTAGGAATAACAATTACATCCAAAATGTTGTCTCTAAAGTGAATTTCTTTGAACTCCAGGGCTGCCTTAAATAGAAAACTCAATGGAACTTTTCGCCCGGCAATACGATGGACTAAGGCGCAAATCAAAGACAGCACATACCCATATTGCTCCACAAGTTCCGTCAGAGCTTCACCATCGCCTGAGGCGCTCCTAAGTTGGGAGACATAATCTTGAATTTTTTTCCCACCTTTCTCAAATGCAAAATGCCCAGTTGGATTTGGCTCCCACGATTTCCCAAACGACGTAAATGAGGTGTTGTCTGGAATCGCTCTCCAAAATGCATCGTCAACAGCATAAAAACATTCCCCACGCTTAAATAGCGCTCGATGATGCTTCTGATTTGACAGCATTTCTTCAAGGCGAACCTCTAATACGGTTTTTTCCGTAACGGGCGGATTTTGCAGACTCCGGAACCGCTTCATTGTGAAATACTTATTGCGGAGTGCTCCTAAAAGCCAAGCGTCATCCCATTGAACATAAAAACTTTCTCTTTGTAGCGGGTTTGTGGAAACAGCCCGGCTAAAAAGACTCCAGATGCCCGCAATGCCGGTTGGCAGAAGGAGAGGATTTTCATTGGGAGCAGATTCAACGCCACTGGCAGCCTCAACAAGCGGGGTTTCAATGAGCGCTTGATCACTAATTTCTTCAATACATCGCTGAAGCAATCCATCAAATTTGACCACTCTATGATGAAAGATCACATACTTATAAAGTTGAAATCTCTGATGAAAAAAGTCCTCCAAATTATTGAGAGCTCGTATTGAAGGGAGAAAAAGAAATGGATACGCCTGCTCCGCAGCATCTGCAATCAATGTAAAGGATTGAATCAATCGGTCGGGACGGAACGGTTCGCGCGACATTCCCGAACTGATCAGATCCCGTTGAACGTAGTCCAAACGATCGGCATCAAGATCCGAGTCAACGATTTGGTGAAGGATACAAAAAAACGGCTTGTTCTGTAAAATCTTTAACGTTGCGTGTTTTATTACGAGAACATCAAAAAGTTGATAGTCGGTAAGACTTTCCTTCTTCAAGTCCGCCAAAACTGTGTCTAACAATGTTTTTGTGAGTTCAAGGCCGAGCAGCTCATGAAACGCGGCATCATCTGGTCCAGAAAGAAATTCAGTCAATTCTTGTTTAAGAATTCCGCGGCGAGAAGTTGGAATAACGTCGTCGCCTTGTAATCGCTCGAAACCGCTTTGCAGGGCCGCTTCTGTCACATGTGAGAATGGTGGATGTCCAAGATCATGAAGAAGGGCCACATAACGGACAGATTGCAACAAAACGAGGTAGGTGCGAATTTCGTCAGGCTCGAGTCCGGCAAGGAGCATCGATGAATAGAAATCGCATGGGATGGCAATAGTCTTTGACCTTAGCAAATCTCCTATATGTGTGTGACCTGAAGTGTGACGCGCTGTATCTTCCCTAAAAGCGGTTTCACTCTGGAATTCTCCGATACTGGTGTGTGCCATCTTCAGAAATGCTCGGCGATCGTCCACTGTGGCATTGAGCAACCCCTGCCGGAATAATTCTCCAGCGATCTTCGCAACACCAAGCGAATGGCTCAGGCGCGAGGTACGGTTTGACGGGTAAGTGAAATATACGGTCGAGTTCTGGAGAACGTTGTGGAGACGATTGAATGCCCGAGTGGCAACAAGTCGCTTCTCCAGCGGAGACAACGCGATGACTCCATGCAGTATGTCTGCCACCAGTGTAGTCTTCGTTTCTAACATGGAGACTGGAGTTGAGCAATCCCGAGAGAATTAGTAGACCAGTTGCTTTCCGCTCTCATTTAGTCTCCTTCTACTGCCCGTTGTGGTTTCGGAAGTCAACCATACAATTTGCTGTATCTTTTTCGTCCTTGACGTGAAAATCAAAACGGTTTCCTCGGCCGGTGGAATTGGCTGTTGGGGGGGGGCGTTAGTGGGATTTTTTAATGAATTGTGTAGAGATTGATCTTGCAAATGTTGTTTTAGCGCGGGCAGCTCCTCTGAAAGTCTTAATTAAGTGGCTCGTAAAGTGGGTGGCTTTCTTCAGAAATGAACAACTAATTTGACTGAGAAATATAGTCAGCCCGACACTTTTAATGTCGGGCTATGCTTGCTAGCTGAAATACCCCAGTTCCCTCAGCGACCGATGATCCGGTCTGCCAATGACGATGTGGTCGAGCACCTCGATCTTGAGCATCTGGCCGGCACGGACGAGATCGCGGGTGACGCGGATGTCGGCGTCGCTGGGCGTGGGATCACCCGAAGGGTGGTTGTGGAGCAGCATGAGCGAATGGGCGGCCGCGATGATGGCGACGCGGAACACCTCGCGCGGGTGGACCAGCAGGGTGTCGAGGAGTCCGGTCGAAACCAGATGATGCCCTTTGACCCGGAACCGGGTGTTGAGCAGGAGCACCGCGAGGCACTCGCGTTCGGGATCGAAGTGCGGATGGGTTGCGATGTGGAGCCGCCAATAGTCGGCGGCGCGTTGCGGGGTGTCGCAGAGCTGCATTGCCATGGGTGTGGGGCAGTCGCGCAGAGCGACCACCTTGAACTCCTTGGGTTGATACGTTCCTTTGTGGGGACTGGTTCCGTCCTTGAACAGATCGGGTTGGTTCATGATGACTCTCTCTCGGGGATCGTGCAGCCTGCTAGTAACAGGTGCTTCCAGGAAGGTGACTCCCTGGAAGCGGCACGATCCCTCTTTGGGTTGGAAGAACTACGGGCAAACCACACGGCCTACCTCCATCCACCAGTTTACCACGCCCAGAAAAAAGCCCCTCCTTTGCGGACGGGGCTTGTGCTCAGTAGTCTTCGGGTAGGAGAACGGTTGTAGCCGATCTATCCCATTCCGTGATGATCCAGAACTTGGTTTTGTTCGTGGTATGGTAGACCGAGAACAGGCGGGAACCTTCCAACAAGGCGGCGTCATTCGCAGCGCGGTCTTCGGGATCACAGTCGCCCCAATCACCTTGGAGATGACGGGAAACGGCTTTGGCGATCTCCAAAGGATCGAGGGTGGACATGGCATGGCTCGTGATCATGAGCCGTCCGAGGTCGAATTTCGGGTTGTTCATAGGCGATAATCCTCAAAGGTGGCGGCCAATCCGTCCTCGTCGTCACCCAGGAGTTCCTCCAAGGCAGCCTTGGTCTGAACCCGTTCGGGATTCGGCAAGGCGTCCTTGGGGCAACAGGGGCAACGGACGACGTTGATGACGCTTCGACCGAAGACCCAGCCGACCGACAGAAACTCCTTTCGGAATCGTTCGGACAATTTCTCGGCTCCGGGCAATGAACCCCAGGCTTCCGCCGACTCCATGGGCAAGCCGGTCTCGAAGATGGCGTCGTGCCAGAGGTGGTGTGTATCCCAGGGTTCGCAACAGGTGGAGCAATGGACATCCATGGTGGTCTCCTTTCAGGCGAAGATGCCCGCCAGTTGTTCTGCCGTGAGATGTTCGGGTTGGAATCCTTCCTTCTCGAACGCGTGAATCCGCACGTAGGCGAACTTCGCCAATCGCGATGCGATCTCGTCGCGGGCGGAACGCCCGGCCTCGTCCTCGTCCAGCATCACCACGATCAGGCTGTGCTGGTCGGTGTGCCGGCGGATCAGGTCTTCCTGGGCCGCCGACATGCTGCTGCCCATGAGGGCGACCACCTTGCGGTGCCCGAGCTGATGCAGCTTCATGGCGTCGAAGAACCCTTCGACCACGATGAGTGGAAGATCAGGCGAAGCCTGCTTGGCCCGGTCGAGGTTGAAGAGTTCCAGCGATTTCCTGAATCCCGGCGGCAACTTATATTTGGGTGTGCCTTCCGCTGGATCACCCACATGGCGACCGGCGTAGGCGACGACCTGTCCCTTGGCGTTGTGGATGGGGATGGCGATGCGACCCGCCATCATGCCCTTGGCGCAGAACCCGACCCCGAAATCCACGATGGTTTCAAGGGTCAGCCCGCGTTCGGCCAGGTAGGGATGATCGCGCTGGAGATTGTCCAGCCGGAACGTCAGCGGCGGATTGGGAGCCGTGCCTTCGGGCTTGGGTTCCTGAACCACCGTGGTGGCGGCCTTCGGACGCGGAGCGGCTTCGGCTTCCTCTTGCGGAGCCGCAGCCCCTTCGGCGTAGACCATCTCTTCAGAAAGCTTGAACCATTCGATGGCTTTCTGGGCGGCGGCGTAGGCGCTCACGTCCTCCATCCGGGAGATGAAGTCAATGACGTTGCCGCCGTGTTTGCATTCGCTGAAGCAGTTCCAGAGGTTCTTTTCGAGACTGACCCGGAACTGTGTCGGGTTCTTTCCTTTGTGGATCGGGCAACAACCGCTGAGGTTGTCGCCATTGCGTTTCATCCGGTCGAGGAGTCCGTAGTGGTTCAAGATTTCCTCCATCGTGACGGCCTCGCGCACGGCGCGGAAATCGACGAGCTTCTTCTTGGGCATGGATCTTCCTTGGGTTGGGAGTGTGGTGAACAAGTGGAACCGACCGGCGAATGCCGGGGGTTGCCTCCAAAGATTATCCTAGCACGAAATCAGAACATCCCGCCAGAGACGCAAGGTTCAAGGGCGCGGAGGCGACAGGGAATCGAGCAAAGACTCGGGAGCCTTCGAGTTGGGGGAGATCCACGCCAGTGCGAGCGGATCGGCACACTTCAGGACCGTGTCGGCGTCTGTGAACAGGAACAGTCCCCGACCCTTCTCCAGTTTTCTACAGGCCTCGACCATGGTTTGCACGCGCTCGGGACTGCTGGTGACGGTGAGCACGCGAAAACGGTTCAACCCGAGGTGGGAACGGTTGAGGTTCTGCGTCCATGTCGCTTCGTAGGCCAGCAGCTTCCGGTAGAAAGACGACTGAGAGAGGCATTGCCTCATCACGGGCATCGTCGCCCGGTCGGCTTCCAAGAAATAGAAGGCTCGTGTGGGTTTCGTTCCTGAACCCGTGAACTCCAAACCGAACACTTGGTCGGGAATGACACCCAGCTTCAGACGGTTTCCCACCAAAACTCGCCATTGAAAGGGTTCACGCTGGTGACGAGTGGCTTCGGGTAGAGGCAGTTCATCCGCAGCGACCAATCGAACCTGCCCATGACGGCGGCAGGCGAGTTCCAACGACACCATGATGTCCGCGATGAAGAGCGTGTGCTCCAGGAAAAGCCGACTCGTGCCGCCGTTCTTCGCGCCCAAATCCAGCCGCTGGAAGGGAAGCGACATCCCGCGCTTCAAAAGAGCAGAACCTTTGTTCCCAAGTCCGTAGGCGATGGCGCGGGAACCGCCCCGATGAAAGTAGTCGATCTGGGCTCGGGGACGTTCCAGATAACCGTTGTGGTAGAGCAACTGAAGACGACGAAGGAGGTGTTGCCGGCTGCCACCGACCAAGGAAATCAAATGGGAAGACCGAAGAAACCGATGCCGATGCACTTGGCGCAGCATCTCACGGTCGCGTTCGGTCAGGTTGATGCGCGCAACACCGGAGGCACGTTGGAAACGGGGAAGACGTCCTTGGGACATCCGATCATTCTAACACGGCTTGTGTTCCGGAATCTTTGCAGTCAGGGCCTCCACATCCATCTCTGGGGCGGGCACATGCGACGGATTCAAGAGCGTGCGATGCCCGTGTTTTTTGGTGGAGAGCACATTGGCCGATTGAAATCATTGTGCGAACAATATTTTCTATTTCGTAGTTTCCGCACACTGAGCTTGCCATAAAATACAGGCACTATCATTATTCTGTGCGAACTAATGAAACAAGAGCACATTTCTAGCACAAAATCTCTAAGTGCGCTCCTGCCTCAGCTTGTCGAGGCTGGCCTGTCTGGCAACCGACAGCGGTTGGAACTGCTCTCTCTCACTGCGATTCGCTCGCTTAAAAAGGAATACCCACAAGTCGCCGAAGATCTGGGCGATCTCCTCTCAAAGTTTGCCGCCAACAGTGCTGCGATTCGCTGGCACTCCGCTGAACCGCCCCCAACCGATGCGGACGCGGGCCTGGCCTTGCTTCGCGTGCTACCGGCGGACAATGCGCCTGAACCGATCCTGGAGCCGGCGGTTCACGCAATCGTCGCGCGTTTCCTGCGCGAGCGTTTGGAAGTCGAGCGCCTGCTGCGAGAAGGGTTCGCTCCGCCCCGCACGCTGTTGCTCAAAGGGCAGCCTGGAACTGGCAAGACCATGCTTGCCCGGTGGCTTGCATTGAAACTTGATCTGCCGTTGGTCGTGCTTGATCTCGCCACGTCCATCTCCAGCTTTCTCGGCAAAACGGGCTCAAATCTGCGACGCAGTCTCGACTACGCGCGTGCGACGCCCTGCGTGTTGTTGCTCGATGAGTTCGATGCCATCGCCAAACGTCGGGACGACGCGACGGAAGTTGGTGAACTCAAACGTATTGTGAACGTCCTCTTAAAGGAGTTGGAGGAATGGCCTTTACACTCTGTCCTCATTGCCGCGACGAATCACCCGGAGTTGCTCGATCCAGCCATCAACCGTCGTTTTGATGTGGTGCTGCAAACGCCGCTTCCCGGCGAGCTGCAACGAGAGGCGATTCTTGTGCGTGCTTGTGGGCGCTTTGCTAGCGCACTGCCGGCTGGTTTTCTTGCCGCTATCGCGCGGATTCTTGCAGGCAGCAATGGTTCGGAACTCGATACGATGGCGCAAGGCGTAGTTCGCCGGCATGTCGTCGAACAAGTGCCGCTCGGTTTCGCGTTCATTGAGGCCACTACGCATCGGATGCCTGGTATTCCGAAGGACGAGTTGGGACCGATGACCAAGACACTTAAAGAAATGACCGGCATGAGTGTGCGCGAAATCGCCGAGTTTTTCGGGAAAAGCTCATCCACCGTGCAGTATCATCTGACCAAGAACGCCCCAGGGCGAAAAAGCCTGAAGAACAAGGAGGTTCAACATGCCTGATCCGCAACGCAGACTCATCCTCGCCAATGGTGAGCGATACGTGGCTCCGGTCGAAAAGCGCTCCGGTTTTGGCTCGACTGAAATGCCGCGCAGCTATGGCGAGGCTCGCGACCTAGTGAAGCGCGAAATCAGCACCGCCCTTGCGCAATATGCAGAGTTGCCTCCACGCAAACGTTTCAAAGACGAAGCGGTGCTCTGCCTCCGCTTGCATCCGGACATGATTGCGAAGTCCTATGATCCACACGGCATCTTTGGCCTCGTGCGAGATTTGGAAAACGTCGGGTCACGCAACTTTCGCCTTCCGACCGCCGAGGTCGCGCAGACCAAGCGAATGAAAAAGCATCTCGAACAACATATCCATGAAGTCACCGGTCGTATGGTCTTTGTGCGCAGCAACGATGCGGGCTTTCGCAGGCTACTGAATGCGCTCGACCAGTCCGAGGGCACATTGCCAAGGCCATTTCGTGAGGAGATTCAGCGCATCGAAAAGTTCGACCTTCTCGGAGCACACGAACAACTCCTCGGCTTTGAGCCAGGTTGGACAGAGGGACGCGTGGAAGTTGTGTTGCATCCTTCGCGTCACTCGGAGGGTGAGCAAGCGCACTTCCTCAAGGAACTCTTCCACGAACAAGGCGTGACGATGAGGAGACCAACCGTTGCTTACTACGAGAGCGGACCGCTTTTCGTATCGTGTCATCTCAACCGAAACGCCCTCCAAGCCCTGGCGGGTGCGAACCCGCTCCGCACAGCACATCCGCTGGTCTTCGGCGGTTTTGAGAATCTGCGGAGTGCGCCCACCTTCCCCGCGCCGCCGCCGCCGACCGCAACGACACGGTCGACAATAAAAGTCGGGATGTTCGACGGCGGCATCGATCCGAGTCACCCGTTGCTACGTGGACACGCTGAGCAGGACGAGGGTCTCTCAATCAAGACGACGGCTGTAGCCGAAGGGATCGCTCACGGCACGGCTGTTGCCGGAGCCATGCTATACGGGCCACTGAATGATCACGATACGAAGACACCGTTGCCCGCACCTGCGATTTCCGTTGTAAGCATCCGGGCGCTGCCGACTTCCAATTCAGCCGACATTGATCTTTACGAATCCATCGACGTCATTGAAGCGGCAGTGCCGGCACGCAAGGACATCAAAGTCTTCAATGTGAGCTTTGGTCCGCGCGGACCGCTTCTCGACGACATGATTTCGCGCTTCACTTTTGCGCTCGATCTGCTCGCTGTAGCTCACAAAGTTGTGTTTTGTGTGGCGGTGGGTAATGACGGTGCGGCGGGAGCGGGGATGAACCGGATTCAAGCACCCGCAGATTTGGTGAACGGGCTTGGCGTAGGCGCTTACACTGAGCGAAAGAATGGGAAGATTCACGCCCCCTATTCATGCCAAGGACCTGGTCGTGAATGTGCAAAGCTCAAACCGGATGTGGCGGCCTTCGGCGGCTGCGACCAGCGGCCCATTCACCTCGTTGCTGTAGCGCCGGGAATCAAAGTTTTGAGCGCCGGCACCAGCTTCGCATCGCCGATTGTAGCGGCGCTCGGTGGGCAGGCGGTGGAGAGCTTTGAACGCGGAACAGCTTTGCTCGCCCGCGCGCTGCTCATTCACGCCGCCGCGCACCCGGATGATGAACCGGACAACTTTCTTGGACACGGCATCGTCCCGGCGAATCTCGATGGGCTGCTACGCTGCGATGAGAAAACGGTCACAATCGTTTTCCAAGGCGACATCGCAGCGAAGAAGATGGTGAAGCTCCCGATCATGTTGCCACCAAATTTGGTGACGAGTGGCAAAGTGAGCGTGAAATGGACAGTGGCCGCGCTGCCTCCCATAGCTCCGAATCATCCTTCGGACTACACCGCAATGTGCATCGAAGACACGTTCTACCCGAACAGTCAGGTATTCACCTTCACGCCCAAGCGCGAGGCGGTAGGCGTGAAAGCGAAAAGACTTCACACCCTAGGTGACGCAGCAGAAGTCAAAGCGCTCTTGGCAGACGGCTGGAAAAAATCGGTGCTCTCTGTCTCGGAGTCGGGCAATCAATATCCGTCCGAGGGCGAACGCCGGGTGCAATACAAGTGGGAGGCCATAGTGCGCCGCTCGAAATCGAAGTGGGCCACGTCGCTGCACGAGCCGTTTCTCGTGCTGCACGCCATTCCTCGCCACGGCGCAACCAATCGACTCGAATACGCAGCCATCATCACAATTTCCGCGCCGAAGTTTCCAGGAGACTTATACGACGCGGTGATCCGTAAGTTCGGAGCGCTCCAACCCGTCCGCCTACGCACCGCAGCCGAACTCCGAGTTCAGATTTAGCCGCAATCAGAATCCATCCATCTCTCCAACCTCCCCTCCACCTCTTTCCTCGGCGTCGCGAACCGCTCCCGTGACAGCTTGATTAACTTGTCCCTGCGTCCCACCCGGTTCTCCAAAGGCGCGAGACTCATCGCCCGGAAAGGCGTCCGGTTGGTTCCGTTCTCCAAGAGCTTCACCACCATCTCGAACTTGTCGAGATCGACGAGCTGTTGCTCGGCGAATTCGTGGCCGAATTCATCATGCAGCACCTCGGCATCCGTGTGACCCACGCGGAAGGAGACGAGCGTGCCCACGTTGCCAAAGACCGCCTGACGCACCGGCAGGGAAAGCTGGTCGATGTATTGGTGGGAGAGCGTGAGGCAGAGCCGGTATTTGCGAGCTTCGGCGAGGATCGAGGCGAAGGCGTCCGTGCTGAAATTCTGGAACTCATCGATGAAGAGGTGGAAATCACGGCGTTCCGCCTCCGGGATCGAACCCCGTGCCATGGCCGCCAACTGGAACTGCGTCGTCAGCAGGGAACCAAGCAGGTTGGCCTTGTCATGACCCAAGCGTCCTTTGGACAGGTTGGCGATGAAGATGCGGGAGGTGTCCATGACGAAGGGGATGCTCACCTTTGTCCGCACCTGCCCGAGGATGTTTCTAATCACGGGACTCTGGAGGAACTGGCCCAGCTTGTTCTGGATGGGGGCGATGGCCTCGCGTTGGAACCGTGGATCGTAGCCCTCGTATTCGTTCTCCCAGAAATCCCGGATGAACGGGTCTTTGATCTGGCGCACGACCCAAGCGCGGTAGCGCGAGTCCGTCAGGAGCCGGTTCACGCCCAACAAAGTGGTGTTCTGGCAGTCCAGGAGGGCCGCTATGGCGTTGTAGAGGATGTATTCGAGCCGAGGCCCCCATGAGTCCCTCCAAATCCCCTTGAAGGCTCCTACGATGCCGGAGGCGACCAAGTGCCGGTCATCCACCGGCACATTGGCCAAGAGGTTCAAACCGATGGGGAACTCCAGGTCGCCCGGATTGAAGTAGACCAGATGATCCGCCCGCGAAGGCGGGATGTGATTCAACAATTCCTCGGCGAGATCGCCGTGGGGATCAATCAGCCCGACGCCGTGTCCAGCGGCGATGTGTTGCACCAGCAGGTTGCGGAGCAGGGTGGTTTTCCCGGAACCGGTCTTGCCGATGAGGTAGAGGTGTTGGCGGGCGTCCACGGCTGAAAGCCCGAAGGGCAATGGTTGCCCCCGGTGGTCGAATTGGCCGATGTGGATAAGCGGGTCGTTCATGGTGCCCAGACCAGCCGCCACTCCTGAAACCGAATGCAGTTCCGGTTGTGTGGACCGCATTTCGGAACGACGGCAACCGTTTTGGGCACGAGCCATCGAGGTAATAGCGCCTGGTCTCAGCACCACCTGCCGGTAGACTCATAGGGAGACAGGATTGCTGGGAGTCGTGGGAGGAAAGGTAATCATACCACAGCGGCAACGGTGCGCGGCATTCGCCGCGTGCTGTTCCAAGCCGCATTCGCGGCGGCGCTTTTGTCCATTGACCGGCAGGCGGGGATTCGTCCCTCCGCGTCTCCACGCGAACCGTCGCGCCAGCACGATGTTCAGGTGGAGCGGTAGCTCCTAGTGGCCGTGCGCCAGCACCGACAGCACCCCCCAACGTGTCGACGGCTAAGGGACGATAGTCCCGAGGCGGCCGACTTTGCGGTTTTTGGTGAGGGTGACCGATAGGAAAACCTGATACCCGACTAGCCGGATGGAAAAAGCGCAAAGTCGGGCGCTAGCCGACGACACGTTGGGGAACAAGTCGTGGCTCGGTAGAGCCATGGAATGAACCAGTGAAGGGCGTCCAGCCCCTACATACCATGTATGTCGCCCGTGATGTCGGGGTCGGCGTAAAGGACAAGGGCGGTCGTTTGCGGGAAAACTGTCGGACATGGTAGAATGGAGGGATGGAAATCACGCACTACACCGTCAAGATCCAGCCCGCCGCCGAAGGAGGGTATTGGGCGGAAGTCCCGGCCTTGCCGGGCTGCTTTTCCCGTGGAGACACCCTTGAGGAAGCGACTGCTTCAGTTCGAGCGGCCATCGAGTTCCACCTGGCATCTCTGCAACAAAGAGGGGAACCGTGGCCTGTGGAAAAGCTGGGGCACAAGACCTTCACCTTTCCCATCCTGGTGCGGGCGGCCTAGCCATCTTTGACGTTAAGAACACGCATGTGCTATGATGTAAGTCTATGCAGACCATGACTTACACAATTGAGCTGGCCCCTCTGGAAGAGGGTGGTTTTGCCGTGAGCGTGCCGGCTTTGCCTGGCTGTGTGACTTGGGGCACGAGCTTCGAGCACGCGGTGGCCATGGCGAAGGAGGCCATCGAACTGTGGGTGGAGACATTGCAGGAACTCGGCGAACCGATCCCGGAAGAGCACAGCCAACCGGTCATAGTCGGTGTTCAGGTGCGACGGCCGATACTCGTTTGACCCGCCTGCCGACGGTGCGTCCTTCCAAGATGGTGGCCGCGCTCAAACGGGCCGGTTTCGTGGAGAAGAGACAGGACGGAAGCCATGTCATCTTCTGGCATCCCATCAAGCGCCTGACGACCTTGGTGGCGCTGCACGGCAAGGATCTGCCTGATCCTATACGCTCAAGCTGATCATGCGACAAGCCAGGTTGACCACGGACGACCTGATCGAACTGCTCCGAAACTAAAAGAATCCCGCACACAAAACTGTGTCGGGATTTTTGTTTGGGGCAGGGAAAAGGGCTCAACCCTGCCCCACAATCCGAGTCGCACAATATCTGTTTCCCGACTGGCGCAGCCAGTTTTCATGGCTTCGCCCAAGATGCGGGTGCGTTGGTGGGTTTGGGCTCGAAGAACCTGTAAGGTTGGAGGGTCTTGACACGTCCTGATCCGTGTGCTGTTTCGCGTTTTTCCACCTTTCCAAGGTTGGAGGGGTATTCCCCGCACCCGAATTCGGGTTATCCACAGTTTCATTAAGAAACTCCTCTATTCTTTCTCTTCGTGTTCTTGATCTGGGTATTCTTATATAGAATGAAGTCAGCCGGTTTACCACAAGTGGTCAATGGGCTTACTTCTTGAGGTAAGCCAGTTTACCTCTGGATGTTTGCTGTGGAAAACTCTGCGGCTTCGCCTGCACCTGGAAATGAACCTTGTAGAGGTTGGTCTTCCCCTGCCCACGTCGTTGGATGGTGATGAACCCAGCGGATTCCAGCTCGGAGATCAACTGCGTCACACGCGGACGGGTCAACCCCATGTCCTCCGCCAACCTGTCCTGTCCCGGAAAACACGAGTCGTTGTGCCAGGCATAGGAAAGGAACATGGCATACACCACCTTGGCTCCGGCTGAAATGTCGGGATTGCGGAGGATGAAGTTGGGCACCTGCGTGAAGCCTGCCGCCACCACCGGATCAAGGGTCGCGAGTTCGATGTTCTTTTCCTTGATGAGTTGGTTGATGGATTGCATGGCTGTTCAATTGATCACTCCACGCACGGTGCGAGTCAGCGCGTGTGATCAGCGACCGCTGCGCTTGACCCGTCGCGTCAGAATCTTCGCCAGCTTCGCCGTCGGTTTGATCACGCGGCTCATGTCGGAGTTGATCCGTAGCGTGATGTAGCCCTTGTCCAGAAGCGCGGCGACGCAGGATTGGACGTGCCGTTCACGCACGCCAAGAAACCCTATGATGTCGCGGTTGAGAACACGGTAGCCTTCGTTCACATCGGCTTCGGCGATCTTTGCCAATAGAGCCTTTTCCCGCAGCGAGAGTCCTGACGCGAGCCAGAGAGCGTGTGGAATGCGGATGTCGCTGTCTGTGTGTGGAATGTTTGTCATTTCACCAGTTTAGCACGGCGCGGGGTTCCTCCGCCACAAGCCCGCCTGTGCATAACTCCACGCCCTTCCGCTCCACCCTGCGGGTGTGCTAGAATTGGATGCAGGAATGCCGGGGTCTTACGACCCGCTCCACGGCTTCACTTCCCCCATGTTCGAGACATCCCCGCTACAACCCGACCCGAATCATCTTCCGCATGACAATGCGGCTTTTCCGAATGGTGCGGAAGCACTCCGCACGGTGCCGCAAGGTTCGGAACGCTTCGGCAAGGTTCCGCACGTTGCGGAAGTCTTCGGAACCATTCCGAACTCTTCGGAAGCATTCCGCACTCCTTCCGTCAGGCGGGAGAACTGCACTTTGATCGTGCGTGATGTCGCCCGGCTCTTCGAGACCGCCGGTGTCGCCCGTTCGGAACGCAGCATCACCAACTGGTGCCAGCCCAACCGGCAGGGCATCGCCCGGCTCGAAGCCTATTTCGATCCCAATGAACGCCGCTATTTCATCACCCCCCAGTCCGTCGAGGCCGCCATCACCGAGGAGAAGGCCAGGGCCGCCAAAGCCAATCCGGAACCGCTTCCGCAGGATTCGGAAAACTTCCGCACCTTTCCGCATGATGCGGAACCAAAACGAAGGGAAGAGGCGGATTCAAATGAACTGGCGGAGCTGAAAAGGGAGGTGCGCGATCTTGAAATCACCAACCGGGTAAAAGACCTGCAAATTGATCGGATGGAAAAGGATCGTGAGAAGATATTCCAACAGCTCGTCGAAACAAGCCGCACGGTCGGACAGCTGGAGACAAAGCTCCTCGGTCTGAAAGAACGGGGGGGCGAAACAAAGTAAGTTGCGGGGGCAGGAGACGCTTTACTTGCTTTCAAATCTCCGAAGTTCTCTTTGAGCGAATGAGCGGACGTAGCGATCCGAGTCCAGTAAAGCCTCCTTAAAAACGCGCAACTTCATCTCGTCATCGACAGCTACGTCGCTCACGAAAAAAAGCGCTAGTCCTCTGGTTTCAGCGTCGCTATCCGTTACTCGTTCCAATACTGTAGGCATTGCATCATTTGCGGCCTTTCCCAGGTCAATCAGTCCCACCAAGCTTGCTCGACGAATGCTGGGACTCGAACTATTCAATGCTGCGACAAGCTGCGGTTTCGCCTGCTCTCCAATGCCTGCCATAGATTGCGCAATTTTATATGCAGCTCCGGGGTTGGTCATACTCGTCTGGTTGGTGAGGAGGGAGCCAAGAGAGGGCAACGTTTGGGCTGCAGAACTTCCCAATACACGAAAGGCCATGACTACGTCGGTATGTTCAGCCCCACGCCGGCCACCAGTTCTGATCCAATCTGAAACCGATGATTCTGGGGTGGTTAGCTTTAACATGAGGTAGGGAATTGCATTTGTTCCAATGCGTTTTAACGCAGTCTCAGCCGCGACCGTTTTTTTCAAATCAAGGTCATCCAAATCCTCAAGCCAAGTGGACAGACGTTTGCCTTTCCACAGCGGCTCGGTCGAACATCCAATTGCAAGCACAATCAGTATCAGGCTGCACAGTAACCCATCCAACTTTCTGCGGCGAGACTTGTTATAAAATGGCAACCGATGAATGAAAAAATTCATTTTTGTTCCTATGTAATTAATTGCTTTTCTTATTTATTTTGCATTTATATTTGAATGGTCCCTTCTCGATAGTGAGTGCTAAGTTGCCAATTTTCTTCGCGGAGAGCGTGATTTCCTTGCACTCGCACGCTTGATCGCAAAGCCCTTCCGCAAAACTCGGCAATCCGTCCCGCACATCTGTCCACATCCGGAGAAGCACAGGGGCAGGGATTTGTCTTTGCTCTGCAACATCATAGGTGGAGTAATCGAATCCCGGTAAAGGGATTTCATTGGGAATGCGATCAGCCGCACAACCCGCCACTGCTGCATATGAACACGACTTATCGTTGTCATTTACGGGCACAATGTTCCATATCCACTGTAAACCTGTCTTCTCAAAGTCGTCCACATAGTTGTGCCCATACACGAAGAGGATTGTGCACTTCGGAACTTGAATTAATTCCATCCTGGCAGGGGGCGTTCGTCTATTTTCCTTGGTCTTGCCAACCTCGCCACCCGGCGTCATTAGACATCCGTCCATATCTGTGTTCCCGATGGGGTTGTTGCTAATAAATAGATGCAAATTAAGGCCGACAGGACGCTCATCGAGCAACTCAGTCGCGTTGTGAAAGCGAGCATATTGTAAGAAAAAGGCCAACTCCCCAATCGGATCCATGTTGATCCACCTTCCCGCCCGTGAGTCATAATATCTGTATCCGTAGTAGAGCAATGCCGACTCCTCGTCATGGTGTTTGGTTGAGAACCTGAACGGGTTGGAGAGGGCCATGGCGCCCGAGGAGCGGATGAGCTCACCGAACGGCCCGTATTCGTAAGCGGCGGACTGGCCGCCGTCGGTCAGGGAGACCAATGAACGCACATCTCCGTTGCTGTTGTAGGCATAGCCGTGGGAGGCGGAACCGGTGTTGACCATGAGCAATCCTCCGACCCCGCCCGCCCCTGTCATGGAGCCACTGAGGTCGGTTCCCCAAACGTAGGCCTGAACAAGCGTTTTGCTGACATCGAGTTCGGCCAGGAGGTTCCAGCCATCTGAGACGAAGCGTTTGGTCTTGGCCGACGCATAGGCGTTGTTGGTCCAAGTGGAGATGGTCTGCCCGATACGGCGGCTGCCCGCGTCATAGGTCATGTCCAGCCTGCGCCTAAAGTCCAACGGCACCGCCGACCGGCTCTCCATGCGGATGAGGCGGTTTTCGCCATCCCACGTGTAGGTCCACAGGCTGTCTGCCATGAGGTTACCATCGAGGTCATTGGTGAACGTCTCGCTGGCCTCGGCCCAGAGGAGCGCGCCCGTGTTGGTGGAGACCAGGTCGGTGCCATTTGTTCCCGCACCTTTGATGACGGCCACGTTGGTGATACCGACGCGCGCGGGGTAGTAGGTGTTTGTGGCCGTGGCTTCGCCCCACCAGTATTCGCCCTTCCGCACGGTGGAGTTGAGGTTGACAGTGACGGTGGCGTTGGTCACGGCGGAACCGATGACGGTGATGGGGGAGGGATTGTTCCGACTCGAATACTGGTTGAGAAGGTTCACCGAATAAGACGTAGACCGTAGATTCGACCCGCTGGCATCACCACCCGAGGCGCTGCTATTGCGGTTGCCGATGTCGTCGAAGGCATACTCGAACTGCTGCCCGGCCACCGGGGAGCTGTCGCTCCAATACTTTTTGCCCGAGGTCACTTGGCCGAGGCTGTCGTAGGTGTAGATCCAGTAGGCGCCGTCCGGTTCGTCACGGCGAGTCATCTGTCCCGCAGCGTTGAAGGCGAACCCGAAGACGTCGGTGGAGGCGTAGGCGTTGGTCAGCCAAGTGAGCCGATCCACCTTGTCATAGACCCGACTGGTGGTGAGGCGATTCGTGCCGCTTAGACCCATCTGGAGTTTGGACCATTGGCCACGATCCGCCGAGTAGGTGTAGGCGGCGAAGGCCGAGCCGTTGGTCACGCCCGCCAGACGGGAGGCGCGGTCGTAGCCGTAGACGGCGACCGAGGCGCTGTAGTTGCTCAGGCCCACGGTGGTCCGGCGCTGGAGGTTGTCGAAGCCGTTGGTCACGCTTAGTCCATCCAAAGGACCACCGGTCCAGCTCTCCGTCAACGGCAGCGCGAGTAAGGAGAACCCGGTAGTGCGGACTACGTTGGTCCCGCCGAGCGACTGCGTCTGGCTGACGATCTGACCGAGACGGTTGTAGCTGTTGGTCACGGCGGGGGTGATGCCGTCGGAGTAGGTCAGGCTCTGTAGATCGCCCGCGTTGTTGTAGCCGTAGGATGTGACCACGCCCCGCGCCCAGGTCCGGGTCTTGAGCTTGCCCGAGGGCGTGTAGGTGTAGGACGGACCGGAACCACCCTGATACTGCTTGTTGGTCAGCAGCCCTTGGTAGCCGTCGTAGTTCCACGTGGTGACGGCTGCACCGCCTGAGGTGGCGAAGCTCTGCCAGGTGGTCATGGTCTTCAAGCGACCGGCATGGTCGTAGGTGTAGGCAACAGGATAGGTGCGGGAACCGTAGGTCTTCTTGAGTTCCCCGGTCAGGAAGAACTCGTTGGTCACGGAGTTGCCGTCCGGGTGGACCATACGGAAGACGCGGTCGCGTCCATCGAAGTAGTTGGTCGTGTTCAGAGGGGACTGGCCGGAGGCGGGAGCGGCGGTCGAGGTGCGATAAACCCGGTTGACCGTGTCGAAGAAGTTGGTGCGGGTGCCGTGGACCGAGTCGGTCGAGAGCCAGGCGCGGCCAAAGGCGTCGTAGTCGGCCGTGTTCTGGGCCAACTGCGTGCCGAGGGCGTCGTAACGGGTCATTGAAAGCATCCGACCGTCCTGATAGAACGTGACGGAGTAAGAACCGTCATGAGCGGTGGAGGTGACGGTGCGTTGGCCGCTGCCGGGGTAGGCGGTCACGCGAGTCGACACACCGGCTGCCGTGCGGTTCCATGAGCGGAGTCCGGTGGCGGAGGTTTCGTTGGTCGTGGCGATGACCGACGCGCTGCTGCTGTCCACGCTGTAGACCTGCGTCACCGTCCGTTGCACAACGTAGCTCTCGGGATTGGTCAGGACCGAACGAGTCATAACCGTCACCCGGTCCGTGCCGTTGGTGTCGATGACCCCGTTGCGGTTCACGTCGACGGCGCTGACCACCTGTTCGCCCAGCGGATTGTAGCCGTAGAGCATGGCCACGCCGTCCGGATCGGTGGATTTGACCATCTGGCCCAGCGTGTTGAACTCCATCGTGTTGGTGGCCGCTCCGGCATGGATCGTCTTGTAGGTCCCGCCATCGCAGCGGTTGAAGGTGGTGACCACCTCGGCGCTGTCGGTCCCGTTGGTGTTGAGCCGGATGGTCGACTGGTAGAGCCGGTAGATGCCGCCGTCATTGGTCACGCCGTAGTCGTAACGCACCCCGTGTTCCGCTGTGCCCGTGGTTGAAAGAACAGAACCGTCCCTCGCAGTGACTTCCAACCGGGTGGTCCCGTCGGTGAAGGTGGTTTCCCGGATCAACCCGCCGCTGGAGTTGGTCACTTCAATGGAGATGTTGGTCCGGCCCAGCGCGTCGTAGGAACCGATGAGGTCTCCCGCCGTGTTGTAGAGCGATGAACCGAGATCCAGCGTCGTCCCGTTGGTGCCGGTCTGGCTTTGGCTCAAGACCCTGCCATCGGAGTCATACGTGACCGTTCGCGTGATGCCGTTTCGGATGGTCGTGGTCCGCCGCTTCAGGGCGTCATAACCGTAGCTGGTTGTGACGCCGTCCTTGTCCGTGGTCGAATCGATCCCGCAACACCCGTAGGCCGTGGACTCGGTCCGTCCGTCCAGATAGGTCAGCGTCTGGTAGCGTCCGACGCTGTCGGGATTGGACCAGACCTGCTGGCTCAGGATCAGGTTCGAGCCGATGTCACGGTTGGTCGTTCCGATCATCTGGCCCCGGAGGTCGTAGCCCGTCGAAGTCTTCGTTCCGTCGATCACCGCGTCCTTCGACCCGTTCGGAACACCGGTGGACACGTCCACCGCCCATGCGCCCGAGGAGTTCGTGCTGTAGGCATGGAGGGTCATCGTCCCGTCCGGCCGTTCCACCCGCCATGTCCGGCCATCCCAGGGTCCGCCGACGTAGGACACAGTCTTGGTCACCTTGTTCGAGCCGCTGTTCCAGGCCGCCCCCGGTTCCGCACACGCGATGTCCCACTTGGAGGTGCTGTAGTCGACGAAGTAGCGCCGCGAGATCTCCTGGCCGAGCACCTTCTGGATGATGCGGCGGGCCTGTCCGGCACTGACGTCATTCGTGTCGAGTTTGGTGTAGTCATATTCAAAGACCCGACACAGAGAGGCGTTGGTGGTCGGGGCCGAGTTCAGGAACGGCGTGTATCTCGCCGTCAGCAACCCATTGGTATCGTAGACGAGATGCTCCCAGGAACCGTCGTGTTCCACTTTGAGCTTGAGTTGTCCGTAGTTGGTCCCGTCGGTCGTCGAGTTGGTGTAGTAGTCCCATGTGGTGGTCTTGGTCCACGGCATCAACCCCACATCCTTCCGCACGGGCAGCCGGCGACCAATGTTGGCCAGCTGGACGTAGGCGTTGGTCTCGGCCTGTTCGATCACGCCGGACCCGTTCTTGACCAGGATGGTCTCATATAGATTGGTGGCCGTGCCGATCTTGACCTCTTTCCGCAGCCCTCCGCCCGTGGTCAGCGACCAGCCGCCGTTGGCGTCGACCCATTCGTAGTCGTAGGTGCTGGTGCCGACGTCGGTCACGGTCAGCCGGATCAGTTTTCCGGGGCCATCGAGCCGTTCGACGACTCCGGTCGCCGAGGCGGACACCGACGGGATGTAGAGGTTGGACGAGGAGTTCCACCAACCGGACGACGGCTGCCGGTAGAGCAGGATCGTCACCTGCGAGGTGGAGTTGGAAACGATGTCCACCAGCACTTCCGGTGCGAACACCTGCCGGATGGTCTTGGTTCCCTGGCGGATGACCGTGGTGTTCATCCCCTGGAAGAGGCCGAACGCCGCCGGGTTCGCGATCTGCGTCCCGTAGCCGTTCTCCTCGATGTAGAGTAATCCGTTGCCGCGTCCGTCGGCCGTCTTCCCCAGGCCGACTTTGATGTTCACCGATCCGTTTTCCGCGCTGATGCCGGAAGAACAGCCGCTTGAGGAGCACGACGTCCCCCCGGGAGTCTGAACGGTGGTGATGGAAACGCTCCTGGAAGTGGCGCTTGTGCCGCCGCTGATCGACAACTCTTCACCGTCTTCATCGGGATGGTAGGCCACCTTGCCCGTGCCCTTCAAAGTGACTGTGTATTTCTTTTCCGTAGTCACCCCGTCGATCGTCTCCGTCCGCGTCAGCTCATGATCGTATTCGACGTCCTTGGGCAGGATGTATTTCAGCCGCCACTTGCTCTTGCTGATCACAAGGGCCGTTTCGTGGGTGGACAGGATGTAGCTTGCACTGGCCGACGCGGTGGGGGCATTGGTGTTCGCCAAAATCCATTTACCGTCATACTGCACCCCTTCGCATTCGCTCTTCAGCCGTGTCGTCGTATACTCCTCTGAGAGAGTGGCCGTAATCGTTCTGTTGCCAGTGTCGGTTGTCCCGTAACCGCTGGTCTCCGAGCACGACCAGCTCGACACCTGCGTAGATGGAGGGGTGACGGAAACGGAGAAGGAGTTGTTGGAGCAGCCGATCATCCCCCAGCCGTTCAGGCAGCTTCCATCACCGACGTAGGCGTTGCTCGACGTGTTCCACGTCATGGAGCAGGAGATCGACGGAAGATTGGTGCATGGATTCCCGGAATACCCCCAGCTCTTCGAGCCCGAGGTCACCCCGCCACTGATGGTGAGGTTGGTCACGTTGAAGTTTTGCACCGTCGTCTCGCTCCAGTCGAATTGCAGGAACACGTTTTGCGTGCAGTCGAAAATCGTCTCTGTCCAGGCCGAGTTCTGGTAAAGCACATCCTGGGTGGTTTTCTTCAGGTAATACTTGGTGATAGGGTCGCTCTCGCTGGCGCGGAAATTGGGGAACCCCACCTTGCCCCGGTTCGTGCTGGCTAACTGGACTTCCAGCTCGAGGGACAAACAACTTGCCCCGGCTCCTTGGGCACAAATCAGAAGCCCGACGAATAGGGCAGCAACCATCTTCAATATCGTTTTCATACCTCTTCGTGTTCCCGAAATTTCTTCAGTTCGACCGCACCGGCGTGTAGGTGACCAGCCCCGTGCTCCCGGACTGCACCCCCGCCACCTTCGGATTGCGCCCCAGCGCCGCCTCCACCCCGTTGGACACACCGTCCCCGTCGTAGTCGCCGCCGGGGTTGACCGACGAAAAATAGTAGGCGTCGAACGCCGCCAGCACTTCCACCGCGCTCAATGGATAATTATAGGTCTCCAACAGGTCGAACGTGCCCTGGGATGCCTGGTTTCCCCCCGTGTCCGTGCCCACGTAGAACCCCTGGTCTCTCAACGTCTTCGGCGGGATCAGGCTGTTGCCCACGTTGCAGAACCAGTTCGTGCCGTCGAAGAGGCAGCCGATGTCCATCACGTTGGTCCCGTCGATGTAGATCGACATGTTCGTCGTCGAGTAGGTCATGGCCACGTGCCGCCATTCGTTGGAAACCATCCCTCCGGGAACTTGTCCCCAGCCGGAACCGTAAAGGGTCCCGTTGTTGGTGTGCGCCGTGAAGCTGATCCAGTCGCCGTCGGGCGTCAGCCCCATGGTCCATAGTCCGTAGGAAGCGTCGGTCGTCCATTCCCCGATGTTGAAGATCCGCCCCCAGGCGGCAGGGACAGGCCCGTTGCCCCCGTGGTTGGTCCCGTTCCAATTGGGTTTGAACCACATGCTGACGCTGCCTTGCCGGAACGACAGGTTTGGCTTATCGTTGGTCTCGGCCAAGCGGAACACCAGATACTTGGCCCAATCCCCGCCGGTTACCTTCACTGCGTTTGACTCGACGCCAGCCTCCAGCGTCAGCCCGTAATGCGCGACAGGCACCTGCCCCTGGTCGCCGATCCAGTTGGTGCCGTTGAAGCGGAACGTGGCCAGCTTCCTTTTGGGCGCGTCCGTCCCGTCGTTGGGATTCAAATTAAGGGCAGTCTCCTCAGCGTCGGAGATGCCGTCGAAGTCCGAGTCGGGCTCGGCGGCAGACACGCGGAGGGCGGTGGATATGGCAAACGACAGGAATAGGGCTATGAACGCCTTCATGGTGGAACCTCTTTGTATAATTACAAAACCCGCACCCTGTGCGGCATCCCCTTGCCCGTCACCCGCGAAAAGCCGACACGATGACAGCTTCGGAACGGGTGGAACGTGATGGGCCTAAATTCTCTTGGAGACGCTCTTCAGATATAGAGCCTTGGATGGAACTCAAGATAATTCTACTTCAAGGCCATATTTTTCTTGAGCTGCCCTTCAGATCGTGGCAATCAAAAACCTATGCAAGGGGTATCCGGATTTCTCTCTCTTCTCGTCGCGTTCTCCATCGCTCTCCAAGCCGCTGAAACACAGGCTGAGCCTAAAGGCAGGGCCGTGTCCACCGCTGGAAAAGGAGCGCCGCTTACCGAATCGCTGCACTTGGACAAGACGGCGTTGCCCGGAAACGGCCTGACGAACTTTCCCTCGGGCGACGTCGCCCTCGACGGCATCAGGTTCAAGGTCTCGGGCGTGGCTCAGCTCCATGGAACAAAACTGGAGGAGAACGGAACCAGGGCGGCGAAGGAGGTTTCCTTCCCGGTGAACGATTCGGGTTCCAAAATCCATCTACTGCACGGAACCGCCTTCACCGACAAACCCGGCCGCAAGATCGCCACCCTCGTGATCTCCCTGGCGGACGGCACCAAGGTAGAAAAACCCATCATCTATGCCGGCCACGTCAGGGACTGGTGGGGGTTCAAGGACGAGGACGTCAAGGACAAGGATTCCAAGGTGGTCTGGACGGGCGAAAACGAGCAGTCCAAGAACGCCAAAGCCACCCTCCGGATCTACCGCAGCACCTTCAGCCTGGAGAAGGCGTCCGAGATTGCCTCGGTCACCGTCCGCTCGGAGAACGCCATGTCCGCTCCCTTTGTTTTGGGCGTCTCCGTGGAGTAACTTTAGGTGGCCGAAAACTTGCCATCAGAGTTCTTGAACTTGGGCTTCTTGCCGTAGAGCACGACTTTGATGGAGTTGAGCGGCTTGGAGGTGGTGAACGTGTAGCCCAGCTTCTTCACCGACTCCAAGATCTCCTCCTTGGTCAGTGCTTTGCCTGTCGTCACCTTCACGACGGCTTCTTTCAGTGACAGGTCGTTTTTGGCGCGGGTCGACCTCTTCACCTTGCCTGGCTTGGCAGCCTGCACAGCGGAGGCGGGTTCATCGCCGAGGACGGCGTTGATGGCCCGGAGCCTGGCGTCGAGACGGTCACGCTCGGCGAGCAGGCTGCGGCGGAGGCTGGCAAAGTCCTTCAATGAATCTTTCGCATGGGGGGAGGCTAAAGCCCGCTACCTTGGGACAAAGCCAGAAATAATCATACTGTCCCCAAGCGCCGCTCTGAATCTCGACGACTTGGATCATGCGACCCGAGCTCCCCAAAGAATGGGTCCCCTTGGGGTGTCCCGCCGTCGGGAGTAGTGGAGGGTCACGGCCTTCCCATCGTAGGCGGCGACGGTAGTGGGTTGGGACGGAATCGAAAAACGGCTGGGTCGAAGAAGGTCAAACACCCCGCACGATTATTCTTTCACGCCGCGTCCCGCCGATGTCGCCTGACTTCCGCTCGGCATCTATCCGATCAGGCGGGGATCGAAGACGGGGCGGGACAAGTTTTTTCAAACAAACGGAGCCGCCTGACCATTCTCGCTTCCAGAAAGCGCGGTGCCCGGAACGTGAAATGCCCAACATCAAGGTCCACTGTTGGGGAAGGCGTCACTTGGAGAGCAAAGCAGGCCGAGGAGTTCGGCGAGTTTCGTCCATTGCCCGGCCGGCGGCACGGCTTCGTCCCGTTCCCAACTGGAAATGAAGGAACGGTCAACTTGCAGAAGCGCTGCCAATCCACGTTGCTTCAGCAGGCGTTCCACCCGTCGGATCCTGATCAACTCCCCAAGTGTCCCTGCCGTCGTCGGGAAGCGTTTACGACCTCTATTAGGGGGGACAATTGACGCCCGTTTTACTGCGATTCTACGTTGTGCAATACCCAACAGTGAGCGCCGATGTGATGAAGGCGATTTGGTCCCAGGCTTTGGCTACGTTATCTTCGATGGGGAAATATCGTGCTCCGCCTTCCGCACAAGCTTCGACAAGTCCACTTCCAAAGCAGCGGTCAATCGGCAGACAATTTCCAGAGTGGGGTTTCTTTCGCCCTTTTCGATGTAGCCCACCATCTGCGGGGAAACACCGGACTTCTGGGCGAGGGCATACTTCGAAATCTTCCGCTTCACCCGTTCCTCGGCGAGGAGCTGGATGATGCGGAGACACAGCAACTGTCCTCGCTCGGGTTTCGACACCCGGCACAGCTACAGGGTTTTGAAGTTGACAGCGTATTTCCCTATAGTGAAATAGACCCATGTTCTTGAAACGCCTCGGCCCTAATCCGCACCTGAACGGGCAGCGGACTGTCGCGCTGGCGGGTTGTCCCGACCTGCTGGAGCTGGAGGACGGTAACTTCGCCGTCATCGGCATCGACATCACGGAGAAGGCGAAGGGGAAGTTTCCGCCCTCGGTCGGCTGCGGCCCGGATGAACGGGTGGTCTGGATTCCCCGAAAGACGCTGGTGCTGGCCAAGGGCGACATCCCCGACAGCGTGTGACGAGAAGGCCGCCGTGTGGTCGGCTGGAAATCCCGCCAGCCTTCAGGGGACGGACCGCGTTTGGCGGCTAGTTGGTGATGTCGAAGGTCGTGCTCGCTTCGCGGATGGGCAGATAGACCTTATACCATTCCTTCTGGGCGGGGCTGTCCGCATAGGCCTTCAAGGCCGCTTCATCGGCGAATTCCATGACTAACGCGTTGGTCTTATCGCCCTGGACCTTGATGGCCTTGATCCATACCCGTTTGACGCCCGGATACGCCGCAGGCAGCGCCTTCACGCCGTCCAGCGCGGCCTGGATCTGCTTCGGGGTGGCGTCCGCCTTCCATTTCACCGTCACCACATGGATCACGGTCTTGGGTTCGGTGGTGGTCTGTGCGGACAAGGTGTTGCCGCCGAAGGCCAGGAGGGCAGCGGCCAGAAGAATCGTTGCTGATTTGATCATAGTTGTGTCGGGAAGAAGGGCTATTTGCTTCAGGGTCCAGTGTCAACCATGCGTCCAGCCACAGCAAGCCGGGCCAAGGGCGACATCCTCGACAGCGTGTGACGAAACGGCTGTCGCCGTGATACAATGCAGGGATGGAATTTTCGCTGCATTGGATTCAGGAACACGGCTTCGACCTGGTCGGAGTGTTGGGGATCATGGCCAGTCTCGGGTTCACGGCGTTCTCCTTCCGCAAAGACGAAAGCTCCCGCCGCATCGGCAACCTGCTGGCGCTGACCTCCGCTCACCGCGACATCTGGTCCCAGCTCTTCACCCGTCCCGAACTGGCCCGCATCCTCGAAACGGACGTGGATCTGGTCCGCAAACCGGTGACCAACGAGGAATCCCTCTTCGTGACGTTCCTTGTGCTGCATTTGAACTCCACTTGGCAGGCGATGGAAGCAGGCGTGTTCCGCACCCGGCAGGCGGTCGCCCGCCCCATCCCGAAATCCGTCTGGGAAAAGTCCAAAGCGTTCCAAGATCCCAAGTTTGTCCGGTTCGTCGAAGAAAGCCGCAAATAGATCAGCCCCGCTTGTCGCGGGGTTTTTCTTTCATCGAATTCACCAGCATCTTGAGGGCTGCCATTTGCTTCATTTTCAATTCTTGAGCAGTCAGGAATCTCAGTTCCCTCCGAGAACTTGAGCGAAAGGGGAACGACCTGAGAATTCCCATTTCAGCAATGTGAACACCATCATCATACCCCCTGTAAACACAGGGATTTCCACCGTGTTCGAGGCGCAAAACTGGGTCTGCTATTCCCGTTTTTATTCCCGTTTTGTGTGTAGGTCTGAAGTCGGAATCGCGGGAAGCCCTCAGCAGAAGCAGTTTGGGAAGAGTGGAGCGGGTGAAGGGAATCGAACCCTCGTAACTAGTTTGGAAGACTAGCGCTCTACCATTGAGCTACACCCGCATCCGAACGCGCAGTGGAATACGGTGCTGCGCTTGCGTTGTCAAACCTGCTCCTTGTAGCGTCCGCGCCCGATGCTATCGCCCGCTTCTCTGCTCATCACCGGAGGCCGCATTTTGGATCCCGCCAACCGCGTCGACACGACGGGCGACGTCTGGATTCGTGACGGCAAGATCGCTGCCGTCGGTCCCGGCGTCGCGGCTCAAGTGCCGGCGGGAGTTCCGAGGATGGATGCCGCGGGCAAGGTGGTCAGCCCGGGGTTGATCGACCTGCATGTGCATCTCCGGGAACCCGGCCAGTCGGCCAAGGAAACCATCGCCACCGGCACCCAGGCGGCGGCGCGCGGGGGATTCACCTCCATCGTCTGCATGCCGAACACGTCGCCGGCCATCGACAACACGGGTGCCGTGGCGCTGATCCAGGAGAAGGCGCAGCGTGAGGGCGTGGTCAATGTGTTCGTGGCCGGGGCTCTGACCAAGGGGATCGCCGGCGAGGAACTCGCGCCGATCGGATCGCTCAAGAACGCCGGGGTCGTGGCCGTCACTGATGACGGGCATTGCATCCAGAACAACGATCTGATGCGCCGTGCGTTGGAATATGCGCGGATGTTCGACCTGACGGTCATGGATCATTGCCAGGACTATTCGATCGTGACCGACGGGGTGATGCACGAGGGCTATTGGAGCGCTTCGCTTGGATTGCGAGGCTGGCCGTCGGCCGGGGAGGAGATGATCGTTGCCCGCAACATCCTCCTGGCGGAACTGACCGGATGCCGGGTTCATTGCCAGCACATGAGCGCGGCGGGGAGCATCCGCTTGATCCGTGAAGCAAAGAAGCGCGGGGTGCCGATCTCCGGCGAGGCCTGCCCGCATCATTTCACGCTGACCGACATGGCCCTCGCGGGCAGCGACGGTTTCTGGAAAGGGGACGGCAAGGGCTTGGTGGACCTGAGGGGAAGGCCCGTGCCGCAATGGCCCTCTTACGATACGAATTTCAAGATGAACCCGCCGCTCCGTTCGGCGGCGGATCGGGAAGCCATTCTCGAAGGCTTGGCGGACGGGACTCTGGAGGTTCTGGCCAGCGACCACGCACCGCACTGCGACTACCAGAAGGAAGTCGAGTTCGACTACGCGCCGTTTGGCATCACTGGACTGGAAAACGAACTCGCGCTTTCCCTGATGCAGCTGGTCCACACCAAGCGCCTTTCCCTGTCGTCCATGGTGGAGAAATTCACGGTCAATCCGGCCAGGCTGCTTGGACTGCGAACGAAGGGGCGGCTGACCGTGGGATGTGACGGCGATGTCACGGTTTTCGATCTCGATGCGGAATGGACGTATGACCGGATGGCGTCGGTCAGCAAGTCGAAGAACAGCCCGTTCCATGGATGGCCCATGAGGGGCAGGGTGACCGGCACCGTGGTGGCGGGGAATGTGGCCTACAAAGCGTAGCGTTTTAGGGAAGCGGCTTGCGGGAACCAGATCAGGGGCTAGCCTTTGCCACGAAAGGGAATCTAATGAAATCCATCAAAGCAACATTGGCAGCACTGGTTCTTTCTGCGGCAACCGTTTTGGCTGCGAGCGAGGGTTGGGGAACGGATGCGAAGGCGGCTCAAGCCCAGGCCAAGAAGGACGGCAAGTTCGTCCTCCTGGACTTCACCGGTTCCGACTGGTGCCCCCCCTGCGTTCAACTCCACAAAAACGTGCTGGATACGGCGGACTTCAAGGACTTCGCCAAGAAGAGCCTAGTGCTCGTGGAGCTCGATTTTCCGCGGAGGAAACCCCAGGCCGAGAATCTCAAGAAAACCAACCAGGCTTTGAGCGAGAAATACAAGATCGAGGGATTTCCGACGCTGATCATCCTGAACGGCGAGGGCAAAGAGCTTTGGCGGCAGGTCGGCTACGGTGGGGATGGTGCCAAGGCGGTGATCGGTCAGATGATGAAGGCCATCTCCAAGAAATAGCTCATCGAAAGGGTTTCTGCGACGCCCGACCTCGTGCCGGGCGTCTACGTTTTAGGGCTTGAGGGATTGTCGCTTGACCTCACGGGGGTCGCTCCTAGCATCGCGCCGCATTTCTACGATGAAGCAAGCGATTTTGGCCCTTGAAGATGGTTCCGTATTCCACGGAAGAGCCTTTGGCGCCGACAGCGCCACGGCCGGCGAGGTGTGTTTCAACACCTCCATGACGGGCTACCAGGAAATCCTTACCGATCCCTCCTACAAGGGGCAGATCGTGACGATGACCTATCCGTTGATCGGCAACTACGGCGTCAACGAACAGGACGTGGAATCGTGGGCTCCGCACGTCGCCGGATTCGTCATCCGCGAACTTTCACCCGTCGTCAGCAACTGGAGGGCCGATTGTTCCCTCGACGAGTATCTCAAGAAGCACGGCATTCCCGGCATCGAAGGAATCGACACGCGCTCGTTGACCAAGAAACTGCGCGTCCGGGGAGCGCTGAGCGGTTGCATCTCGACTCTTGCGATGTCGGACGCGGAAGCCGTTTCCAGGGCGAAAGCCTGGGGCGGCATGGAGGGTCGCGACTACGTCAGCGAAGTCACCCACAAACAGGCGTTCCAGTGGGATCCTGAGGACAAGCAGTCGGCGGCGTTCAGCCTTGTCCAGGCGGGGGCCGTCGCGGATGCCCGCAACGTCCGCAAGCCGCTCCCACCGGCCGATGTGCCGATCGTCGCCTACGACTTCGGGATGAAATACAACATCCTGCGCCGGCTGCGTCAGCACGGCTTCAAGGTGCAGGTGGTGCCGGCCCACACGACGGCGGCGGAGATCCTGAAGCACAAGCCTGCGGGGTTGTTTCTTTCCAATGGTCCCGGTGATCCGGCCGCTTTGGGGGCAATCGTCCGTGAAGTGAAGGCGCTCGTGGATTCCGGCTTGCCGACGTTCGGGATCTGTCTTGGCCATCAGATTCTCGGCCAGGCGCTCGGTGGAAAAACCTTCAAGCTCAAGTTCGGCCATCGCGGCGGCAACCAGCCGGTGAAGGATCTTGAGAGCGGCAAGGTCGAGATTACCTCACAAAACCACGGTTTCGCGGTCGACGCGGCTTCGATGCCCTCCGATGTCTCGGTCAACCGGATCAACCTCAACGACCAGACCGTCGAAGGGTTGAGGCATCGTTCGAAGAAGCTTTTCTGCGTGCAATATCACCCCGAGGCTTCACCCGGACCGCACGATTCCACGTCTTTGTTTGCCGAGTTCCGCAGCATGATTTTGACGGCCTAGAGCGGGCACACGCCCCGGGCTCTGAGGATAAACCGGTTGACTCAGCGATCTCGCATCCGATAAACCAGCCTTACCAATCCCCTTATGCCCAAGCTTGTTGTCCTCAGCCAAGGCCTCGCCGGACTCAGTTATGAACTGAAGACGGACAAAATCACTGTCGGCCGCGTCGAGGACAACTCCTTCCAGGTATCGGATCCTTCCGTCTCCAGCCACCACTGCGAGATCCTGTTGATGGGAACGGAAGTGGTCGTGCGCGATCTCAATTCCACCAACGGCACCTTCATCAACGGCAAGCAGGTGCACGGCGAAGCGCCGATCCCTTCAGGCCAGATTCTCCGCCTCGGCCAAGTCGAGATCCGGGTCGAAGGAATCGAAGGGGCTTCGGCCAAGAAGTCCGTTGATCGCACCCAGGTCATCGGCAAGGGAGTCAAGATCGACGATATCGGCGCGACCCAGTCGACGTCCTTCGCCAAGGATTCCGCCTTCGCCAAGAAGACGAACAGCGGCACCAAGATGTTCATCGTGGGCGCGATCGTGTTGGGAGTCGTGATCATCGGGCTCATCATCTGGGCGATCATGCAGTCTGGTTCGATCACCCAAACACCCTAACCGGATTCGGCTTCAGTCCTCGTTCATTGCGGAGAGCCGTTTGTCGGGAAGATCTGACCGGTTCCTCCCGCCGTGGAATTTATGGGGTCCGGCTGAAGGAGACGAAATGAGGGCCGCACTCAAGCCTCGTTCAGCCACCTAGCCGCCTCCTTTGCGGCGTAGGTGATGATCATATCCGCCCCCGCCCGTTTCATGGCCAGCAGGCTTTCCAGCGTGACCGTGCGCTCGTCGATCCAGCCGTTGGCGGCGGCGGCCTTGATCATGGAATACTCGGCGCTGACGTTGTAGGCCGCCGTGGGAAGGCCGAAGGTCGTCTTCACTCGGTAGATGATGTCGAGGTAGGCGAGGGCTGGTTTCACCATGACGATGTCCGCGCCTTCGGCAATATCGAGAGCCGTTTCGCGCAGGGCTTCGTTGGCGTTGGCCGCGTCCATCTGGTAGCTGCGGCGGTCGCCGAACTTCGGGGTGGATTCCGCCGCGTCGCGGAAGGGGCCGTAGAATCCTGAGGAGAACTTGGCCGAGTAGGCCATGATCGGAGTGTCGCAGAAGCCGGCCTTGTCCAAGGCTCCGCGGATCGCCGAGACCCGTCCATCCATCATGTCCGATGGGGCGACGATGTCGGCACCCGCCTCCGCATGGCTGACGGCCGTTTTGGCGAGGAGTGCCAAGGAAGGATCGTTCAGGATTCGACCCGCCTTCACGTCCACGATGCCGCAATGTCCGTGGCTCATGTATTCGCAAAGGCAGACGTCCGTCACCACCACGAGATCCGGGAGCTCTTTTTTCAGCAGGCGGATGGTCTGCTGGACGATGCCGTTCTTCGCATGGGAACCGGAAGCCTTGGCGTCCTTTGCTTCGGGAATGCCAAACAGGATCACGGAACGGATCCCCAGCTTGAACGCCTCGGCGGCGTCCTTCACGAGCTGCTCTGATGACAGCTGGAAGACCCCCGGCATCGAGCGGATGGGAATGCGGACGCCTTTCCCGGGGCGCGCAAAGAAAGGCAGGATGAACTGTCCCGGTGCCAGCGCGGTCTCCCGCACCAGGCTGCGGAGTGCGGCGGATTGCCTGAGACGCCGCGGACGGTTGACCGGGAAGCCGGGCAGTTGGTCGAAGTTCATGCCGCAGGCTAGGGCAGGGGGCATCGGCAGGGCAACGGTCGCGCGCGGGGTTGAATTGCTTGGCCGAAACGCGGCGTTGGCTATGGTAGGCCTATGAACCGGGCAATGCTGATCTCGGCGGGTGCGGCTTTGATCGTCATCTTCATTATCGGCGGCATCATCGGCCTCATCTTCGGCCGGCTACTACTGCCCCAGGGATCGGTGCCGTTGATCGCGAACACGACGACGATCGTGAAGCAGATCCAGAGCCTGAACGAACTCTCCACTGTCCGCTACACGCTGGAAAAAGTCGTCATCCTTGAGGACGTGAAATGGTATGGCGGCAACCGCGTCGTCCTCGTCGCCAGCGGAGTGGTGAAGGCCGGGGTCGATCTGGGGAAGATGAGCGAGGGAGACGTCCAGATCTCCGGCGACGTGCTGACGATCAAGCTGCCCAAGGCCGAAGTGCTCGACGCGTATCTCAAGGACCGCGAGACGCAGGTGCTGGATCGTTCGACGGGCCTTTTCCGCGAGTTCGACAAGGATCTCGAACAGGAGGCCCGGAAACAGGCAGTCGGACAAATGCTGATCGCCGCGAAGAAAAACGGAATCGTGGCCGATGCGGAGGAACGCGCCGCCCTTCAATTGCAGGCGTTCTTCGGGAAGTTGGGCTTCAAGGAAGTGCGGATCGAATCACCCCGTTGAGGCCATTGAAGCCTGTCATTTCTGAGAAATTTCGTTGACCCGGAAACACCTGCGATGCAATCGGGTCGCGGCGGGTTTAGGGTAAGGATAGGCTCCACGAGGCATTGTCCGTTGGAGTCATCCTTACCAAGACCTGCCATGCAGGCCCGGTGGCACGGGGGCCGTGGTTGAATTGTTGGAATGGACATGAACGGTTGTCCGAAAACCGTGTCCGATCATGACGAATTCTTCGGTTTTCTCGGGCGGATGTCGTCTCTACCAATCTGAAGAGTTGTGTTTCAAACCGTGTTCTGCTATTACCCAAGACTGTCTGATCTATGAAACTGAACAAACGGAGCCGCGCACCCCAACTTGAAAAAGGACAACTGTGGAAAATGGAGGACAAGCACCTTGAGATCATGGAAGTCGGCAAGACCCTGACCCACTATCGCCTCTTCTCCAACCAGAAGCGTGTCCCCATCAGCCTCGGGGGCATTGCCACCGTTCAGGATTATCTGCGCAATAACCGCGCCGAACTGATCAGCAAGGCGGCCGCCGCCGCCGCTGCGGCGGCGGTCAAGGCGAAGTAAGCCGGTTCGCCGGAAGTGTTTCATCGTCGGGCCACCGGATTTCCGGTGGCCCGCTGTTGTTTTCAGGGAGACCGTTTTCAGGCCTTTATCGAAGCGGCTGGTGTGGCTAGACTTCGCTGAGATCTATGGCTGCCTACACCCCTTTCAAGGGCCTCCCGGCCTTGGCCGGACTTGCCACTTTTCCAGAAGCCTCCCGGCCGGGACTCTCCGTCGAACAGTGCGTCCTGCGGCTCAAGCGCCACCACTCGGCCTTCAGGCGCATCCACGAGATCCTCATCGCCCGTTTGGCGGCCGAACCCGTTTACGAGCTGAAGATGGTCTTCAGCCTCCACGCCCATCTCTGCGCGGAACACGTCGCCGAGATCCGCAGGCGGGTAGGGGAGATGCGGGAACCGCCTCTGGGCCTTGAAGCCCCTACCCACGCCGGGCTGGAACTCTTCTTCGACGAAATCAAATCGGCTCCTTCGACCGAAGCCCTTCTCCTCGGCCTCTACGCCAAGGCGCTCCCGGCCTTGAAGACCTCGCTAGAACGCCACATCCGCGACACCAACCCGCTCGCCGATCATCCGTCCGTCCGGGTCTGCCGGTTCGCACGTCTTGAAGTGGAGGAAATGGTCGACTACGGGGCGAAGGCGTTGCACGCCCTCGTTTCCGACGAGGTCCGCGAAACCCTGGGCAGTTGGCTGAAGCTCCTCGACCAGGCCCTCGCCGCCGCCGGTGGTTTGGACGGCACCGAAGTTTCTCCGGGAGCGCTTCCAGCCCGGCTCTTTTCCGCCAAGCCGTTCGTCTACGATCCCGTTCCCAATCGCGACGCGCGCTTCCCCGATCCCTACAACATGGGGGTCAACGCCGAGGTCTTCCTCTACGACGAGGCCATGCCGGCCGACGCGAAGACCCTGATGATGTTCTACAAGCGCATCCGTGAAATCGACGTGCCCGAGATGATGTCCAGCATCATCGCCCAGACGCCCGGCAAACCCTGGGGCTACTACCGCGACATGACCCGCCAGCTCTGGGACGAAGCCCGCCACGCCATGATGGGCGAGGCCGGGTTCGTGGCCGCCGGGGTCGACTGGCACAAGGTGATGGTCAACTTCACCTGGTCCCTCGCCCTCAACACCCAGCTCACGCCGCTGGAACGCCATGCCGTCCTCTACTACATCGAGCAGGGCCTCATGCCCAAGACCGGCAAACGCTACGAATGGGAAGTCGGCCTCGCCTCGGGCAACCCGCTCTCCGGGCTCTTCCAGGACTACGACTGGGCCGATGAAGTCCTGCATGCCCGCGTGGGCCGCGACTGGTATGTGAAGGAGATGGGTGATCCGCGAAAGGCCGTGAACTACGGCGACGCCTGCTGGTCCAAGGTCCTCGTCGGTTGGAAGAACTGGAAGGACGAAGGCCTCACCGCACACCGCAACTGGTGGCCCGATGTCTACCTCGACTACTGCAAAGCCCAAGGCAAACAACCCGACCCGAAGGTCCTCGCCTTCGACACGACCTACGAAAAGGTCCGCGCGGACCTGAAGGATTTGTCAGCGTCGGCGTGATCTTCGACTCAAATCTTAGGTGACCATGATTCATCGGATTGCCCAGCTCGTTCTGCGAATCAAGATCCTGAAAGATGCACGGAGGTTGTCAGGTGGTCTTAACCCGGATTGATGGACACCTTGGAGACGCGCGGCGCATGTAGGTGGTTTAGTCGAGTTGGCTCTCGAAATCTACGGGTGTTTGGTGGCCGAGCGCGGAGTGGCGGTGCTCGCGGTTGTAAATTTTTGGATGTGATCGAAGAAGCTTGCCGCCGCCTGGGCACGGAATTGCACCACCAACGCTACCAGCCCGTCAAAGAACACCCGGTCAGGGGACCGGGCCTACAAGACCAAGGTGATTCCCGAGCTTTTTTTGTAGGCCGCGTGCCCTCACGCGGCTGGGCGGGGGCTTCTTTGACGGGCTGCTTGTGTGGACTCGCTTACTTCCCTTCCGGCTTCGGATCATCCGGGGTCACGCGGGCTTCGGTGGAGAACCAGGCCTTGTTGCCGCGTTTGGAGGTGAACTCGGCGTGGATCATGCCGGCGCTCCAGCCGCCTTCGGGCGCGGTGCCTTCGGCGGAGAGTTTGGAGCCGGCGATTGTGAGCGGCTGGCTAGACCAGGCGGATTTGCGGAAGTCGCGGTTGGTCGAGGTGGCGGTCCAGAAGAGGCCGCGGTTGATCGGCTGGCCGGCCTCCACGGTGATCTTGGCGGGTTTGCCGTCGGTGAAGGTCCACTTCATCTCTGGGAGCTTTTCGCCGTCCGCGATCATTTGCGTCCAGGTGGCGAGGGTGGGAATGGCTTCCTTGCCGCCGTTGAGATCATGGCCGGCGTTGGCGGTCTGGTGGATGAGTTTCTGGCCGGGCAGGTCGTTCCAGTAGAAGCGGAGGGCGTCGACGGTCCAGTAGGGGTCATTGCTCCCGAGCATGATCAGCTTGGGCATCGTGTAGCGGGCGCGGTAGGTGTAGGGGTCGATCATGCCCCGGAGGTCGGCCATGTCGGGATTGGTGAAGACGTCGGTCAGTCCGCGTTCGGTGTAGTCCTTGATCTGCTCGGAGTCGCGTCCGTAGACCTTGCGCTGCCACTTCACCTGCGCGGACATGTTGAGCACGTCGATGACCATTGGCGCGATGGCGACGACCCTCTTGTCGGTGGCGGCGGTGAGCCAGGTCGTCCAGCCGCGTTTGCTGGCGCCCGAGACGATGAACTTCGTCGGCGTGGCGGCCTTGGTCTCGGCTCCGTAGGCGGCCAACGTGTCGAGTCCGCGAACGGCGCTCTTGGCCATTGGGAAGAGCAGCAGCCACGTGGGATCCTTCGACTTCAAGTATTCGGAGAAGGTGTAGGCGATGAGGGCGTCCTCCTTCTTTCCGCCGTAGAGCGGCTGGTTCGGCACATCGGTGATGACGCCGGCGATGCATCCCGCGCGTTCGGCGATGGTGGCGAGCATGGAGACGTATTGGAGGCCGTTGCCGCTGCCGGAGATGAAGAGGAAGGCGTGCTCGCGATTGCGCACCTGGGCCGGCGTGACGATGACGATGGAGTGTTTCCAGGTGTGTTCACGCCACTGCTGCGAGGTCATCTCCAATCGCGCCACGGTCATGCCGTTGGTTTGGATGGAAGAAACGATCTTCCAGTTGAACGCGCTATCGGGCTTGGAGACGTAGTCCTCCAACGGACCGGCGAAGGCGGGGAGCGAAAACGCAAGGAGCAGAAGCAGGCGGGTGAACATGCCGAAGACGAATGCCGAAGGCGGAGGCCGGAAGGAAGCTTGAAATGATGCCGGGAGGGTGACAAATCCGGAATTGCGGAGCTGATACCCGATGCCGGATGCCGGATGCCAGATACCGGAGTTATGCTCCCTGGCTCACTTTCTCCCTTGCCCACCTGCTTCAACGTCCAGCCATCGCTGGAACCGCGACGACTCCGCCGTTTCGATGCGGTCAGCCGGCTTTCGGACAATCAGTCCGGCCAGGCCGGGTGTTCGTTCGATGAACTTCATCCCTTCTGCCGGCCCCAGGATGCTGGGGGGTTTCGAGTGGCTGTCGGCTGTGATCCCGTCGCGGGCGATGATGGTCACGAGGCTGTGGTCGGTCAGGCCAAGGCCCGTCTTCGGATCCACGATGTGCGAATAGCGGACGCCATCGATCTCGATGTGCTGGAACAGGTCGCCGCTCGTCGAAACGGCGGCATGGCGCAGGAGGAGCTGCCGGGCGGGAGGCGCGTTCGTCACGTCCAGCGCCGGAACCTCGACCCGCCAGCCCCGTTTTCCAGGAGGTGCGTCGGCTGCGGTGATGTCGCCTGCGGCGGCGGCGAGGGCGCGGGTGATGCCGTGCTGTTTCAAGACCTTCAGGGCTTCGTCCGCCGCGTATCCCTTGGCGATTCCACCGAGGTCGAGGCGCATGGAAGGCCTGAGCAAACGCGCGGAATGCGTGCGGGCATCAAGCACGACATTGGTCCATCCGACCGACCGCATGGCTTGGGCCAGCCGCGCCGGATCTGGCAGGCGTTTCTCACGCCGCGCCTTGCGCCACAGGCTGACGACGGGGCCGACGGTGATGTCGAACGCCCCGTCGGTCCGACGGGAAAGTTCCTGGGCCCGGCTTAGGACAAACCACAGCTCCGGGCTGACGGCCACGTTTGTGCCGAAGCCGGACGAGCGCGAGAGCGTGCTGAGTCCGCTGTCGAATTCGTAGTCGCTGAGGATTTCATTGAGCCGGCGGATACGCGCGAACGTCGCGTCGGCGGCGGCATTCGCGTGGGACTGGTCCGTGGCATAAAAGACGATCCGGAACGGCACGCCCATCTGCGGTTCGGTGAACTCAAAGCGGCGAAGCGATGTGGCCGGAGTTGAAGAAGTCGCGCATCCCGAAAGAAAGGCGATCAGGAGAACGAGCAACGTCGGGAGAAGGTGTGGCAGGTAGGGCTGCGCTGCCGTGCAGCCTTGGATCGCAGTCTTTTCGGGTAGGCGTGATGCCGAGGCGGAGCGGCGACTCCGCCCTGCCTGCGCGGCGTTCTTCGGGAATGGGAGAGAGGCATTCACTGCTGGCTTCGGCGCGTCAGAAACTCCGTCCCTTCCGGTGCCGGCTCGGGAGGAATGTTGGCCGCGATGATGCCGAAGAGGTCCAGGATCGTGGCCGTGCCCGTGGTCCCGAGCTGATGGATCACGGTCGAGGCCGCGGCCGTCGCCAGCTCCAAGGCCTCCGGCATCGTCGCTCCGGCGGCGAGCGCGGTCGTGAGGTTGGCCGTCACGGAGTCGCCCGCCCCCACGACATCGATCGGTCCGCGCAGGGACAGTGCGGGCTGCCGGGAGAGTTTGCCGTCGGCCGCGACGCCGATCATGCCGCGATCCGCCATGGTGATGACGACCGGCCGTTTGTTTTTGACTGCGAGACCGGTCGCCTCGGCGATGACAGTCTCTTCGCCTGGATCCGCTGGAAGGGGCACGGTGCGGGCGAGCTCGGCCAGGTTCATCTTGAAAAGGAGGGGAGGAAAACCGGCCAGGCCCCGGCGCCCGTCGGCCACGACCGTGAGCGAGGGATACATCCGCGCGGCGGAACCGACGGTGTCGCGGACCATCCGCGTGACGACCCCGGTGTCCGGCATGTCGACTTGGTCGAGGAGGATCATCGCGTGGACCCGGCCGGCGAGGTCCTTGATGCCATCCATCAGGCGGCTTTGGACTTCGCCCGGAGTTTCGGTCCAGTTCTTCGAGTCCAGCCGGCTCAGTTCCTCCGGCGGCGAATTTGGCATCATCATCAGCGGTTTGCAGTAGGTGAAGGTGCGCCTCTGCCTGGTGGTGATGAAGTGGTCCAGGCGGATTCCGCGCATGCTGCTGAGGGCGCGGCGGAGCTCGAATCCTTCGCCGTCGTCGCCGCAGAACCCCACCGGATAGATCTCGCCCACGCCGAGGGCGACGAGGTTGTTCAGGATGGTCCCAGCGCCGCCGGGCTGGGCGCGGACGCTGACCACGTTATGCACGGGCAGTCCCGTCTCGATGGAAACCTCGGCCCGCGACGGATCGATCTCGAGGTAGCGGTCGAGGCAGAAGTCGCCGATGACGGCCACGCGCATCTTGGGATACCCCGTGATGATTTTCTTGAAGCGGATCAGGTTCACGCGGGTTTCAGGGCCGCCCAAAGGTGGCGGAGGAAAACGATATTGTCGCAGGAGGCGTAGTGCATCGGCGCTCCCATCCGGGAGAAGCTCTTGCAGAAGCGGAGGTAGTAGGCGGCGTTCGTCTTGGGCGGCTCGCCCTTTGTCCAGTCCCAGCCGCCGCCGTCCTGGAGATCGACGACGAAGATCTCGTGGCCCGAGACGATGCCGCGCCCGGAACTCATCCGCAGGTTGTTCACGCAGCTCAAGGCCTTCTCGAAGACCTGCGGACCCATGATGGCCGAACCGATCGAGAGGACCACGCCCCCGTCCAACGTCTCGACGACTCCGGCGAACCGTTGGAAATCGATCTGCCCCGCGCGGCCGATGGCGGCGCCGTTGAACATGGGATGGCACGCGACGATGTCGTAGCCGATGCCCGGATGGACCGTCAGCGGAACACCCTTCGTCCACGCTTCCGCGAGGATGGAAACGCGCTTCCAAGGATGTTCCACATGGATGCGTCCGACGGGCAGGTTGTGTTGTCGGATGGCCTGAAGCAGATCGGCCCGGGCGGGCGAGAACGGCGATGACGGTTCGTCGCGCAGCCAGGTTTCAAGGCTGTCGATGGAAGGAAGCGTGCAGCCGTCCTCGGCGATGAACCGCCCGAGGCTGGCCCCGTAGCCGAGCCCGTCGAGCGCGCCCGCGAGAAGCGCGAGGTGGATGTTGCGGCCCGTTTCATCCCAGGTGCCGAACGTTCCGGTGGCGACGTTCTGTGCCACGCTTTCGGTGGAACGACCGAGGAAGGAGAACTCCCAGTCGTGGATCGTGCCCGCGCCGTTGGTGGCCAGATGCGTGACCAGCCCTTCGCGGAGGAGTTCGCGGATGACCGCGCCGCCGCCGTTGCGGAGCAGGTGCGCTCCGTAGATCAGCTGGACCCCGGCGTGGCGCGCCCTCGCTTGTCGAATGCGGTTCGCGGCGATGGCCACCTTGCCGAGGGCGTCCCCGGTGCATTCCGGAAGCGGCGAGGCAAGGTCCGGCTCCAACGTGTCCGCCCTGCTGAGGCTGCGGCGCTCCGCGAGGGGGAACACGCGCAGCTTGGACCAGTCGAGCGGGCTGGGAGTCATGCGATGGCGGGAGGGGCGCCGAAGATTTGGTCGAGGATGGCGTCCGGATCGCGGTAGTCGGCCAGCATCAGGTGGGCGCCGGCTTCGTTGAGCTGCTTTTCCTTCCAGGGATCGCACTGGCCCGAACCGTTCTGGTCCTCGTCGCTGGCCACGCCGACGGCAATTCCGCCCAGCTCGGCGGTGTGACGGATCTCCACCGGCCCGTCGCCGAGCGAAAGAAGTTGGTCCCCGCGGATGCCTTCCTCGGCGAGGATGCGGTCGAAGACCATCCGCTTGGAGAAGCCCGTCGCGTCCGCCGGACTGCCGAAGATGCGGTCCTCAAAAAAGTCCGCGAGCTGGAGCAAGGCCGCTTCCTCCAGCACACGGTCGATGTGGGTGCCGCTGAGGACGTAGAGAGTCACGTCGCGTTCGGCCAAACGCCGTAGCAGGGCGCGCGCGCCGAAGACGACAAAGTGGTCCGGGAAGGCCGAGCCGTCCTTGATGCGGTCGGTGCGTTCGTCGATCACCTCGTCGAGGCGGAATTGGTAGGCGACGAGCAGCTCCTCGGGCTTGGGAGGGCGTCCGCCCTTGGCCAGCGCTCGTTCCACGAAGCTCCGCATCTGGAAGACGGTGGGCTGGCCGTTGAGGCTGAGGATGTCGATGATCAGGTCCTGTTTGATGGCCGCCAGATCGTCCCCAGGTCGGATGGGGAAGTATTCCAGGAACAGGTTGAGCATGATCTCCGGCCAGGCGTGCCGGAGCCAGGAGAGGGTGCCGTCGAAATCGAAGACGACGTGGGAGATCTGCGGCCGTGGAGCAAACGGCCGCAGCAGCCTGGGATACGAATTCGGCGCCGTCGGGGAAGACATCGCGCGTTGGGATAGGGGCCGGACAGGTGAAAGTCAACCGAGGGCGCTCAGGCTGGGCTCTTGAAGGCAGGGCGAGGCAAGCAATGACTCACTGAAAGTCGCCCGATGCGACAATCTTTCTGATCTCGTTTATGAGGTCGTCATAAAGATGCTGGACGTCAATCTTCTCCCCGGCTTCAGCACGCTTGATCATCATGTCCCGTGGAAACACGGTGATGAACGAGGTTCCAAATCGGAGCCCCAAGTCAGTGCCGTGCTCGTCACTGAACAGCACCCATTCAAGCCCTAAAACCTGGGCGACCAGGTCTCCGAACCAAGTGCCCAAAGCTAGGAGTTCGGTTTCCAGAGAGTCGGTATGCGGGCCATCATCGATAATCAGTTGGAGGACTTCTGTGTCCGAAGAAGTTCCGAGCAGGTAAACGCCATGATACTTAGATGCGACGATGCTCTGAACCAACCGGCGCTCTTGTTCGAGTAGCGCAATACTTTCTTCATTGAGTGGCGAGAAGCCCATCGGACGGTCGGCTGTTTCACACCCACTTCGGCTCCCAGCCTTTGCGGTAGCTGGCGCGGCGGAGGAACGGGTTCGCTTCGTTCAGATTCTTGAAAGTCATCTTCGCGGCGTCCCATTCGAGGGTCGTCTTGGGGAAACGCGTGGCCACGCCGCCGAGGAGGATCGTCTCGGTGAGCGCGCCCGCGTAGTCGAAGTGGGCCGAGGTCTTGCCCTTGCCCTGGCAGGCCTCGACGAACTGCCGGTAGTGGTCGACCTGCGCGAGCTTGGGCAGGGCGAACTCCATGAAGTTGGCTTTCGGGAGAAGCACGGGTGTGCCGATGTGCGGAAGGAGCATCGCGCCCTTTGTTCCGAGGAAGATGGAGCCCTGGTCGGGCAGCTTGATGTCGGGGCCGAGGCCTTCGAGCACGCTGCCGGGCGGGCGCATGTCGCCGTCATACCAGGTGACTTTCACCGTCTTGTCGGCGGTGAGTTCGTTGCCGGGGAAGATGTAGTGGATGACCGCGTTGATGCCCCAGTTGGTCGCGGTGGGCTGTTCGCCTTCGGAACGCAGGGAGATGGGCGCGGTGAGGTTGAGCGCCTTGAAGACGGGGTCGTAGATGTGGCAGCCCATGTCGCCGAAGGTGCCGGTGCCGAAGTCGAGCCGTTTGCGCCAGTTGCCGGGATGGTAGTAGCCCTTGATGAAGGGCCGGTCGGCGGCGACGCCGAGCCAGAGATTCCAGTCGAAGCCGTCGGGGGTCGGATCGCTCGTGGTCGGCAGCGGCGTGGGGTCACCCCACTTCTTGCTGCTCCAGGTGTGGACCTCCTTCACCTTGCCGATGGCCTGGTCGTGGATGAGCTGGACGGCGGTGCGGTAGGCGACGTGGGAATGGATCTGGATCCCCATCTGGGTGACGACGCCGGCCTTGCGCGCGGCGAGGGTGACTTGGCGCGCTTCCCAGACGTTTTGGGTAAGGGGCTTCTGGCCGTAGACGTGTTTGCCCAGCTGGATCGCGGCCAGGGCGATGGGCGCGTGCATGTGGTCGGGCGTGGAGACGTTGACCGACTCGATGTTCTTGGCCTCCTTGTCCAGCAGCTCGCGCCAGTCGCGGTAGACGCGGGTGTTGGGATGGTTCCTCCGCAGTTCGGCCGTCCTCGCCTCGTCGATCTCCGCGACGGCCACCAGGTTGACCAGTTTGGTCGCGGTGATCGAGGTGAGGTCGGCGCCGGCCATGCCGGAAGCGCCGAAGCTCGCGTGGTTCAGCAGGCCATTGGCGGACGCGGCCCCGAGGCGGCTGACGAACGGAAAAGCCAGAGCGGCGACGGCGCTGGTGGTGAGGAAACGGCGCCGGGAAAGCGGAGTGGTTGCTTGGGGAGACATGGGAGAGTTTTAGGCGCACATCCGCACGGGAAGCAAGACGCGGGACTTGGGCGTTGGTTGAAGGCACTCCCCTGGCAACGGGCTTTACGCTCTGGGCAAGACAAGGATAAGCTTCTCCCGTGAATGCGAGCGACCTTATCACCGTTGATCCGGACATCCTCGGCGGCACTCCCGTGTTCAAGGGAACGCGCGTGCCCGTGAAGAGCCTCTTCGACTATCTTGAGGCGAGCTATTCCCTCGACGAATTCCTGGAATGTTTTCCATCCGTCACCCGTGAGATGGCCTGCCGCCTTCTGGAGCGTTCCGAATCCGCGCTTCTCACCGCGGCATGAAGATGCTCCTGGACGAGTGTGTCCCATGGCCGAATCCCAGATCCTCGCAGCCGTGATGACCATCCAGCCGGGCGAGTTTCGGCAGCTTGCGATTCCGTAGAGCCACCGATGCGAGGGAAGTTTGCCGGTTCGTCGATCTCCAAAACGGACTGTCATCACCCGAGCACGCGCCGCAGCGCGCGTGCTTCGTCCAACAACTCCTTGGCCGCCGCCAAGGCCAGTGGATCCTGCGCGTGCAACGTAGGAGTCGAAGGCGCTTCGGGATGGGCACGCTGGGCTTCATCCGGATCGCCCAGTCCGGTTTCGCGGAAGAGACGCAGCCGTTCGAGGATCAGGTCGCGGATTTCCTGGGCGTTGTCGACACCGTGGAAGACGCCGGTGTGCAACGAAAGGTCCTGCCCCTTGTGGCCCGGACTGGCACCGCCTCCGCCGGCCGATTGGACGCGCACGTCGGCGATTCCAAGCAGCCGTTGCAACGGCCCCTGCGACAAGGCGACCTGTTGCAGATTGGCGAAGCTCATCGTCATCTCCTGCACGCTCCAAAGGCCGCTGCGGACGCGCAGGCTGCGGTCGGTCACGATATACCAGCGCTGTTCGTAATCGAGCCGGAGGATCGCGTAGGTGACCGCCGCCTGGCCGAGGTAGACGAAGAAGAAGACGATCTTGAGGGTCCACAATGTGGTGAAGGCCCACGGAGGCATTTTGCTCGTCATGGTCACGAACTCCTTGATGGGGTCGTTGCGGGCGCGGGGCTTCTTCTTGTTCTTCGCTGCGGATGCCCCCGCTCCATCCGTGGAGTTGCTTGCGCTCGGGGCCGGAGTGGCCGGTGTTTCTTCGATGCCTGGAGCTGGGGCTGCTGACTGGGAAACGGCTGTCGATTCCCTCTTCGCCCGGGCTTCCCTTTCCGCCACGGCGATGACTCCGATCCAGAAGATAATGCCCAGCAGCGCGAAGAACTGGCCGACGCCCCAGGCGAAGAGCCGGAGCTTGTAGAAATTCCTGGCAGCGCGGAAGACGCGGATCGAGTCAGGGGCACCGAGCGGCGGCTCCGGTTCATGCGGCACCCTCAGGAACCTGAGGATGCGCGAGCGCAGTTTCTCAAACAGCGTCATGGCCCGCCTCCTTTCCCGGTGTCGCCGGCGCGATGCCGCGTCCTTCGAGGGCGAGTCGGATCGCGCGGAGTTCGACGGTCACTTCCCTCAGCGTGGAGGCCAGCCCGAGTTCACCTGCGGGGATGATGGGGAGCAGGTGCGACGGCGGTTGAGCGGCCTGGGAGGGATGATCTTTCACCCCGCGCATCTTGGAGTAGAGGAAGTCGCGCACCGCCTCGAACTCCTTCAACCCTTCCAAGGTCATCTCCGCCGAAGAGCTGCCGCTGGCCGTCTGGACGAGGATGCGAGAAAGGCCAAACCAGCGTTCGACGATGTTCGAACGGAGGTGGATGTCCTGGATGCGGGCGTAGTTCAGGATGATCTCGCGGCGGAAGAGGATGCCCCAGCTCATCGACACGCCCTCGGCGGTGAACTTGTAGCGGAGCGTGTGGTAGCGGAACCAGTTCGGGAGGACGAGGAACGGGAAGGCGGGCGGAAACGCGACGGAGCAGAGAAGGTAGTAGGACCAGAGGCTCTTGTGCGGGCGTTCGATGGCGAGGATCGATTGCTCGTCGAAGTGGGGCTTCACGGCGAACGAATGGGGCAGCCGGGGAAGGGATGCAAGCTCCGGGGCGCTTCGCTGTTCACCTGCGCCGTTTTTCCCTCCAAGCTCCGCTCCGAGATGTCCCTGAACGTCCTTTGGCAACGCCCCTGGTTCCGCGCCGCCGCCCTGTTCGGCGTGTGGACGCTCGTGGGCCTGGCCTTCGCCGGGCAGTTCTACATCTCGGGCAGCAAGGCCGGCGCATCGGTCGGTCTCGGACGGGCGGTCGTCTGGTCCCTGGGCGACTGGTATGCCTTCGCGCTGCTGTCCGTGCCGGTGCTGTGGCTTGCGCGAAGGTTCGCCATAGAATCCCCGGATCGGGGCCGTCATCTCCTGCTCCATCTCCTCGCCAGCGCCGTCTTCTGCCTGAGTTACCTTTTTCTCCGGGCGGCCGTCGGGCAGTTACCCGCAGGCGGGGCGGGGGAGGAAGAGAATTTCGGCGGGGCTGTGCAACTGCTGGCGCGGAAGACGTGGTTCTTCAACGTGCTCGTCTATTGGCTGATCGTCGGCATGAGCACCGGCCTGCGCTACTACCGCGACGCCCAGGAACGCCAGCGCCGCGCCGTGGAACTGGAACAACGCCTCACCGTCGCGCGTCTCCAGGCGCTCCAGATGCAGCTCAACCCGCACTTCCTCTTCAATTCGCTCAACGCCGTCTCGTCCCTCATGCACGTCGACGTGGACGCGGCCGACCGCACGTTGACCAAGCTGGCGGATTTGCTGCGTCGTGCCCTCGCCAGCAGCTCGGAACAGGAGGTGTCGCTGCGGCAGGAGATCGATTTCCTGAAATGCTATCTGGAGATCGAGCAGACGCGTTTCGGCGACCGGCTGACCGTCGACGTGGCGATTCCCGATGAACTGGCCGAAGCCCGCGTGCCCACGCTCATCCTCCAACCGCTGGTCGAGAACGCCATCCGCCACGGCATCGAACCGATGGCCGCGCCCGGTGCCATCCGCATCTCGGCGGAACGACTCGGCGACGAACTGATCCTCCTCGTCACCGACACCGGCCGAGGCCCCGGTTCAAGCAACCGCCACGGCACCGGCATCGGCGTCGCGAACACGCGGGCGCGGCTGGAACAGCTCTACGGCACCGCCCAGGAATTCAGCCTTGCCGCCGGCGCCAACGGCGGGACGGAGGCGTTGATCCGACTTCCGCTGAAGAAACTCGGCCCGACTCCCCATGCGCTCAAGTAAGCCCGAAATCCGAAGGTTTAAGGCCGAAAGAAGCCCGGAAGCTGAAGCCCGAATTTTCGGTTCGGCTGATTGCTCCTCATCATCGGTGATCGTTGATTTGGTCTTCGGCTTTGCCAGCAGGCCCGTCTGTGGTTAGACCCTCCCACCCCATGAAAGTGCGCGCGCTCATAGTCGACGACGAACCGCTGGCCCGGGGCCGGCTGCGGGCGTTGCTGGAGAAGGAGCCGGAGGCCGAGATCGTCGGCGAGGCCGCGCACGGCCTCGAAGCCGTCGACCGCATCGGCGAGCTCAAGCCCGACCTCGTGTTCCTCGACATCCAGATGCCCGAGCTGGACGGTTTCGGCGTGCTCGCGTCGATCGATCCCGAGCACAGGCCGTTGATCATCTTCGTCACGGCATTCGACCAGTTCGCCGTGAAAGCCTTCGAGTCCCGCGCGCTCGACTACCTGCTGAAGCCCTATGACCGCGAACGCTTCCAGACCGCCTTCAGTCGGGCGGTGGCGGAGCTGCGTCGCGCAAATCCCGCGCCCGCCCAGGCCAGGGTCGATGGGCTCGTCAACGACCTCGACGCAGCAGGCCGCGGGTCCGATCGCCTCGCCATCAAGTCCAATGGCCGCATCCTTCTCATCCGCCCCGGCGACATCGACTGGGTGGGCGCGGCCGACAACTACGTCGAGCTCCACATCGGGACCGAGACTCACCTGATCCGCGAGACCATCTCGGCGTGGGAAAAGCGGCTCAACGCGGTCCAGTTCCTCCGCATCAGCCGGTCGGCCATCGTGAACCTTGACCGGGTTAAGGAACTCCAGCCGCTCTTCCACGGCGAATACGCCGTCATCCTCGTCAACGGCGTCCGCCTGACCCTGGCCCGCAGCCAGCGCGACAAGGTCGACCAGCTCCTCGGCCGGTTGGGTTGAACGTCGTGAAGGCAGGGCAGTGCATCTTGCCAGTCCCACTGGCTGGCCTCTCCACAGTCGCCCATTGACCCGGCGGCGGTAGGGCGCGTCACTCCGTGCGCGCCGCCGCTGGATTTCCGAAGGCCAGATCGTTCTTGCTCCGGTATTGAACCTCCGCAGGAATCCGCCCAGCCGCCCGTTGGGCCGGATCGTCCAGCCAGTGCCGGGGCAGATAGAGCCGCCACAGCAGGGGGCAGCTCAGAGTCAGTCGATCCGGGTGCCCCAACACTCGGCCATCTCGCACATCGGGCAGGCGGGTTCGCTCATGAACGGCCAGGCTGGAACGAGTCGGCCCGGTGCATCACGCGCAGATGCCCTTGATGATCCGTCCGTGGATGTCGGTCAGCCGGAAGTCGCGGCCCTGATAGCGGACGGTGAGCCGTCTATGGTCGATGCCGCAGAGCGAGAGCATCGTTGCGTGGAGGTCGTGGACGTCCATGTCCTGGCCGTCGGACACGTAGCTGTAGCCCAGTTCGTCGGTGCTGCCCCAAGTGACGCCGGGCTTGATGCCGCCGCCGGCCATCCAGATGGAGAAGGCCTTGATGTGGTGGTCCCGGCCCGAACCCTGGCCCATGGGCGTGCGCCCAAATTCGCCGCCCCAGACGACGAGCGTGTCTTCCAGGAGCCCGCGCTGCGCCAGATCCTTGACCAAGGCGGCGCTCGACTGGTCCACGTCTTTCGCCGCGACCGGCATGTTCTTCTCGATCTCGCCGTGGTGGTCCCAGGCGCGGTGGTAGAGCTGGATAAAACGGACGCCCCGTTCCGCCAGCCTCCGGGCCATGAGGCAGTTGGAGGCGAAGGAGCCGTCGCCGGCTTCCTTGATGCCGTAGGATTCAAGGGTTTCCTTGGACTCCTCGGCGAAGTCCGTCAGGTCGGGCACGGACGTCTGCATCTTGAAGGCCAGCTCGTATTGGGCGATGCGGGTCTGGATCTCGGGATCGAGTTTCTCGTCGGCCAACATGCCGTTGATCCGGTTGATCTCCTCGACGATCTGGCGCTGCGTGCTCTGGCACACGCCCTCGGGATTGCCGACGTAGTGGACGGCCTCGCCCTTCGACTGGAGCTGGATGCCCTGATACTTGCTCGGGAGATAGCCGGAAGACCATTGCCGCGCGGAGACTGGCTGGGCACCGGCCTTACCTTGGGAAGTAAGGACGACGAAGCCCGGCAGGTTGTCCGTCTCCGCACCGAGACCGTAGAGCAGCCACGAACCCATCGACGGACGGCCCTTGATGATCGAGCCGCTGTTCATGAAGGCATGGGCCGGATCGTGGTTGATCTGCTCCGTGTGCATGGATCGGACGATGCACATCTGGTCGGCCAACGTGGCGATGTTGGGGAAGAGGCTGGAGATTTCCTGGCCGGAGTGGCCGTGTTTCTTGAACTCGACGAATGGTCCCCGCGCCTTCAGCGGCGTGTTCTGAAGCTGGGCAAGTTGCTGGCCCTTCGTCAGGGAGTCGGGGAACGGCTTCCCGTCGAGCTCCTTGAGCTTGGGTTTCCAGTCGAAGCTCTCCAGGTGCGAGGGCCCGCCGGCCATGCAGAGGTGGATGACGCGTTTGGCTTTCTGCGGAAAATGGAGCGGTTGAATCGATCCGGGAATTCCCCGGATCGACGAAGCCGGGGCCGTGGCGAATAAATCCGGGGAGAACAAGGAGGCGAGGGCCATTCCGCCCAAGCCGTAGGCGGAACGCGCGAGGAACGACCGGCGGTTGATGTCGCGCGTGAAGCGGTCGAGATCGAATGAAGTTCTCATGGCGGCATCAATAACGGGTGATCGTCTCGTGGAGGTTGAGGATGACGCGGGCCACGCTCGTCCAGGCGGCGTGCTCGGCGGCGGGAAGTTTTGGATCCGGCGGAGTCAGCCCGGTTTTCAGCAGCTTGTCCGCGTCGCCCGGAGCGGCGGAAAAGGCCTTCCGCTGTTCGGAAAGAAGCTTCAGCAGGGAGTCACGTTCCGCCGGTTTGACGGCGCGCATCAGCGCTGTTTGAAAGGCCAGACCAAGCCGCGCTTCGTCCGTCTTCACCTTCGGAGCGGACAGCAGCTTCGCGGCGAAGACCTTGGCGGCTTCGACGAACGAAGGATCGTTGAGCAACGTCAACGCCTGCTGTGGGGTGTTGGAGGTGAGCCGGTCGACGGCGCATTCCTCGCGGGAAGGCGCGTCGAAGTTGGCCAGCATCGGATGGAGGAACGTCCGCTGCCAATGGGAGTAGAGCCCCCGGCGATATTGGCGTTCGTCCCGGCTTGCGTAGTAGTCGCGGTCGGGGAACTGGATGTTCGCGTAATAGCCGCCCGGTTGGTAGGGGAACGCGCTGGGTCCGCCGACTTCCGGGTCGAGCATTCCTGCGATGAAGAGGGCGTTGTCCCGGACAAACTCGGCTTCAAGACGGCGCGGATTCTGCCGGGCCAGGAGACGGTTGTTCGGATCGATGTCGCGCAGCTCCGGACGCCCCCTGCTGTCCTGCTGGTAGGCGGAGGATGTGACGAGAAGCCTGACCATGTGCTTCACGTTCCAGCCGCTGTCCATGAACTCGGCGGCGAGCCAGTCGATGAGTTCGGGATGGGTAGGAGGTTCACCCTGCGCGCCGAGTTCCTCCGGCTGGTTGGAAATGCCGTTGCCGAAAAACTGTTTCCACATCCGGTTCATCATCGCGCGGGCGGTCAGCGGATTCTCCCGGGAAGTCAGCCAGCGTCCGAGGTCGATCCGGCTGAGGCGTCCTTCGGCCGGTTGCTTGGGGCCGGAAAGGAAATGGGGCGTGGCCGGCTTGAGGACGGCACCGGATTCATCCTGCCAATTGCCACGGGGCAGCACGCGGGTGGCGAAAAGGTTCGTCGTGGTGACGGTGACGAGGGTGGGGGAAGTTCCGCCGTGCAGCGACCGCGCTTCCGCCAACAGGTTCTTGACGCGTTCATAGGCGACGGGATCGGCCGCGGTTCCAAGCAGAAAGCCGACAGCGAGGGAACGCTTCACGGCGGAGCTGCGGCCGAGGCCGGATGAAGCCAGGGCTTTGACCATGACGGGATCGGCTCCGGACTGGAGGAGGTCCAGCGAGGCCAGCGGTGTGGCGCTGATCCGGAAACGTCCGATGTCGTCTGATTCGACGGTTACCGAAAGAAGATCGCCGTCCTCCACCACGACAGGCCCATCAATCAGGTAGACGGCCGTCTGCGTGGCCTTGGCGGTGTGCGCGGGCACTTTCCAGACGCCCTTCACGTCGGTCACCTCGAAGCCGTTCGCGTAGGCCGCCACGCGCGACGAGGCCTGGGCGTCGGAGAACTTCAGCTTCTGTTCCTTGCCGTTGCGCGGCTTGAGCGTCGCAGTCAGACGGATCTGGCCGAAGGCCTTGCCCGCACGCAGCGTGGAATTCTTGTGTTCGGGATGCGGCATCAGTTCGAGACGGAGTGCGGCGAGGCGGCCTTTTTGCAGGCCGAACGAGGCGAGGAACTTCTCGGCGGCTGCGGGCTTTCCGCCGACGAGCAGGGATCCGTCGTCCAGCACGGATACCGTGGCCTTCGAGTTGGTGGCGACGAGGGAAGCCTTGGGCACCAATGCGACCTGCCAGCCGTCCTTCCAGCGCTTCACGAACTCCGCCGTCTCCTTGCGCCACGTCTCAAACGCCGCGCGATTCGTCGAAGCGGGAACGGCTGCGAGCAGGCCGTCCAACTGCCGGCGGAGGCTGATCTCGCGGCGCTGGAGATAGGCGTTGGTGACGACCAGCTCGGGCGGGAAGGGGTGGTCGTTGCTCCAGCCCTTGAGCTCCGGATTCGGCGTGTAGTTGTAGTCGTTGTAGACGCCCCATTGCTTCACGTCGTCGAAGAACGCCGCCATCGTGTAGAAGTCGGCCTGGGAGAACGGATCGAACTTGTGATCGTGGCATTCGCAACAGGCCATCGTCGAACCGAGCCACGCGGTCGAGACAGTGCGGACACGGTCGCCGGCATACTTCGTCAGATATTCCCTCGGCTGCGCGCCGCCTTCGCGGGTCATCATGTTCAGACGGTTGAATCCGCTGGCCGTGCGTTGTTCGGGCGTCGCGTTGGGCAGGAGGTCGCCGGCGATCTGTTCGAGGGTGAACTGGTCGAAGGGTTTGTTGCGGTTGAACGAGTCGATGACGTAGTCGCGGTAGGGGAAGACGTTCTGGTTCTGGTCGCCGTGGTAGCCGACGGTGTCGGCGAACCGCACCGCATCCAGCCACGGCACGGCCATGCGTTCACCGAAGTGGGGCGAGGCCAGAAGGCGGTCGATCTGTTTCTCGTAGGCCTTGGCGGAAGTGTCCTTCACGAACGCATCGACCTCCGCCGGACTCGGAGGAAGCCCTGTCAGATCGAGCGAAAGGCGGCGGAGCAGGGTGCGTCGGTCGGCGGCGGGCGACGGCGGGATCTTGCCGGCTTCAAGTCGGCTCAACAGGAAACGGTCGATGAGCGTGGTCGGCCACTTCGTGTCGGCCACCGAAGGAACCACGGGACGCACGACGGGTGCATAGGACCAATGGGGTTCGTAGGGCGCCCCGGCGGCGATCCAGCGCTTCAGCAGCTCACGCTGGGGGGCCGTGACGGTCTTGTGGGTTTCTGGCGGAGGCATGACCTCCTCGGCATCGGTGCTGACGAGGCGGGCGAGGAGTTCGGAATTTGCCGGATCACCTGGGACGAAGGCCTTCTTGGCGAGAGCCTCCTCCCGGACGTCCAGTCGCATCTTTCCCTTCCGGTTCTTCGGGTCCGGGCCGTGGCATTGGAAGCAGTTGTCCGAGAGGATCGGCCGGATGTCGCGGTTGAACCGGATCTCGTCGGCACGGCCTTGCAGGGAAGCCGCCCACACGGCGAAGCACATCGCCAAGGCGAACACGGTCTTGGACTTCAATCGGGGCATTGGCCGCAGGTTCTCACTCATCCGACTAGTCGGACAAGTTCAACGGCGGATTTCTTCAGGCCAATTCCGTCAACAGCGGACGAGCTTGACCAATAACTTGACTCACACTTGACCCAAAGTCCTCAGACAAGGAATGGATCGGATACAACGAAGCGTATCAATCACGGCCAAATCTTGATGAGGGTTTGGCTTGGCGAGTTGGTGAAGAGATTCGAAAAACGTAGCCCGAGTGGGGTTCGGTCCAGCTGAAACGACAGCTGCCGGTCAGTATTTAGTGAAGCGTGATGTGCCCCATTGGTAATCCAGCACTGTCCGACTCTGACAATCTCTTTGTCCGAGCTGGTCAGGAGGATTTCTCCATCACGGATTTCCATCCGGTATCCGGGAAAACGCTGATCAACCTCGGCCGAGTAGTAGATTCCTTCTGGGAATCCAACCTGGATTAATGTCAGCCAAGCCAAGATCAACAACACCAAGCATCCAAGGATAACTCTTGTAGCAGTGATCCGAGGTCGAGGTGTGTCAGCGTTTCCAACTTTCATCCGGCATCTCGACTTATACCTATTCCCCGGAATTTCTTATCACTCCTTCTTCACCGCAGCCTTCACCTCGATGTGCAGGTCGCGGAGCTGGCGCGGGGTCACCTGGCTCGGGCTGTCGGTCATGAGGCAGACGCCCTTCGCGGTCTTCGGGAAGGCGATGACGTCGCGGATGCTGCTCGCGCCGCAGAGGATCGCGATGAGGCGATCAAAGCCGAGCGCGATGCCGCCGTGGGGAGGCGCGCCATACTTGAAGGCTTCCAGCATGTAGCCGAAGCGGCTCTGGGTTTCGTCCGGTGGAATCTGGAGCAGCTCCTCGAAGATGGTCTTCTGCACGTCGGGCTGATGGATGCGGATCGATCCGCCGCCGAGCTCCACGCCGTTCACCACGATGTCGTAGTGCTGGCCGCGGACGCGCTTCGGGTCGGTCTTGAGCAGCGGGATGTCGTCCGCGACGGGCGCGGTGAACGGGTGATGGCTGGAATACCAGCGGTTCATCTCGCGGTCGAAACCGAGCAGCGGGAACTCGATCACCCACAGGAAATTGAACTGCTTCGGATCAAGCGTGAGCTTGCCCTGCGTCTTCAGCACGTCGGCGCAGTAGAGGCGGATCTTGCCGAGGATTTCGCAGGCGTTGAGCCATTGGTCGGCGGCGAAGAGAATCAGGTCGCCCTCTTGAATCGCGAGCTTGCTGGTGAGCGCGGCCTTCTCGGCTTCGCTGAAGAACTTCACGATGGGCGATTTCCATTCACCGTTCTCCACCTTGATGTAAGCGAGCCCTTTCGCACCGAAGCCCTTCGCGGTCTCAGTCATCGTTTCGAGCTGGCCCTGCGTCGCACCGGCGAGGCCGCGGGCGTTGATGGCCTTGACCACGCCGCCGCTGGCAATCGCTCCGCTGAACACCTTGAACGTGCTCGCGCGGAATTCCTCGGTGAAGTCCACCAGCTCTATGCCGAAGCGCGTGTCCGGCTTGTCGATCCCGTAGCGGTTGAGCGCCTCTTCAAAGCTGATGCGCTTGAAGGGCGTCGGGATGTCGATGTTCAGCGCGGTCATCCAGACCTTCTTCAGCAAGCCTTCGATCAGCGCGTAGATGTCTTCGCGGTCGATGAACGACATCTCGATATCGACCTGGGTGAACTCGGGCTGGCGGTCGGCGCGCAGATCTTCGTCGCGGTAGCAGCGGGCAATCTGGAAGTAACGCTCGATGCCGCCGACCATGAGGATCTGCTTGAACTGCTGTGGCGACTGCGGCAGCGCGTAGAACGTGCCGGGATCGCGGCGGTTCGGGACGAGGAATTCGCGCGCGCCTTCGGGCGTGGACTTGAAGAGCGTGGGCGTCTCGACTTCGAGGAAGCCCTGTTCATCCATGAAGCTGCGCGTGGCGATAGCGACCTTCGAGCGGACGCGCAAGTTGCGGATCATCTCCGGGCGGCGCAGGTCGAGATAACGATACTGGAGGCGCAGCTCTTCGTTGACCTTGCTGGCGATCTCCGGGTCATCGACGGGGAAGGGGAGAATCTCGGCGTGGTTCAGGACGGTGCAGCCCTTGACGATCACCTCCACCTGTCCGGTGGGGATCTTGTCGTTGTTCGTGCCGGTAGGGCGCGCGCGCACGATGCCGGTGACTTCGATGACGGACTCGCTGTGCAGATGGGTCGCGCCCTCGAAGACTTCCTTCGGCAGATCAGCCGGATCGAAGACGGTCTGGGTGCGGCCTTCACGGTCGCGCAGGTCGATGAAGAGGAGTCCGCCGAGGTCGCGGCGGGAATGGACCCAGCCAGCCAAAGTGACAGTCTGTCCGGCGTGTTCGGCGCGGAGCTCGTTGCAATGATGGGTGCGTTTCATGTCGTCGTGCGAGATCAGGTGGGCCTTCCCCCGCGAAATCGAGGGCGGACTTTGGCCCTTGCGGCCGTGAATTCAAAACGAAAGTTGCCCGGTAGAAACCGGGGCCGGCCGGCGGCTTATTTGACTGGGATGGCCTCGGACTGCGGCGGGGTCACGGGGGTCCTAGCACCGAACTTCACCCGCAGATCGTCGAGCAACGTGTAGACGACGGGGATGACGTAGAGCGTGAGGAAGGTGGAGGTCAGCATTCCTCCGACCACGGCGACGCCCATCGGCCTTCGGCTTTCGGCCCCGGCCCCGAATCCGATGGCGATCGGCATGATGCCCGCGATGGTCGAGAGCGCCGTCATCAAGATCGGACGCAGGCGCACGCGGCCGGCTTCCTCCATGGCGGCATGGGAGCCGACCCCTTTCCCGGTCTGCTTGTTGGCGAATTCGACGAGCAGGATGGAGTTCTTCGTCACGAGGCCGATGAGGAGAACGAGGCCGATCTGGCTGAAGAGATTCACGTTCATCGCGGGGATCGGCGGGTAGAGACCGATGGCGCCGCCCTTGTTCAAAAGCCACAACGCGCCGAAGGCACCGACCATTGCGAGCGGCACGGCGAGGATAACGGTGAAGGGATGGATGAGGCTCTCGAACTGCGCCGCCAAGGTCATGTAAACGATGACCAGGGCCAGTCCGAGGATCCACCAGATTTCGGAAGAAGTGTCCGCGAGGCTCTTCGCATCGCCTTCCCAGGCGTGGAGAAAGCCGGGCGGAAGATCGGTCGAAAGAAGCGGTTCAACCGCCTTCACGGCGGTGCCGATCGGCACGGACCCGACAGAGGCCGTGATGCTGGCGGAGCGAAGACGGCCATAGTGGTTGATGCCGTTCGGTGCGCCGCCTTCGGTCCGGGTGACGATCGCGCTGAGCTGGATGAGTTCGCCTTTGGTGCTCCGGACGTAAACGTTGTCGAGGTCCGAGGGTGTCAGCCGCGACTCGCGTTCGAGCTGCCCGATGACCTTGTATTCCTTGCCGTCGACCTTGATGCGGCTGAGGTCCAGGCCGCCGAAGAGAATCTGGGTGGTGCGGGAAATGTCCTGGATGCTGACCCCGAGCGCGGCTGCGCGGCTGCGGTCGATCGTCACGCGGAGTTCGGGTTTGTTGACCTCGAAGCCGACTCGGATGTTGCTGAGCAAGGGCTGGCCCGTCTCGTTGGTCAGCCCGCGCAGCCGGTTCGCGAAGTCGTTGGCCGTCCTGCTCAGGACATCGAGGTCCTGGTTCTGGAGGATGAGCTCAAACGGCGAGCTGTTGAAGCCGACCTCGATGGCCTTGGGCAGGTTGGCGATGGCGATGGCTCCCTCGACCTCGGTGAACATCCGCTGGGCGACGCCGCCCGGGCTGTTGACGATTTCCTGGACGGAGCGGCCGCGCTCGGAGCGGTCGGAGAAGGTGACGAAAACGATGCCCAGGCTGGACTGGCCCGGTCCGCTGAAACCCGGTGCAACCATCGCGCCGTAACTGGTGACTTCCGGAATTTCGGAGATGATCTTCTCCGCCTTCTTCAACTGGCGATCGGTGTATTCGCTGGTCGATCCCGTGGGCGTGATGACCATGGCGAAGAGCCGGGCCTTGTCCTCCATCGGGAGGAAATCCTGGTCCAATCCACGATACGACAAGACCGTCAGGACCAAGGTGGCCGCCGTCGCGATCATCGCGGCGAACCGATGGGCGAGCGTCCACTTCAGCGTCCGTGAATAGGTGTCGGTGATCCAGTCGAGCACCCGCTCGAAGACGCCGAAGAGGCCGGTGGCCTTCTTGTGGGACACGGGTTTGAGCAGGCGCGCCGCCATCGCCGGGGAAAGGGTCAGGGCCACAAAGGCAGAAATGGCCACCGAGCCGGCGACCGCCATCGCGAACTCCACGAACAACCGGCCCGTCGCGCTCTTCTGAAAGGCCAGCGGGGTGAAGACCGCGATCAGCGAGATCGTGATCGCGATGATCGCGCCGCTGATTTCCTCCATCGCCATGTAGGCGGCCTTCATGGGCGGCACGCCGTCCTCGATATGCCGGTAGATCGCCTCAAGCACCACGATGGCGTCGTCCACGACCACGCCGATGGCCAGCACCAGCGCGAGCATGGTGAGGATGTTGACCGAGTAGCCGAGGGCATACATCAGTGCGAACGTGCCGATGATCGAAACAGGGATCGCGACCGCGGGGATGAGCGTCGCGCGCACGTTGCGGAGGAAGACGAAGATGATCAGCACGACCAGGCCGAAGGCGATGGCGAGGGTCTCCCAGACCTCGGCGATGGACTTCTCGACGAAGATGGAGCTGTCGAACCCGACCCACATGTCGCAGCCCTCGGGGAGCGTCGTCTTGACGGCCTCCATCTCCGTCTTGATCGCCTGGGCGACGGAGACGGTGTTCGCCTTCGCCTGTTTGACGATGCCGAGGAAGATGCACGGCTTGCCACGGGCGCGGGCGATGGTCCGGAGGTCTTCCGGCCCTTCCTCGGCCCGGCCGATGTCGCGCAGGCGCACGAGGGTCGTCCCTTGGTTGCGGACCACGAGATCGTTGAATTCCGCCGCTGTCTTCAGTTCGCCCAGGGTCTGGATCGTCATTTCGCGGTCGAGGTTTTCGACGCGTCCGCTGGGGAGTTCGATGTTCTGCTGGCGGAGGGCGGTCTGGACATCCAGCACGGTCACCCCACGGGAGGCCATCTTGTTGGAATCGAGCCACAGCCTCATGGCGTAGCGTTTCTCGCCGCCGATCGTGATCGATGAAACGCCGGCCACGCTCTGGAAGCGCGGCTTGATCTGACGGTCAGCCAAAGTCGTCAGCTGAAGGGGCGTGTAGCGGTCGCTGTTGAGCGCGATCCAGATGATCGGCTGGGCGTCGGAGTCCTGCTTGGAAACGATCGGCTCGAAAATGTCCTGGGGCAGCGCGCCCCGCACGCGGGAGACGCGGTCCCGGACATCCTGCGCGGCGATGTCGATGTCGCGGGAGAGGTCGAACTCGATGGAGATGTTGCTGACGCCTTC
>JAYTUE010000081.1:0-9006 GCA_043744715.1 Verrucomicrobiota bacterium | reverse complement strand
GCGAAGGCTCCCGCCGAGCCATCGTAGGCCGCGCGTCCTCGCGCGGCCAGTAGGTGCTCCTGCACGAGGGGCGCGACGCAACACCCACTCGCCGGGCGAGGACGCCCGGCCTACGGCTGAGGTAGGGCGAAGGCTCCAGCCGAGCCGCCGTTGCGCCTCCTGAAATCCATCAGGTTCCAGCGGCAACACGAGTCGGGTCCAGTTCACCGCGAACTTCCCGCGAGCCACCTCCTCGTCATCCGTGCTGCACAAGGCGGCTCGCCGGGAGGCTTCGCCCTGCCTTTCGCACTCGGCCCTCGATCTTCGATTCCGGGGAATTGCCTGCGGTTGAGACGGGATGACTTCTCATCTCCTAAACCCCCGCGTAGCTTCCGCGCCCTGTGGCTGCGACGCTTTACGACCTGATCCCGCGCGGTGGAAACCCGACGAGCGATGAACTGCTTGGGCGATTCCTCGACTATGCCGAGTCGCGCAAGCTCCAGCTCTATCCCGCGCAGGAGACGGCCATCCTCGAACTCTTCGAGGAGAAGAACGTCATCCTCAACACACCCACCGGCTCGGGGAAATCCCTTGTCGCCTCGGCGCTCCATTTCCAGTCCATCGCGAAGGGCCGGCGCTCGGTCTACACCTGCCCGGTCAAGGCGCTGGTGAACGAGAAGTGGCTCGCGCTCTGCCGTGAGTTCGGGCCGGACAACGTCGGGCTGTCCACCGGCGACGCCACGGTCAACCAGGGCGCGCCCATCCTCTGCTGCACGGCCGAAGTGCTCGCCAACATCGCCCTGCGCGACGGGCCCAAGGCCAACGTGCACGACGTGGTCATGGACGAGTTCCACTACTATTCGGACAAGGAACGCGGTGTGGCCTGGCAGGCACCGTTGCTCACGCTGCCGCAGACGCGGTTCCTCCTCATGTCGGCGACGCTGGGCGAGACGGCCTTCTTCGAAGCGGAGCTGACCAAGATCACCGGCCGCGTGACGACGACGGTTTCTTCGAAGGACCGGCCGGTCCCGTTGGAGTTCGCCTATTCCGATCTCGCGTTGGCCACGACGCTCGAGCAGTTGGTCAACGACGGCAAAGCGCCGGTCTACGTCGTCCATTTCACCCAGATGGAGGCGGCGCAGAGCGCGCAGGATTTCACGAGCCTCAACGTCTCATCCCGCGAGGAAAAGGCTGCTATTGCGAGCGCCATCGAGGGCTTCAAGTTCAGCAGTCCCTACGGTCCCGAGATCAAGAAGTGGCTCCGGCACGGCATCGGTCTGCATCATGCCGGACTCCTGCCGAAGTATCGCATCCTCGTCGAACAGCTCGCGCAGAAGGGGCTGCTCAAAGTCATCTGCGGAACCGACACGCTGGGCGTGGGCGTCAACGTCCCGATCCGCACGGTGCTCTTCACGCAGCTTTGCAAGTTCAGCGGCGAGAAGGTCGGCATCCTCACCGCGCGTGATTTCCACCAGATCTCCGGACGCGCGGGACGGAAGGGATTCGACGACCGCGGCTGGGTCGTCGCGCAGGCGCCGGAGCACGTCGTCGAGAACCTGAAGCTTGAGGAAAAGTCGAAGACCAGCGGCAAGAAGGTGGTGAAGCGCCAGGCGCCGGAGAAGAACTTCGTGGCCTGGGACAAGAAGACCTTCGAGCGCCTCATCGCTGCGCCGCCGGAGCGGCTGGTGTCGCGGTTCCAGGTTTCGCACGGGATGCTGCTGAACGTGCTCGGCCGACCCGGCGACGGTTGTGCGGCGGTGCGCGACCTGATCCGGCGCTGCCACGATTCCGACAAGCAGAAGAAGGGACATGCCTCCCGCGCGTGGCAGCTGTTCCGGTCGCTGGTGGACCGGAAGATCATCGAGATAGCGGCACAGGCACCCTCGCCTGTGGCCGGTGGAGCAGGCGCCCCCGCCTGCTCGGATGACGGTGTTTCTCGGCAATCCCAAGGCAGCACAGGCGCGGGCGCCTGTGCCACTAATGCGCGCCAGAAACTCCGCGTGAACGTCGAGCTGCAGGACGACTTCTCGATGGACCAGACGCTGTCTCTCTACCTGCTGGACACCGTTCCGCTCCTCGATCCCGAAGCGCCGGATTACGCGCTCGATCTGATCACGCTCGTCGAGTCGATCATGGAGAATCCCGACGCCATTCTTCGCCGCCAGCTCGACAAGCTGAAGGGGCAGAAGGTCGCCGAGCTCAAGGCCGAAGGCATGGACTACGACCGGCGCATGGAGGAGCTGGAGAAGCTGGAACATCCCAAGCCCAAGCGGGAGTTCATCTACGAGACCTTCAACGCGTTCGCGGAAAAACATCCGTGGGTCGGCCAGGAAAACATCCGGCCGAAATCCATCGTGCGGGAGATGTTCGAGGAGTTCCGCAGCTTCGCCGACTACATCAAGATCTACGAACTGCACCGCTCCGAAGGCCTGCTGCTCCGGCACATTTCGCGTGTCCACAAGATCCTCGCCCAGACCGTGCCGGACGCGGCGAAGAACGACACCGTCCGCGAGATGGAGGAATACCTCGCCGTCATGATCCGGCAGATCGACACGAGTCTGGAGGACGAGTGGGAACGGATGAAGAACCCCGGGTTCAAGGCCGCCGACGCAGGCCCGGAAGTTCGTCCACCAGGCGCCGAAGAAGCCGCGAAGGACATCACGCGCGACACCAAGACATTCACCGCCGCCATCCGCACCCGGATCTTTGGCTTCCTCCGGCATCTCGCGAACGACGACATGGAAGCCGCCGCAGCCGAGATGGAATGGTGGGCCGATCCCGAACCTTCCTCAGCCCCCTCTCTTCCCAGCCCCACTGCTCGGCTTCGCTCCATGCTCGACGCCTTCTACGTCGACCACGAACGCATCTGCCTCAATCCGGAAGCGCGCAACGTCCGCCACACCCATGTCATCCCAGCGGAGGATCGCAAGACGTGGCGCGTGCAGCAGGTGCTCGTCGATCCCGCCGGGCACAATGACTGGGCGGTCGATCTCCTAGTCGACTTGGAAGCGTCCCGGACCGCAGGCGAACCGGTGGTCCGGCTTTGTTCCATCGCGCCCATTGCGCGTTGAAGGCTGAAGAAAAACGCTTGGCTATCGGGAATACTGTGCTTAGTTCCGCCACAGACAAACGTATGAAGAAACTCTTCTCCACCCTCGCCATCGCCGCCCTCTTCGCCATGAACGTGGCCGCCGAGGACGCCAAGTTTCCCACCATCAGCACCGATGACCTGAAGAAGGCCATCGAGGAAAAGAAGGTCACGCTCATCGACGTGAACGGGACCGATTCCTGGAAGGAGGGCCACATCCCCGGAGCTATCGATTTCGAGGGCCAGCAGGCGAAGCTCGCGAAGATGCTTCCAGTCGACAAGAACGCCCTCATCGTCGCCTACTGCGGCAATGAGGCGTGTCCCGCCTACAAGGCCGGCGCGCGCGCCGCGAAGGAACTCGGCTTCAAGAACGTGAAGCACTACGCGGCCGGCATCCAGGGCTGGTCGAAGAAGGAGAAGACCGAGAAGCCATCCGGATCCTGATCCGACGACGGCTCCATCATTTCAACAAGAAGGCCGACCGGTTTCCCGGTCGGCCTTTCTGTTTTCAGAATGGATGGACGAAGCCGATCAGGCGAGGCGGACCTTGACCTTCTGGCCCTTGATCTCGGCCTCGTTGAGCTTGGCGATGACGTCGTTGACATGCTCGCTGGCGACATCGGCGAAGAGGTGGCGCTCACGGACATCGACCTTGCCGATGATCTTGCCGGGCAAACCGGTCTGGCTGGCCACGCTGTTGACGACGTCGATGGGGAAGACGCCCTGCTCGGAGCCGACGTTGAAGTGGAGGCGGGTATGGCCTTCGGGCGTCTTGCGGCTGACGCGCGGCGCGGCCGGTCCCTTGTCATCCGCCGGACGATGGCCTTCGAGAAGGCGGGGATCGAACGGTTCGTCGGCGATGGCGGGATCGACCTTGGCCGTGGTGGCGGCATTCGCGGCCGGCTTGGCGGCAAGGGCCTTCTTGGGGACAAAAGTTTCCCTCTGGCTGGCGGGAGGTTCTTCGCGGGTCGGACGGGGAACTACCCGGCTCGGCCGGCTTTGATAGCCGGCATCCCGGCCATAGCCGCCTGCTCCGGCATCGCGACCGTATCCGCCCTGGCCGCCCTGGCCGCCTTGATCACGACCGTAGCCGCCCTGGGGTTGGCCGTAGTCGCCGGGGCCGCCGCCGCGACCGTAGCTCGGAGAGGGACGATCGTAACTGCGTTGGGAGTTGTAGCCTTGGTCGCGGTTGTAGCCACCTTGGCCACCTTGGCCACCCTGATCGCGGCCGTAACCGCCCTGCTGGCCGTAGCCGGAATCACGGTTCGGCGCCTGGTCGCGGTTGTAGCCCTGGGACGGCTCCGAGCGATACTGGGGCCGCTCGGGCGGACGGTCGAAGCGTTCCTGGCGCTCGGGACGCGGGGCCATCTGGGGGCGGTCAGGACGTTCGTATTCCTCGACCTTTTTCACGGGAGTCTTGGCGGCGGTGGTTCCGTCGCCGTTCTGGAGCAGATGGAACGACGCGGCGGCGATGTCGGTGGAGGTGAAACCCTCCTCCATCAGCCGTTCGATCAACGGCTCGTTGCCCTTGAACTCGCCCGCCTTGAGGGTGGCCCGCACCTTGGCCACGAAACCGCTGGCGCGCGCCTCCTCGACCTCGTCGAGCGTGGGCACCTGGGCGCGGTGGATGCGCGTGTTGGTGAAGCGCTCGATGTTGCGGATCTGGAAGAACTCGCGGCCGGCCACGAAGGAGATCGCTCGTCCGCTGCGTCCGGCGCGGCCCGTCCGGCCGATGCGGTGGACGTAGTCCTCGGGGTCGTAGGGCAGGTCGTAGTTGAAGACGACCTCGACATCGTTGACGTCGATGCCGCGGGCGGCGACGTCGGTGGCGACGAGGAATTCGAGGCCGCCCTTGCGGAACTTGCCCATCACGCGGTCGCGCTGCGGCTGGGTCATGTCGCCGTGGAGGCGGTCGGCGGAATAGCCCTGCGCTTCGAGATGGTCGACGAGGTCGTCCACCATGCGCTTGGTGTTGCAGAACACGATGCCGAGCTTGAGGTCGTGGATGTCGATCAGGCGCGTGAGCAGCTCGATCTTGAAGCGGCGGTCCACCTCGTAATACGCCTGCTCGACGGTCGCGACCGTCATGCCCTTCTGCTCGATCCGCACGCTCTGCGGGGAATTGGAATGCTTCTGGATCAGGTCCTGGATCGGACGGGGCAGGGTGGCGGAGAAGAAGACGGTCTGACGGGTCTTCGGCATGTCCTGCAGGATGACTTCGATGTCGTCGCGGAAGCCCATGTTCAGCATGACGTCGGCCTCGTCGAGGATGACCATCTTGATCTGGTCGAGGCGGAGCGTGCCCTTGCGCATGTGGTCCATGACGCGGCCGGGCGTGCCGATGACGATCTGGGCGCCGTTGCGGAGGCCGAGGATCTGCCGGTCGTAGGACTGCCCGCCGTAGATCGGGAGGGCCTGGATGCCGCGCTTGAAGCAGGCGAGCTTGTGGACCTCCTCGGCCACCTGCACGGCGAGTTCGCGCGTGGGGCACAGGATCAGGATCTGCACGGCCCGCTTGGCCGCTTCGACCTTCTCGATGGCCGGGATGGCGAAGGCGGCCGTCTTGCCGGAGCCGGTTTCGGATTGGCCCACGACGTCCTTGCCGGACATGAGCACGGGGATGGCCGCGGCTTGGATGGGTGAAGCCTGCTCAAAGCCCAGCTTGTCGATGGCCTTCAGGACTTCCGGAGAGAGGCCCAGTTCGGAGAAAAGTTTCGGTGTCATACGCTTACCTTCGCAAGGGGTTACCTTAGCCGATTCAGAACCGCCGCGAAGCCTTTTCTTTGGACACCGTGGTCCGGCGATGATGGCCGGGCCGCACACGCAACCCCGCGCATGGAACTTCGTTGCCGTTCGTGGAAGCTGCAGACCGGCAACCAGACCAGCCCTCCGGTTCGAGCGGGGAGCCGTCAAACCAGCAACGCCTGGAGAGTCCAGCGCGACGGCTGGAACGGCCGGCTAGGAACCTGTGGCACCCGAAAGGGTCACTTCTTCTTGAGCGAGGTATCGAAGGCGTCCGCGAGCGACCCGAGGCCGCCGCCGCCATCGCCACGGCCGCCGCCGCGGGCGGGATTGAAGGGCGGTCGTGCCGGGAAGCCTCCAGGTTTGCCGGCGGGAGGGCGCGGCGCGGCGGGGGAACTGCGCTGTTCCTTGGCGGCGCCGATCTCCGGATTGGCTTTCATCGAGAGCGCGATGCGTTTCCGGGGCAGGTCCACTTCGGTCACGGTGACCATGACCTTCTGCGAGACCTTCACGACTTCGGAGGCGTCCTTGATGAAGCGGTCGGCGAGCTGGCTGACGTGGACGAGTCCGTCCTGGTGCACGCCGATGTCCACGAAGGCGCCGAACGCGGTCACGTTGGTCACGATGCCGGGCAGCTTCATGCCGGGCTTCAGGTCCTCCATCTTCTCCACGCCGTCCTTGAAGCTGAACATCTCGAACTTCTCGCGCGGATCGCGGCCGGGTTTGGCCAGCTCTTGCACGATGTCCTGGAGCGTGGGCAGACCGGCGTCGTCGCTGACGTATTTCTCCAGTTTGAGTTTCTGGCGCGCGCCGGCGTCCTTGAGCAGATCCTTCACCGTGCAGCCGAGGTCGCGGGCCATCGTGTCCACCAGCGTGTAGCGCTCCGGATGCACGGCGCTGGCGTCGAGCGGGTGTTCGCCGTCGCGGATGCGGAGGAAGCCGGCGGCCTGCTCGAAGGCCTTGGGTCCGAGACGCGAAACCTTCAGCAGCTCGTGGCGCGACTTGAACGGGCCGTGCTCGTTGCGGTGCGCGACGATGTTGGCCGCGAGCGACGGGCCGAGTCCGGAGACGTAGCTGAGGAGCTGTTTGCTGGCGGTGTTCAGTTCCACGCCCACGCCGTTCACGCAGGAGACGACCACGTCGTCGAGGCTGCGTTTGAGCGCGTTCTGGTCGACGTCGTGCTGATACTGGCCGACGCCGATGCTCTTGGCGTCGAGCTTCACCAGTTCGGCGAGCGGGTCCATCAAGCGCCGGCCGATGCTGACGGAGCCGCGCACGGTCAAGTCCTCGGCGGGGAACTCTTCGCGTGCGACGTCGCTGGCTGAATAGATCGACGCGCCGCTTTCGTTGACCATGACCACGGAGATGGTGGACGGGAGCTTCAGCAGTTTGATGAAGGTTTCCGTCTCGCGGCCGGCGGTGCCGTTGCCGATGGCGATGGCCTCGATCTGGAATTTCTTGATGAAGGCCAGCACGACCTCGGCCGCTTCACGCACCTGCGACGGGCCGGCTGCTGTCGGGTAAATCACGTCGTGGTGGAGCAGCTTTCCCTGGCGATCCAGGCACACGACCTTGCAGCCCGTGCGGAAGCCGGGATCGATGGCTAGGACGTTCTTCTGCCCGAGCGCGGGTGCGAGCAGGAGTTCGCGCAGATTTTCGGCGAAGACGCGGATGGCCTCGGTGTCGGCCTTCTTCTTCGATTCGATGCGGATCTCGCCCTCGATGGCGAAGCCGAGCAGCCGCTTGAAACAATCCTGCGCCGCCAGACGAACTTGCTCGCCTCCGGGTTTGCCGGGGGCTTTCACGAAGAGCTCTTCCAAGGCGATGACCGCGTCGGCTTCAGGCGGCGTGATACGGAGGAGCAAGAAGCCTTCGGTCTCGCCGCGCCGGATCGCCAGCAACCGGTGACTGGGAATCGTCTTAACCGGCTCGCTCCAGTCGAAGTAGTCCTTGAACTTCGCACCCTCGGCTTCCTTTCCGGTCAGCACTTTCGAGCGGACGGCGCCTTCGCTCCAGTAGAGCTGGCGGAGCTTTGCGCGGGCCACGGCGTCGTCGTTGATCCACTCGGCGATGATGTCGCGGGCGCCGTAGAGGGCGGCGTTCGCATCGACGACGAGCTTCTCCGGGTTGACGAAGGCGGCGGCTTCTTTGAGCGGATCGACGGCCTCTTGCTGTTCGAAGATCACCTTGGCCAGCGGCTCCAGCCCGGCTTCCTTGGCGATGGTGGCGCGGGTGCGGCGCTTGGGGCGATACGGCGCGTAGAGGTCCTCCAGCGCGGTCAACGTCTCGGCGGATGCGATGGCGTGCTTGAGGTCGTCGGACAGGAGGTTGCGTTCCTCCAGCGACTTCACGATCGAGGTGCGGCGCTCGTCGAGTTCCGCGAGCTGGAGCAGGCGGTCGCGGATGGCGGTGATGGCCACCTCGTCGAGCGTGCCGGTCACTTCCTTGCGGTAGCGGGCGATGAAAGGGACGGTGGCGCCCTCGGCCAGGAGCTTGGCGGTGGCGGCGACCTGGCGGCCCGGAACCTTCAGCTCGGATGCGATCTTCGCGACATGGGATTCGTTCATGGCAACATGGGACGGCGTGAATGCCCACGAAGCGCATCCGACGCAATCCGAAACAAGGCCCCGTCGCGTGGCTCAATCGTCATCGCGCCGAGTTTGTTCTTTTGCCTGAGCAAGCGGCTGGCAGGTTTTCCCCATGGCCCATCGTGCGACCGTCGGCGTTTGTCTGCTGCTTCTGTTGGCGGCCGGCTGTGTTTGTCGGCTTCCTGAACCGGCCGTCAGCGCGGGTTCTCCGGCCATCGAGCGCCAGTTGGCCGCGGCGGGCACGAATGCCCTCGAGCTGTCCCGCGCGTTGGCCGCATCGACGGGCAAGGAACGCGTGGCCATGCAGTTCCTCGTGGAGCACATGCCGGAGAAGGACGCGCGCGAGTTGTCGGCGGCTTTCCTGCTGGAGAATGTCCGGCTCGCCCGCGAGGCCGTGGCCCAAGCGCCGTGGGGCCCGAAGATTCCCGAGGACATCTTCCTGAACGACGTGTTGCCCTACGCCTCCATGACCGAGGCGCGTGAACCGTGGCGCGCCAAACTTCGGGAGATTTCCCTGCCGCTGATCGCCGACTGCCGGACCCCGGGCGAGGCGGCGCAGCGGTTGAACGAGAAACTCTTCAAGCTGCTCAAGGTCCGGTATTCGACCGG
>JAYTUE010000080.1:0-9008 GCA_043744715.1 Verrucomicrobiota bacterium | reverse complement strand
TTTTGGACTTCAGGTTCATCGGCACCGCCGCCATCGCGGCCGGCTTCCAGCTGGAACCCAAGAACGCCAACAAGGTGCTCGGGTATCCGGCGAGCCTGCCGGTAGAATCGGCCACCTTCCGCTCCCGGCGGCTCACGGCGGGGACCGACATCGCGACCGCCGCGCAGGGCCTCGTCGCGTGGTATGGCAACAGGCCCAATCCGAACAGCTCCGTCACCGGCCTCTACCTCTTGGCGTGCCATGGCTTTTTCCAGTGCGCCGGAGATTTCAAGCCGACTTCAGGTTTCGGAACCGAGGGCTATGTAGGCATCCAGTTCTTCGCGGCCGACGGGCTGCACTACGGCTGGATCCGCGTCCTCGGTGGCTTCGAGAACGACGGCATTATCCTCGACTACGCCTACAACACGGTCCCCGGCCAATCGATCTCGGCAGGCGCGGTGCCGGAGCCTTCGACATGGGCCTTGCTTGGTTTGGGCGCGTTTGCCTTGTGGAGGTTTCGCCGCTCGGCGTGATGGACGCGCTCGTCCTCCAGACGATGCTCGTCAGCACCAACCAACTCGCCGTGAGCTGGCCCGCCCGCGTGGGTTCCCGGTTCAAGCTTGGCGCTGACAATGGCCGTTAGGCTTTGGGAGCCTTGAGGTCCGACAGCCAAACGCCTTCGCGTTTGCGGATCACGGCTTCGCAGCGCGGGACATACATCTGGGTTTCGGCGGGAAGTTTAGCGGCGATGGCGTCGAAGGTTTTCGCCTTGGAGTTCTTCAACAGCCTGGCCACGCGGCCTTCGCCGGCGTTGTAGGCGGCGAGCACAAGTGGCCAGTCGCCGAAGCGACGATGCAGTTGGCGGAGGTAGTGGGCGGCGGCGCGGGCGCTCTTCTCCGGATGACGCCGTTCATCCGGCAGCCAGGTGGAGAGGCCGAGACTTTTTGCCGTCGGTGGCATGAGCTGGAACAGGCCGGCCGCGCCCGACGGGCTGGTGGCCTTGGGGTTGAAACCGGATTCCACTTCGGCAATCCAGACGAGCGCGGAGGGAACCCCTTCGGCTGTGAACACGGGCTTGAGCTTGTCCGCGATGGGATGGGATTCGGCCGGCTCGCGCACGAGGGAAACGCGCTTCTCCCAGAGCACGCGCTGCTGGGCCACGGTCGGCGGCGGCGGGGCGGGTTGCGGCTGGCCGGGCTTGGGCGGGGCCGGTGGTTTCGGAGTCAGCTCGCGGCGGAACTGGTCGGCGGCATCGAGATATTCGAGGCGGTTCTGGAGCCACATGGCGTAGGGCGCGGAGTCCTCGAACTGCAGGAGAAGGGGAAGCAGGGCACGGGCGTTGTCGCGCAATGCGTCGAGATCGTAGACGGAATCGCCGTGCAGGCGTTTCTCCAGTTCGGCGAACAATCCCCGGATGCGATCACGGTCGACCTGGCCGAACGTGGCGAGGACGGATTCGTCTATGTTGTCCTTGGCCCACGCCTCCGCCGCCTCGACGAGAGCATCGAGGCCGTCCGGTTCGGCCGGCTGTTTCGGCTGCTGTGCCTGCCCTCCGATGTTCGCGATGAGAAACATCGCCGTCATGAAGCGGCGCAGGTGGAGCAAAACTGGACGATGCACGACGGCAAGCTAGCACGCCGCCGTGGCGCGGGAAGCGGCTTCGTCGGGTGGCGTCGTCCTGATCCCTCATCGGCTCCCCGGGCCGTGGGCTATGACCCTCTCGTTGGTTTCACCCAGCATCCTTCGGCCTGGGTCTTGAAGCCGGATGAATTGGTCTGCTGATCTTTTGGATGCGGTGAGGTCAGGCTTCATGGTTTCACTCACGACTGGGCTCAGAGGAGCGCCGGATCAGCAATGTGACGTGTGGGAGGAACCGGCAAGGTTTGGTTCCTTCTCCTGCGTTTTCCGTGAAATTCCGGTTCGGCTGCCTGATGTCCCTCCATGCTCGTCGTGGATTAATCCATCTGGCCGGTCCGACCTGTCCGGCCTACGATTTCCATGCACCAGCTTTCTCGCATGTCGCAACGCATCCACATCGTCGACGCCTTCACCGATGAACCGTTCCGCGGAAACCCTGCGGCCGTTTGTGTGCTGGGTGAGCCGATCTCCGATGCTCGTATGCAGCTCATCGCCCGTGAGATGAACCTCGCTGAAACGGCCTTCCTGCACCGTATCGATGGCGGCTGGAGGCTGCGATGGTTCACGCCGACCGTGGAGGTCGATCTTTGCGGCCACGCGACACTCGCCGGCGCGCATGTGCTCTGGACCTGCGGGCATGAGCCGGTTGGGGGGACGGCCCGCTTTCAAACGCGCAGCGGCTGGCTGACGGCGGATCAGCGCGATGGCTGGATCGAGCTAGATTTCCCGACCACTCCGCCAGTTGCCGAAGCGGCTCCGGAGGGATTGATCGCGGACCTGGGGGTTTCCGGCTCCTTTGTCGGGCGGACGCGGTTCGACTGGTTTGTCGAAGTGGCGGCCGCTTCGGATGTGCGGGCCTTGAATCCGGACCTTCATCGGCTGCGCGGCGTGAAGGCCCGTGGAATCATCGTCACGGCGGCGTCCGATGATCCGCGCTTCGACTTCGTGTCGCGTTTCTTCGCTCCCGCTTCGGGAGTGGATGAAGATCCCGTCACCGGTTCGGCGCACTGCGCGCTCGCGCCGTATTGGGCCGGCAAGTTGGGGCGCTGCGAGCTCGCCGGCTGGCAGGCGTCGGCCCGTGGTGGACTGGTCCGCGTCGTCCACGCGGGGGATCGCACGAAGCTCCTAGGCAAAGCCGTCACCGTCCTGCGCGGCGAACTTCTCGTCTGATCCCATGGCCCCTGAATCGTCCAAGCAGCCTGCCGACCATTACCGCGCCGACGCCGGTCTGCTTTATCACGGGGTGAAACGCGGTGTGCCCGTGGGGGCGCTGCCGTGGATCACGCGGCTGCGGGCGGAGAAGTTTCAGCCGTTCGTCCGAAGCCGGGATGTCGTCGTGGAGTTCGGCGTGGGCGCGGGTTGGAACCTGCGATCGCTGGAATGTTCCCGGCGGATCGGGGTCGATGTGGCGGAGTTCCTCGGCGCGGACCTCGCCCAAGCCGGGATCGAATTCCACGGCTCGCTGGATGCGGTTCCGGATGGGTTGGCCGACGTCGTCATCTGCCATCACGCGCTGGAGCATGTGATTGATCCGGCGGCGGCGCTGCGATCCCTGGCGCGCACGCTCAAACCCTCCGGGACCTTGCTGCTCCACGTCCCCTATGAAACCGAGCGGCGCTACCGACGCTTCGATCCCGGGGAACCGAACCACCATCTCTTTTCCTGGAACGCCCAGACCTTGGCCGCGCTGGCGACCCAGTGCGGGTGGGAGGTCGAGTCGGCCGGCATCGGGGAGTTCGGCTACGACCGATGGGCGGCGGTGCAGGCGCTGCGGTTCAAGCTGGGCGAAGGCGGGTTCAGGTTTGTCCGCCGGTTGGCCCATCTCCTCAAGCCGGGCCGTGAAGTCCGGGTGATGGCGAAGCGGCAGGCTTTGTAGCCGGTCGGGGGTGTCTATTTGGACCGCTGAATGCGGACGCCTTCGCGGGCGATCTTGCGCTTCACATGCCGCCAGAAAAACCAGTTCAACGTCACGACGACGGCCGGGGCGATGATGACCCAGATGCTGAAGGTCATCGAGTGGTCCTCCCAGAGCTTCTTCACCCCGGCGGTCGCGGCCGCGAGCACGCCGAAGCCGATGGCAAGCGACCATTCCATGACCTTGATCAGCCCAAGCATGGTGTCCTCGCTGGAGGGAGTGACGGGTTTTGGTTTAGGGGTCGGATCGGTCGGCATCGCGTCGGGAAGATAGACCTGGCCGGTTCGGTTGCAAAACAAGCGTTCGCTTGAAGCAGCCGCGTGATGTGGCGGTTGCAGACAAACTTGGAACCGCTACTGGTTGGGGATGAAATGGCGCAAAGGCCAACTGCCGACAAAGCTCTGCGCGAATTGCCAGCGTCCCTTCGAGTGGCGCAAGAAGTGGGAACGGTGCTGGGAGGAGGTTCGCTTTTGCAGTGAAGGCTGCAAACGTCGCCGCGCATGAAAGTCCTTGTCACAGGTGGAACCGGCTTCATCGGCCGCAGCGTGGTCCGGCAACTGGCCGCCGCCGGCCATGAACCGCGCCTGCTGGTGCGCGACGTCCGCTCAACCAAGGCCATGACCCTCGCTGCCGGGACGACGGCCGATCTCATTGCGGGCGACATCCACGACCCGGCATCCCTGACAGGAGCGGTGGCGGGTGTGGATGCGGTGATCCACTTGGTCGGCATCATTGGCGAGATCGGGCGGAACACCTTCGAGGAGGCCCACGTCGGAGCCACACGACGTATGTTGACCGCGGCCAAGTCGGCCGGGGTGGGCCGTTGGGTGCAGATGAGCGCGTTGGGCACGCGGCCGGATGCGCGGTCGCGGTATCATCAAACCAAGTGGGCGGCGGAGGAATGGGTGCGGGCGAGCGGCTTTGATTGGACGATCTTCCGCCCTTCGATCGTCTACGGTCCCGGCGACGGTTTGGTGGGTTTGTTCGACAGGATGTCGCGTTGGTCGCCCATCCTTCCGGTGCTGGGAAGCGGCGACGGTTTGATGCAGCCGGTCCATGTCGACCAGGTCGCGAAGGCTTTCGTGGGTGCGCTGGCCGTTCCTGCCAGCATCGGGCAAACCTATGACCTATGCGGAGAAGAGCGGTTCAGCTTCGTCGAGATCATGCGGCTGATCCTGAAAACCCTGGGCCGCCGTCGGCTGATCGTTCATGTGCCGATGCCTCTGGCGCGTTTGCAGGCGCGAATCATGGAGACGGTTTTTCCCGCGATCCTGCGGCAGGCGTCGCCATTGACCCGCGACCAGTTGCTCATGCTGGAGGAGGACAATGTGGGCGAGCCGTCGCGGGCGAAGGCCGATTTCGGGTTGTCCTTCGCGAGGTTTGAAGACGGCCTGATGAAATATCTCCAAGCGTGACGGAACCATCCGCGAACCCTCAATCCTGACGCTCGACCAGCTTGGCGTAGGCTTTGATTCCATCGACGATGCCCTTGGCGAGGGTCTTCCGGTAGGCGGTGTCGTAGATCCGGCGGCCTTCCGTGGGATTGCTCATGAAACCGCCTTCCACCAGCACGGCGGGCATGGTCGCGTTTTTCAGCACGGCGAACCGGGCGCGCACGATTCCTCGGTCGTCGGCCCTGGTCTCCTTCACCAGGCTTTTCTGGATCTGGTAGGCGAGAAGCATGTTCTGGCTGTCATTGCGGTTCCCCGGAAGCGAGCTGCCGTTGTAGCCCTCGGGCCGTGCGTGGCTCGAAGGCGCACCGGCCGGCGTCAGGCAGAAGACCTCGATCCCGGAGGCCGATGTGGCGGCGGCGGAGTTGAAATGAAGGCTGATGAACAGGTCCGCCTTGCGGCGGTTGGCATAGACGGGCCGCTCGTCGAGCTCGGGGAATTCGTCGCGGTTGCGTGTGGCGACGACCCTGTATCCGGCTTTCTCAAGCTGGGACTGAAGTTCACGACCCAGAAGCAGGGTGTAGTCCTTTTCCCGGCGGGGACCTTCCGTGTTGCCGGGGTCTTTGCCGCCGTGGCCGGGATCAAGGCAGATGGTCCGGATCTTGGCCCCTTCGGCCATCTTGCGCGGATAGAGCAAGGGCGTCAGGTGGCCCGTGATGTCGGAGGGGGTGATGTGGAGTTGTCCCGATTTGAGGGCGATGGGGAACGAGAGCGTGATGCGGATGCCGTTGACTTCGATCCACCGGGAATCGGCCTCCAGTTTGATCGTCCCGAACGGGCCTGTGAGGCTGGCGGCCCTGTCCCGTTGAAGCCACTTCACCGCGAAGCCGTTGGCCCCGGCCCAATCCCGCACGGCCGCATAGGGCCGGCCGCTGATCGTGACGGTGTCGTAGCCGGCGGAAATCGACGCGGCACGCATCGACGCGACTCCCCCGGCCAGCAGCAGGATCAGGGCGAGGAGGTGTCTCATGGGCGCACGGATTTGAAGTGCCGGCGCGTCCGGTATTCAAGCGAATTGCCCGCAGCGGGCCTGATTATGGGCAGAAGATTGTTGGAAAAGGGTTGCGCGGGGGGAAACCCGTTGACCGGTCCGGACCCGGTTACTAACTTGCGCGAGCCTTTCAAAACGCCACCGCCAGGAAGCCATTTTCAACCATACATGAGCACGCCCGAAGCCGCATCCACCGCCTCAGCCAAAGGACTCGAAGGCGTCGTCGCCGCCAATACGCGGTTGAGCGATGTGAGGGGCGATGTCGGCCAGTTGATCTATTGCGGCTACGACATCAACGAGCTCGCCGGCAAGGTGTCCTACGAGGAGGTCGTCTTCCTGCTCCACCACAATCATCTGCCCAATGCGAAGGAACTGGCCGAGCTCAAGGCGACCTTGGCGGGCTTCCGCGACATTCCCCGCGGCGTGATCGAGCTGGTGACGAAGCTGCCCAAGGATTGCCCGCCGATGCACGCCATCCGCACTGGCGTCAGCGCCCTCGGCTGCTACGACACCACGGCGGACGTCGACACGATGGACGCCCAGCGCCGCAAAGCCCTCCGGCTGATCGCGCAGATCCCGGTCATCACGGCCTACTTCCACCGGGCCCGTCAGGCGCTCTCCCTTGTGGCTCCCGATCCGACGCTCGGCGAAGCCGCCAACTTCCTCTACATGATCGACGGCGTGAAGCCGTCCGCCGAGAAGGAGAGCACGCTCGACCTGTGCTACGTCCTCCATGCGGACCATGGTATGAACGCCTCCACCTTCAGCGCGCGTGTCACCATCGCCACGCTGTCGGACATGTATTCGGCCATCACCACCGCGATCGGCACGCTCAAGGGCCCCCTCCACGGCGGCGCCAACGAGGGCGTCATCAAGATGCTTCTGGAGATCGGTTCCCTCGACAAGGTCGACCACTTCATCGACGACAGCCTGGCCCAGAAGCGGAAGATCATGGGCATCGGCCACCGCGTCTACAAAGTGCTCGATCCCCGCGCCCCGCATCTGAAGCGCATGGCGCTCATCCTCTCGGCCAAGCTGGGCGACCCGAAGTGGATCCAGATGTCCGAGCGGATCGCTGAACTGATGCTCGCGAAGAAGAACCTCCACGCGAACGTCGATTTCTACAGCGCCACGGTCTACTTCAGCCTCGGCATTCCGACCGACCTGTTCACTCCCATCTTCGCCATCGCCCGCACCAGCGGTTGGACGGCCCACGTCCTCGAACAGCTCGCCGACAACCGCCTCATCCGCCCGCAGTCGGTCTACACCGGCCCCGTCGGCCTGAAGGTCACGCCGGTCGCGCAGCGTTGAACCGCCCCGTTCCGCAATGGAACATCGGCAAGCTTGCGTGAAACGGAAGGTTGCCATACCCAGTATGGCATGAAGATGACCCTTCACATTGATGACTCCCTTTTGGATCGGGTCATCGCCATCTACGGGTGCGACAGCAAGACCGCTGCGGTGGATTTTGCCCTCCGCGAAATGGAACGGCGGCACAAGCTCGCCTCCTATGCCCGCACCGGCCTCGGATTGACCGCGGATGAATTACGGGACGCCGTCGCCCCGGACTACGATGTCATGGCCACCCGCTCAACGGGAGCCGGCAATTCCAAAGCGCGTAAGGCCAAATGATCGCCAACGCGGCCCTCGTGGATAGTTCGGTATTGATCAGCCTGCTTCGCCGCGGGCTGGACCCGGCAAAGGAGCTGATGACCCGTGCGCGGCGCATGGACCTCGCCACCTGCGGCATGGTGCGGCTCGAAGTGCTGCGTGGCGTCGTTCAGCCGGCAACCCGTCGGGCGGTGGCGGGCTTCCTCGATGTCATGTGCAACATTCCCTCCGACAACCGGCTTTGGGAGGAAGCGGCCCAACTCGCCTGGGAACTGGATCGAAAAGGCCGCACGCTGCCCGCGCAGGACATCCTGATCGCAGCCTGCGCCCGCCGCATCGGTGCCGTCGTCCTGAGCCATGACGCACATTTTTCTGAAATTCCGGACCTGACAGTGCTCACGTCCATCGACGATCTTAATTAAAGTAAATGAACATCCACGAGTATCAGGCCAAGGCCCTCTTCGAGAAATACGGCGTCCCCGTGCCCAAGGGCGCCGCCGCCAAGTCCGCCGCCGAGTTCGACAGTGCGCTGGCCTCGCTTCCCGAAGGTCCGACGATGGTGAAATCCCAGATCCACGCCGGCGGACGTGGCAAGGGCACCTTCACCGATGGCTACAAAGGCGGAGTGAAGTTCTGCAAGACCAAGGCCGACGCCAAAGAGATCGCCGGCAAGATGATCGGCAACACCCTCGTCACCGCTCAGACCGGTCCCGCCGGCCGCAAGGTCCAGACCGTCTACTTCACGATCGCGAGCGAAATCAAAAAGGAATATTACCTCGCCATCCTCCTCGACCGCGCGACCTCGAAACCCGTCATCGTGGCCTCGACCGAAGGCGGCGTGGAGATCGAGACCGTCGCCCACAACGCGCCGGAAAAGATCCACAAGGTCCACGTTGATCCCGCCTTTGGCCTGGCCGACTTCCAGGTGCGCGAACTCGTCTTCAAGCTCGGCTTCAACCCCGTCGAGGCCAAGAACGCCGCCAAGCTCATCCGCAACCTCTACGCCATGTATTGGGAGACGGACGCCGCGATGATCGAGGTCAACCCCCTCATCACCACGCCCGCCGACGAGGTCCTCGCGCTCGACGCCAAGGTGTCCTTCGACGACAACGCGCTCTACCGCCATCCCGAGATCGTCGCCCTGCGCGACCTGAACGAGGAAGACTCCAAGGAGATCGAAGCCTCCAAGTTCGGCCTCAGCTACATCGCGCTCGACGGCAACATCGCCTGCCTCGTGAACGGCGCCGGCCTCGCCATGAGCACGATGGACATCATCAAACATTTCGGCGGCAACCCGGCCAACTTCCTCGATGTCGGCGGCGGGGCTTCCAAGGACCAGGTCGTCGCGGCCTTCAAGATCATCCTCGGCGACCCGAACGTGAAGGGCATCTTCGTGAACATCTTCGGCGGCATCATGGACTGC
>JAYTUE010000079.1:0-2333 GCA_043744715.1 Verrucomicrobiota bacterium | reverse complement strand
TCTACCACTTCCTAGAGGACGAGACCGGCCGGAACGTCTACCTCGAAAGCATCGAGCGGAACATCGGCCGGATCATGCAGTTGAAGGCCACCTGAAGGCAGTCCGGCCGACCCGGAACAATCGGGTCCATCACCCTTCCCGCAGGATCACCAGCGGGGGTTCATCCAGCACTCCCCGGCTTCCCAGCCACCCAATCGCCGTCGTCAGCAGCGAGACAAGGCCGAGTGACAACGCGACGATCATGACGGGCAGGACGAACTCCACCTGGAACACGAATTGGCTCAGCGCCCACGCTCCTCCAACCGAGAGGAGAACGCCGGTAAGACCGGCCAACGCACCTAGGGCGGCATATTCCACGAGCAGGATGTGGCGCACCTGACGCCGCGTGGCGCCAAGAGTCCGGAGCAGCACGCTTTCCTGCACCCGCTGGAAACGGCCCGTCAGAATTGTTCCGGTCAGCACCAGCAGTCCGGTCAGCACGGTGAAGAGCGCCATGAACCGGATGACAAAGGCGACCTTGCCGAGCACGGAATCGACCGTCTGGAGGATCAACGTCACGTCGATGGTCGAGATGGTGGGGAACTTCTGGGCCACAGCCCGCTGAAGGTTGGCCGAGGCCTCGGTCGATCCGGCCCGCGTCGTCATGATGTGGAACGAAGGCGCGGCTTCGAGCGAGGCCGGCGGGAAGACCACGAAAAAATTCGGCTGCACACGCCGCCAGTCGACTTCGCGCAGCGCGGCCACACGCGTCTTCATCGGCACCCCCTGGATGTCCCAGACGATCTCGTCGCCCATCCCGACACGAAGGTCTTTTGCGATCCCCGTTTCCATGGAAACCGGCACCACGTCGTTCGTCGCCCTCTGCGGCCAAGAACCGGCCGTCAACTTTTCCGCATCGGCGAGGGAGTCGCGGTAGGTGGAGCGGAACTCGCGGCGCAGGATCCAGTTTGGAATGCCGTTGGTCTTCCGTCCGAGCTGGTCCTCCACCTCGATGCCCTTGATCGACTGGAGCCGCATGGTCACGACGGGCGCCTCATCCAGCACCGGCAGGCCCTGTTCCTTCAACAAGGCAGCCACGGCGTCCTTCTGGTCGGTCTGGATGTCGAAGAGAACCGTGTTGGCGCGGTTGTCCTGGCGCGACGAAACCAGCTGCGTCAGCAGGGTCTGCTGCACCAGGAGCAGAGTCACGATGAGGAAGGTGCCCAGGCCGAGCGAAGTGAGCAGAAGCAGCGTGCGATTGCCGGGCCTGTGGAGGTTGGCCAGTCCCTGACGCCAGACGTAGGGCAGACCCGGCCCGATGAACCGGCGGGTCATCCAAACCAGGAGCTTGGCCGCGCCGGCCAGAGTGAGAAAAGCCACAAGAAGTCCAACGCCGAAACCCGCCGCATCCCGTAGGCGTTCCGTGTGGCGCACGAGGAATACGCCGATGCCCAGGACCAGGAGCGCGATGACGCCCCAGCGCGCGTAGTCCCTCCCGACCACGGGCTGCACAGAGGCCCGGATGGCGACCAGCGGTGACACGGATCGAACGGCCAGCAGCGGCAGCAACGCGAAGAGCACGCAGATGCCGAACCCCGCCATCATGGATTCGGCGACAGCACCCCAGGTGACCCCGAACTCGACGGTCAACGGCAGGAAGTCGGCCAGCACGCGAGGAAGCCCGAGCTGCACGACCACGCCGAGCGCCGCCCCACCGGCCGCGCCGATCGCGCCCAAGGCCATGGCCTGCGCGAGATAGACCGCGAACGTCTGCGCGTTGGTCGCACCGAGACACCGGAGCACCGCCACGCTGGAGAGCTTCTGCTTCACGTGCGTGTGGATCGCGCTGGCAACGCCCACGCCGCCAAGCAACAAGGCGATGAATCCGACAAGGCTGAGGAAGTTCGTCAGGTTCTCCATCGAACGCCCGAGGTTCTCCTGGCGTTGCTTGACCGTATCCACGCTCAACCGGAGCTGGTCGAATTCGGGCCGCCGTTGCTTCACCAGCGCACCCACGTCCGTTCCGGCGGGGAATTGGAAGAGCGTCTTGTAGCGGGCGAGACTGCCATCGCGGATCAAATTGGCGCGTTCGACTTCTGCAAGACTCAGATAGACGCGCGGGGCGATGGTGGCGAAGACGAGGGTTTCGCCCGGGACCTTCTTCAACGAGCCGACGACCTTGGTCGTGAGGTCGCCGATGCGGACGACGTCGCCGACCTTGGCCCCGTATTGGATGAGCACGCCTTCCTCGACGAGAGCGCCGCCGGACCGGAACTCCTGCGCTGCGTTCGGCGGATCGGTTTCAAGAGATCCATAGAAGGGAAACGGACCCTCAAGCGCCCTCACCTGGACCA
>JAYTUE010000078.1:0-9116 GCA_043744715.1 Verrucomicrobiota bacterium | reverse complement strand
AGACGCCCGCGAACCTGAAGGAAAGCTACGGCCTCGGCTTCAGCGTGGGCGCGGGCGGCTTCGGCCACGGTGGGGCGCTGGCCACGAACATGAACATTGATCCGGCGCGCGGCCTCATCATCGTCTGGCTGGTGCAGCACGCCGGCTTCCCCGGCGAAGGCGGCAAGGCCCAAGGCGTCTTCCGCAAGACGGCCGAAGAAATATTCGCCAAGAAGCCGTAGGCAGCCCGGCGAAAAGCTTGCGCCGCACTGCCATTCCAGTGCCGAAGGCGCGAAGCCGATTCAGGGGATTATGGCATGAGCGCCACGGTGGAGATGACCTCGCCCACCAGCGCGCGTTCCTTGCTCTGGTTGCTCAGCCCGATGGCGGACTCCTCCTGCATGTCGCGCACTCGCTGCTGAAACGGAGTAAGCCGCCCACTTTGATGCATGACAATGGCGGCAATCTCCGGGCTGGCGGAGCACTGCTCGATCTCAGGAGGGCCAAAGGCCCGTCCACAAGCCAGCCCAGGGCAAGCGAGGAACGAGCGCCGCCCTGGGTCCACATCAAAATGAATCATCAAGCCCCAACGGGGCGGGACAAAACCCGACTCTCAATCCCACACGTATCGTTCATCAATCTCCTCGCGGTGTTTCCGGCATAGCGCCCGAAACTCATCCTGATACGACACCGCGCGATGATGCTCCTCCTGCGTCGCGACATAGGCCCGCACTTGCTCGACATTGGATTGGCTGACGGAAAAGGAGCCATATCCACCTTGCCAGTGGAAGTCCCGATAAGCCGCCCCTTGTTCCTTCATCCATTTCGACGGACCTGTCTTCGCCTTTTCCACCAACTCGGCGATGGTGACGGTCCGCGAAAGGTTGCAGAGAATGTGAACATGATCTTCCACGCCGTTGATGAGGATAGGCTCGCACCCGATGTTTTGCAGGACGCCCGCCATATAGGCATGCAACCGGGTGCGCAGTTCCGGGTCTTTGAGAAAGGGCACGCGGTTCTTCCCAGCGGGGGCGTCGTGGTTGCAAGCGTGGCAGGATCTCGCGTTGAACATCGCCGGGGGTTGATTTGCCCGTAGTCGCAACCTTCAGGTTGCGAATCGGTTCAATCGAATCAACCGCCGCGCAGGCTAAAGCCTGCGACTACGGACGCGACCGCCGCGTTGCTTCTCCTCACGCTCACGATAGTGTTTCGGTCGTTTACGACGCGCAGGCTGAAGCCTGCGACTACGCCATGCCCGTCACTGACCACATCCGCGGCAAGCTCTCGCAGGTGCCCCACCGGCCCGGCGTGTATCTGCACAAGGCGGGGGCGTCGCGGTTGCAATCGTTGCGTCCAGTGCGCCGGGTCGCTGAGCTTGGGGTCGTTAGGCCGCACTACGCATGAAGCGCATCCTTGAGTTTCTGAGCCCAGACCGCGCGACACGGATTGCGTTTCTTTCGTTTCTCGTGGCTTCGCCTGCTTACTACATCTGTCGAAGCAAGCATTTCTGCATGGCCGGACATCTCCAGCACTCGGACGACTACACACCGCTGGCTTACCTCACTGATGGGCTTTGGGTCATCGGCTTTATGTGCTCGATTGTTTTGGCATTCCGCAGCGACGTCACGTTCCGCTACGTGTTCATGTTTGCTCTCGGAGTCGCGTTCCTCTGCTTTGCTGACCCGCGTGGCATCGGGGGGGTTCTCCAGATTCCCGTTCACGTTGCGCTTGGTTTGTTCGCGGTGGCCTGCCTACTCGGATGGATACCTTGATGGTTCCTCGCTGTTTTCGGTGGATAACCATCCGTCTTGCGGCTCCGAGTTGCTCTGGACTGCTCGACCACGTTCTCCCTCACCCCAGCCAACCACGGGCGCGAACGGCCCCACCAACCCACTGAAAACAGCGAGGAACCCCTTTTGAACCGGGTCGACCATCCGTGGTGCGGCCCCCTGGCGAGGTTGCCAGTCGGCCGCTACACAGCATTCGGCTACTCCGCCAGGGCGGCATCCGATTCTTCACGCGAGGCGACGCCGTATTCGTTGAGCTTGTTCCTCAACGTGCGGATGCTGATGCCAAGAAGTTTGGCGGCATGGGTGCGGTTGCCCTTGGTGTGTTCCAGGGCGTGGAAGATGGCCTGCTTCTCGATCTCCGCCAGAGGCAGGACCGGTTGATCGGCCGTGCCTAGGACGGGGAGTCCGGACAGATCACTGGACGGAAGCGCCACGATGGTTGATCCCGGATCGAAGGACTTCACCTCATTCGGAGTGGCTCCGGGACCTAGGCCGAGATGGTCGCGGCCGAGCATGCCGCCCTCGTCGGAAAGGATGACGGCGCGTTCGACCACGTTCTGAAGCTCACGGACATTGCCCGGCCACGAGTGGTTGACGAGGGCCTTGAGGCCTTCCTCGGCGAGTCCCTTGACGTGGACGCCGTGCTTGCGGGCGAAACGCTGCATGAACTGCTGGGCCAGCAGCGGCACGTCCTCAAGGCGGTCGCGCAAGGGCGGCACGAGAATGGGCACGACGTTGAGGCGGAAGAAAAGATCCTGGCGGAATTCCTTCTTCTCGATGCTTTCCTCCAGCTTGCGATTGGTTGTGGCGATGACCCGGACATCAACATGGATCGTGCGGCTGCCGCCGACGCGCTCGAACTCGCGTTCCTGGAGCACGCGCAGGAGCTTGGCCTGGACCTGCAATGAAACTTCACTGATCTCGTCGAGAAGGATGGTGCCACCGTGTGCGAGCTCGAAGCGCCCTTCGCGTTTGGTCATTGCGCCGGTGAAGGAGCCCTTCTCGTGGCCGAAAAACTCGCTCTCGATCAGATTCTCCGGCACGGCGGCGCAGTTCATCTTGATGAACGGGGCTCCGGCGCGCGGGCTTTGGCGGAAGAGCGCACGGGCCACGAGTTCCTTGCCGGTGCCGCTTTCGCCCTGGATCAGGGCAGTGGCCTGGGTGGGGGCAACGCGTTGGATCAAACCGCGCAACCGTTCCATGGCCTTGCTCTGGCCGATCAGCTCGGAGCCGCTGTCGGTGTCGTCATCGTGGCTGAGGAACTGGTTGACCTTGAGGATCTGGTTGAAGTCCTCGGCCTTCTTGAGCGTGACGTCGATCTGGTCGGAGGAAAACGGCTTGATCAGGTAGTCGAAGGCGCCCGCCTTCATGCAATCGACGGCCATCTGCACGGAGGAGTTTCCTGTGACGACAACGGCGAGGGGCCGCACCGGGCGGGTTTGGAGTTCCTTGAGCAGGTCGGTCCCCTGTCCGTCAGGCAGAGAGACGTCGACGAAGATGAGGTCGAAGGAGTCCTTGGAAAGAAGTTCCTGGGCGGCGGCGATCGTGGACGCGGTGGCGACGTCATAGCGCCGGTTGCGCAACTGCTGTTCGAGGTGCTTGCGGATGATCAGGTCATCCTCAAGCACGATGATTTTCTCGATCGACATTTCAAGGCCTAGACTCGGGCCTGTCTGCGGTAAAGGTCAGCAACGAAATGCGGGCGCTGTCGGTTGGCGGAAGGGATTTCGCGGGGAGGGACAAGCCCGCGACGGAGGAGAGCCTGCTCGTTTTCGCGGTCCAGGACGATGATCTTCATGGTGAGATCCTGGTTCTGGCGGATGAGCTGGTTGATGTCGGCGTTGGCGGCCCGTGTGGCCGGATCGAGCCGGGTCCATTCGGAACGGTATTCCTTCAGCCTTGCGACGGATTCCTCCAGTCGAACCAGAAGGGCCTTCTTCGCCGGATGGCTTTCGAAGGGGGAGGAATTATCCTGGGCCCGGAGCGACTGGCCCTCGCGTTCGACGAGGGCAAGCACTTCGCGGGCGAGTCCCAAGTGGGCCTGGAGCCCTGCTCTCATTTCGCCAAGGTTCATCATAGGGATGCGGCCGTGTTTGTCGTGGCTCCCACGCGGAGCAGCTCACGGTCGATGGCGGATTTTTCGATCCACTTCAGGTAGTCACCGCGCCAGCGGGCCATCTCGATCACGGAGGCCACGGCGTTGTCGGCCAGAGGCGCGGCGGCTTTTTCCCGGCTTACGATCCTGGCGTAGATCTCGGACGCCTTCTGGGTCTGCGCGAGCCGCTCGTAGATCAATCCCATCTGATACATCGCGGGTAACTGCCAGCCGGCGTTGGTCCCGAGCGTTGAAATGGATCCGTAGACCGAAAGGGCGTTCATGTAGTCGCCGTCTCGGTAGAGCTGGTTGGCGATGTCGTTGCCGGTGCGCTGCTGCCAGTAGGCCCAGAGTCCCGGACTGGCTCCGGCGGCGGCCTGCTGGGATTGGAGGAGCTTGAGCGTGTGCCGGGTCGCCTCCGTGTTGCGGTTGGTCTGCTTGTAGATGCCCGCGACCATGAACCGCACTTCGGCCATCTCCGCGGCATCCGGATATTTCAGGAGGAACTGTTCCCCTTCGGTCACGGCCTCGGTTTTTCGCCCCATCTGGAAGTAGCAGCGGATGAGCTTCGAGTGGATGAGAGGGCGGTTGAGCTGGTCCGTGGTCAGGGCGAGAAGGCGCGAATAGGTCTCGGCCGCCTCGTCGACCTTGCCCTGGATGACCAGGGTGTCGGCGATCTCGGCCTTGGCCTGCAGGACCAGCCGCTGGTAGTAGGCCATCTCCTCGAGCTTGAGTTGGACCGCGCTGCTCAGGACGAGGTAGAAGCGGTTAATGGCCAGATTCAGCGCGCCGGTTTCGCGGTAGAGGAGTCCCTGCATCAGGTAGATCTCGGGGAGCCGTTCATCATCCGGAAATCGCTTGGTGTATTGGCTGAATATCTGGAGCGCGCGGGTGACGTTGGTCTGGTCCTGCGCCAGAAGCGCCAGTTCCATCATGGCCTTCCGGTGGATTTCCGCCGGGGCATCCGCAGCCATCAGCTTCTGCAGAGTCTGCTCAGCGAAGCCGAATCCCTTGTTCAGCCTCTGCTCGCGGGCGTAGTCGACATCGCCCTGGAAATCCTTTGAGGAATGGGGGACCGAAGGCTGCTGGATCTGGTAGAGGTTCGTGTTCTCAAGGCGACGGCCCCCGTCGAGCACATTGAGCTTGGGCGCCGCCACCGCCGGAAGATCGACGGCGAGGACGCGCTTTGGAGGAACCTCGGGAGTGGATGCCTTGAGGAGGACCGGGCTGGAACGAGCGAGGTTCCTCGCCTTCTCGATGGCCTGCGAGATGGAATCCTCCGGATCAGGCGGAACAGCGGCCCAGATGGGAGCGGCACCGCAAAAAAGCAGCAACAGTCCCGCCAGCGTGGAGCGGGCGAAACGGCGGATCATCGTAGACGTTCTCACTTCAAGGCCCTTTTTGATACGTGGCCGTGCTGGATGGGGCGGGCCCCGCCTGAACGGGCGGGGCGAAGTTTATGGGCGGCAGGACCACGACCGTCTGAACGGCATTTGTCGATCCCGGCTTTAGCAAATATTGGAGGAGCTGGTAGGGCGACACCGCCGCCGGTTCGTGCGCGGGGACCATGGCAGAACCCGACGATATCGGCTGGATCTCATCCACCTTGGGACTCCCCTTGGCCATGGTTTCAAGGGATGGCGGACCGGAAGTTTCGGAGCCGGCCGAAGACGGGATTGTTTTCGATGCCACCACCTTTGCCGGTTCTGGAAGAGGCTCGATCACGGAAGGCTCGACCTTCCGGGCGTGGCGCAAGGGCGCGGGTCCGATCATGGCCAGATAACCCGGCCCCGCCTTTGCCTGGGAGGAGCAGACTCCGGCGAGGACGGCCAGCGCCACTATCTGTAGCCTTGGGATCATGTTCGTCGTCCGTAGAGAGTGTTGTCCGGTCCCATGGCTTAGCGGGTGGGTTCGGGCGGTTTGATCAGCACTTCCACAACGACCTGTTGATTGGCCTCGGTGCTGAACGAGCAGACGACCCGTTGGGTGTCGTTCATGGGTTCCACGACGAAATTGCTTCCCCGCACGATCGACGGGGTGGTGGACACGCAGAGGACGCCGTGTTCGGACAGTTTTCCCACGAGGTTGGCGCCGACCATGTTGGCGGTCTCGCCCACCGAGTCGTTGATCATCTCATCGGTGACGACTTCGGCCTCGGCCAGACCAGCCATCTTGGCAGTGAGCTGCCTCGCCAATGAGAGGGGAGAATAGATGTAGGCCACGCCGGTCATGTCCCCGATGAATCCCACGGCGCCGGCGATGTGTCCCTCCCCGTTCAAAGCATGGCTTCTCGGCCCGTCGATCCGCAGTTTCATCCCGAAAGCGGTCGAGAAGACGTCCAAAAAGACGTCGGCGACCAGTTTTTCGAGGTGGATTTCCATCAAGTCTGATCATCGGCAGCGCCGGGGCCGACTTGAGCTATTTTCGGCCACGGCACCCGCGCAGAAAAGCTCAACCCGCGCGGTATCCTGCCGATGAACTTCCGATGCTTACCGCGAACTTCGAAAAGGTTCTGACTCCGATGGAATCGGACAAGATCAACATCCGCATCCGCCAGTGTCCCAGGCTGCCCTCGCTCAACAGCATCAATTCCGCCCTCCGCGAACTCCTCGTCGCCGACCAGCGCTACACCGCGCAGATCGCCGAGGTCATCCGCCGCGATCCCAGCCTCACGGCCCGTCTTCTCCGTCTCGTCAACTCCGTCTACTACGGCCTCCAAAACCCGATCAACAGCATCGAGGAGGCGGTCTTCTACCTCGGTGTCCGGCAGATCCGCCAGCTCGCGATGGTCACGCCCGTCATCGAGGACTTCCAGAAGCTGGCCGGGAACGCGCCCTTCGCCTGGCGCGATTTCTGGCAGCACTGCATCGGCGTCGCCATCGTCACCCGCGAAGTCCTCAGCGCGGTGCAGACCCCGCCCGACGAGGTCGACTACGTCGCCGGGTTGACCCACGACGTCGGCAAAATCGTCATGGCCTCCGCCTTTCCGGATCACTTCGCGGAAATCCACCGGCAGTTGCCGAGCTACTCCGGCTCTCTCCTAGAACTGGAGGAGAGAATCCTCGGCATCAACCACAGCGAACTGGGCGCACGCTATCTTGAGAATCATCTTCTCCCCAAGGTCCTCGTCGAAACCGCCCGTCACCACCACCGCCCGGAGGCGGCGAGCCACCACTCGCAGATCATCGCCGCCGTGCAGATCGCGGACCTGCTCGTGCGGCACGCGAAGATAGGCGACAGTTTGAACAAGCGGGCCATCACCGCCGAGGCCTGCTCCCAGGCGTCCGGCTGGGGCATCCTTTATCCCTCGCAGCACCCCGCAGAACTTGCCATCGCGCAGGCCAACGTCATGCGCTGCGTCGGCCGGCTACCTTCATTGCTCGAAGGCTTGGTCTAAAACACGCGCCGCGCCGCGAAGACGTCCAGGTCACTCGACCAAGGTCTCGGATCACACGTTTGCAGGATCGGGATGGGTCCAAGGAGCGCGATACGGCCGGGCCAGCAGCTTGTTCGCCTCGTCGTCGCCGAGGATATTGTGTGTCTTCGGGTCCCACTTCATCGAGCGCCCGAGCTTGGCGGAGATGTTGGCGAGGATGCATGAGGCGCTGGAAATGTGGCCCTGCTCGATGTCGGCCACGGGCTTGCCCCGGCTGGCGATGTTCTCGAGGAGGTTTTTCATGTGGCCACGGATGGCGGGTGCGACATGCGTCTCCAGGTCCTTCTCCGTCCTGTCCTCCGGATATTTCTCCAGCTCCATCACCTGGTCCTTGATGACCGGCTTCCCGTCGTGCGGGATGAACGCGTATTTGAAGACGCTCGCTTTCAGGATGCCCTTCTCGCCATGGAAGATCGCAGCCCAGGGAAAATCAGGCTCGGGGTTCGGACCCCACGCACGGTGGTTCCAGACAACGGGCAGGCCGTTGAAGTCGAACTGGGCCGTCTGGGTGTCGGAGATGTTCGCGCGGGCCGCCTTGTCGTTGAGGATGCCGCCCCAAGAGGTCACCTGCGTGGGCCAGCCGAGGTCCATCATCCACCGGACCATGTCGAGCATGTGCACGCACATGTCGCCCACGATGCCGTTGCCGTATTCCATGTAGGCCCGCCAGCCACGGGGATGGACGATCTTATTGTAGGGCATCATCGGCGCGGGCCCGACCCAGTTCTCGTAGTCGAGCCATTCGGGCGGCGCGGTGTCGGGCGCGGTGGCGATGGTGTCGCGGTTCCGCATGTGCCAGTAACAGCAGATGTCGACGCTCTGGATCTTGCCGAGCGCGCCGGAGTCGATGAACCGCTCCTTGGCCTCGATGAGATGCGGGGTGCTGCGGCGCTGGGTGCCGATCTGGACGACGCGGTTGTATTTCCTGGCGGCCGCCAGCATCGCCCTGCTCTCCGTGATGTCCACGCCGGTGGGCTTCTGGCAGTAGATGTCCACGCCGGACTTGCACGCTTCGATCATCGACAGGGCGTGCCAGTGGTCCGGCGTGGCGATGAGGACGACATCGAGATCCTTCTCGGCCAGCATTTTCCTGTAGTCCGAATAGAGCCGGGGCCGTTTGCCCGATTTGCCCTTCTGCATGGCGGTATCGGCGCACGCGTTCAGCAGTTTCGAGTCGACGTCGCAAAGCGAGACGATGTCCACGGGAGCGACCTGGGTGAGGCGCCACAGGTCGGCTTTGCCATACCAGCCGGTGCCGATGAGGCCGACGCGTCTGAGCTTTTCAGCGGCGAAGGTGGTGGGAACGTAGCTGGCGGCGGCAAGCGTGGCGGCGGCGGACGAGGAAGTCTTGATGAAGTCTCGGCGAGTCATGGACTCTGATTACGCACAAGGAACACCCAAAGACAAGCGGTGAGCGGGCTGCCCATTGTTCAAGTCCGACACGGACCACGAGCCCGGCTGATTGTATGGTGAAGTTGCAACAGGAGGCAGATGACCCCAAGCCGTGAACAGGATGCAGCATCCGCAGCAAGATTCTTTGGAGTGAACACCTAGCGAGAACGGTGAAGGAAAGGTTGGTGCCAGAGGGGAGATTCGAACTCCCGACCAAAGGCTTATGAGTCCTCTGCTCTACCACTGAGCTACACTGGCCACCGGGCGGAAATACGTCGGCGATTTCGCGGTTCAAGTCAATCGCGCAGATGGTTCGACGGGTCCGGCGCGTTGACTCAAATTAAATGACACCCAAGGGGATGGGCTGAGTTGGGGGAAAAGGGGTCGTTGACTCATGGAAAAAAGACACCTGGAAAATGGTGTC
>JAYTUE010000077.1:0-32507 GCA_043744715.1 Verrucomicrobiota bacterium | reverse complement strand
AAGAACTCCTTCGGGTCGCGACCGAGGCGCTTGACCATGTCCTTCTTGGCGGCGTCGTAGTCGTAGCCGGGCGAAATCGTGTGGCCGTCCACGTCGAGGGAGGAGAGGAACTTGAACATGTCCTCGATCTCCTGCACGTCGGTCTCCTTGTAGACGGTTGTGTTGGTCGCGGTCTGGTAGCCGAGGATCTTCGCCATCTTGATGGCGGCGACGCATTCCTTGAAGACGCCTTCGCGTTCGACGATGAGGTCGTGGGTGAACTCCAGACCGTCCACATGGACGTTCCAATACATCCACTTGCTGGGCTTGATGACGATCTTGGCCTTCGCGGCGGCGTCAGCGGTGCGGATGGCTTCGGCTTCCTTCTCGCTGACGAGCTTCTCGGTGATGAGCTGCAGGAGCTGGGGTTCCATCTCTGGCGAGAAGACCGCGGCCATGTAGTCACGCATCTTCTTCCGCATGAACATGGCGTTCGTGCAGATGTAGATGATGCGTTTCTGCGCGCGCAGGCCGACGACCAGTTCTTCAATCTTCGGGTAAATCAGCGGCTCGCCTCCGCAGATGGACACCATCGGCGCGTCGCAATCCACCGCGGCGGCGAGGCATTGCTCCAGCGGCACCATGTCCTTGAGCGACGTGGAATACTCGCGGATGCGGCCGCAGCCGGTGCAGGTGAGGTTGCATGTGTGCAACGGTTCCAGTTGCAGAACCATGGCGAACTTCGGCGTCTTGCGAAGCTTGTGTTTGATGATGTGACGGGCGATTTTGACCGTCAGCGCTAGAGGGAAACGCATTTTGTGTTGGAGAAATATGCCGGGAGAACCGGATCAACGAACAGCGACAAGGACAGGAGTTGGGGCCGAAGGAGCCGACGGAACCGGAGGGGCGGGGTTCTCGTTGCGGATCAGTCCGGGGATGAGGAAGGACGCAGGCGAGACGCTGCGCTGGGCCGCGATGCCACCGCAACCGATCGATGAAATCATCGTGGCGAGTGCGAGGAGCCCCAACGCCCCGTTCCTCAGTTTTTTCATGGCTCGGCAGTATAGGTTTGAAGTCCGGCCCCGCAACCCATTTTACCCCGGCTGGACTAAGCGGTTGGGACGGGTGGTCAGCGCGTGGCGGACCGCTTTGGCCAGTTCTTCAAAGTCGAACGGCTTCGGCAGTAGGCTGAAGTTGTTCTTCTTCAGCAGGGTTTCATTCATCACATCCGGGCTGTAGCCGGTGATGAGCAGGACCTTGAGACCGGGTTTGGCCTGGCTGAAGCGGATGGCCAGTTCTCTTCCGTTGATGCCTCCGGGCATGACGATGTCGGTCAGGAGAAGGTCGATCTGGCCCTGGAATTCCTCCCAAAGCTGGAGGGCCGCCGCTCCCGAGGAAGCCTCGTGGACAGTGTAGCCCTGATGTCTGAGCGCGCTGACGATGAGGCTTCGCACGGGCGGTTCGTCTTCGACTACGAGGACTGTTTCGCCCCGCCCCGCCGGCAATGGCGAAGATTCGCGCGGGATGGGTTCCTCCACGGTTCCGCCGGGCGATTCTGGGAAGTGGATCTGGAATGTGGTGCCACGCCCGGCTTCGCTGAAGACACGGATCCATCCCCGATGCTGCTTCACTATGCCGTAGACGGTGGCGAGTCCGAGGCCGGTGCCCGCCCCCACTTCCTTGGTCGTGAAGAAGGGTTCGAAGATTCTGGGAAGATGTGCCGGGGCGATGCCGGTTCCGGTGTCGCGGAAACTCAGGCACACGGTTCTTCCAAGGTGCGCATCAGGGTTGGTTTCGACGTAGTCCGCGCCGATTTCGACGACATCGGTCTCGATCATGACTTGTCCCCCGGAAGGCATGGCGTCACGGGAATTCACCGCGAGATTCATCAGCACCTGCTCGATCATGGAGGGATCGCACCATACGGCGGGAAGCGGGTCCGTGGCGCGCAGATGGATCTGGATGTGTTCCCCGACCACCCGTGAGAGAAGCTTCTGCACATGGCGGATGACGGCGTTGAGGTTGGAATTGCCGAATTCAACGACTTGCTGTCGGCTGAAGGTGAGAAGCTGGCGGGTCAGGCGGGATCCGCGTTCGGCTGCCAGTTGGATCTGGTCCAGCGCCTCGGCGAGCGCGTCGGGAGCGACATGTCCCGACGCGACGAGGGAAGCCTGGCCGCGGATGACTGTCAGGAGATTATTGAAATCGTGGGCCACGCCTCCCGCCAGCCGTCCCAATGACTCCAGTTTCTGTGACTGCCGAAACTGGAGCTCCAGCCTATGACGTTCTGTGACTTCACCTGCGTAACAGTGAACCACGTTCAATGGGAGAATCGGGAAGAAAGACCAAGAAATGACCCGCTCACCGTAGGGCAATTCGAGACGCAGTCTGGGTTTTCCCGTCTGAAGGCACTCGGCGATGATCTCGTTGCTTGAAGCGGGGAGAATGTCTCTGACCGAGGGCCAGCCCATGCTTGCCGCCAGATCGGCCGCGGCCCGATTGCTGTAGGTGAGTGTTCCTTGAGGGCTGAACTCCAGCACCGGATTTGGATTCCAATGCGGGAAGGCAGCCAGCTTTTCCACTTGGAGGTCTTCGGGGGCGGTGGCTGAAATTTCCTGGAACACTTCGAGGACGAACTCGCTCGCGGTTGTTACACTGCGCAGCAAGCAAGCGGAACAAAGCAAGGCCGTGGTGTCGCCGTTTTGCCTGTGAAGCACACGCCGTCCAGTCCAATTACCCGAGTCCCTAAGAGCATCACGACGAGATTGGAAGGTGTGCCCTGGTGATTCGCGGAAACCGAAAAAAACGGCGCCGTCTTCGCCAAGCAGCGCTTTTTCTCCGACCTCGAACAGATTCTCGGCTCTTCGGTTGACTGCCACGATTGTGCCGGACGAATCGAATAGAATGGCGGGGCATGGCGAAATTGAAAGCCAGCCAAGTGGGCTGCCATCCAACTCCATAGCAGCCTCATAAGTCCGCCAATGCTCGGGAACTGAACAGGTGGCCGCCAAGCAGTGGGGTGGATGGTCAATTTGGTCGGGCATCAGTAAGGCCATTTCAATCGCCTTTCTTGCCACATACTGTCGACGGATTTTGGGGCTTTTTTTGGGATTTCAGGATAGGTAATCAAAAAACCTAAAAAACCTATTGCACTGAGACCCGCGATTGCTATGTTCCGCGCTCCGTTTCGCCCTCGATGGTGAACGGTAACTAGTTTGACCCGGCCGACAACTGATGCCCGACGAGGGCCAGGATTAATGGTCGGGTTCATCCGAGCAGCAGGAATTCTGCTATATGCCAGTTAAGACATTTAGGCCGCTTACTCCGTCCAGGCGCTACATCACTGTGGCGTCATTCGACGAAATTACGAAGACGAAGCCGGAACGCTCCCTGATCATAATCAGGAAGAAGTCCGGTGGTCGTAACAATCTTGGGCGCGTCACTGCGCGTGGCATTGGCGGAGGACACAAGCAGTTCATCCGGATCATAGATTTTCGGCGCAAAAAACACGGCGTCTTGGCCGACGTTGTGGCAATCGAGTATGATCCCATTCGGTCTGCCCGTATCGCATTGCTGAAGTATCAGGACGGGCAGAAGACATATATTATCGCGCCGATAGGCCTTGAGGTCGGTGCAAAGGTGGTTTCGGGGCCTACGGCTGAACCTAACGTCGGAAATAGTCTTCCGCTCAGTGTGATACCGGTTGGTGTTCCAATCCATAATCTCGAGCTTGAGCCCGGCAAAGGTGCGCAAATGGTCCGGTCTGCGGGTTCCGCAGCTACTGTGATGTCCCGTGATGAGGGTTATGCCCAGGTCAAGTTGCCCTCGGGTGAAATTCGCCTAGTCCATGAAAACTGTTACGCCACCATTGGACAGGTGGGCAACACAGAGCATGAGAAAATTGTTTTAGGCAAGGCTGGCCGATCACGCTGGTTGGGCAAACGTCCGATCACTCGTGGTATGGCAAGAAACCCCGTTGACCATCCAAATGGCGGCGGCCAAGGCAAGTCCAAGGGCGGTGGTGGCTGGCAACAACTCACATCGCCTTGGGGCCTTTTGGCCAAGGGTGGTCGAACAAGGAACAAGCGAAAACTTTCAAACCGTTTCATTCTCGTTCGTCGTGACGGTCGTCCGATGAAGAACAAGTAATATTATGGGACGCTCGATCAAAAAAGGTCCGTTCGTTGACCAACATCTTCAGGATAAAATTGGCAAGGCCAAGGCCGCTAAATCCAAGATGCCCATCAAGACATGGTCCCGACGCTCTATGATTACGCCCGATTTTGTCGGGCTAACCTTCAGTGTCCACAACGGGAAGGTTTTCAACCCGGTGTTTGTGACCGAGAACATGGTGGGACATCGCTTGGGCGAATTCTCATTGACTCGGACTTTCAAGAAGCACGGCGCTCACACAGCCAAAGCGGAGGCGAAGTAGACCATGGACGTCCAAGCGATATATAAAAATTTCCGCATGTCGGCGCAAAAAGTGCGCGAGGTTGTGCGTCAGATCCAAGGCTTGCCCGCTCTTAAGGCCCAGGCAATTTTGGCATTTGTTCCGCGCAAGTCAGCACGGGCTGTGGCGAAGACGTTGAAGTCCGCGATAGCCAATGCTGAGAACAATCACGGACTAAAGCCGGAATTGCTTACGGTAAAGCTGGCTGTGGCTGGAACGGCCACTAGTCTTAAACGTTTCGTTCCAAAAGCTCGTGGTTCAGCTGGTCCTATCATCAAGCGCAGTAGTCATATCAAGATTGTTTTGACCGACGATAAATAAGTTATGGGCCAGAAAAGCAATCCAATCGGACTCCGCATTCCTCTGAACAAGGAATGGCGATCAAAGTGGTATTCCGACAAGCGGAATTTCGGGAAACTCCTGTCGGAGGATTATGCGATCCGTTCCCTCCTCAAAAAAAAGCTTGAATCAGCTTCGGTTCCAAAAATTTTGATCGAACGCGCAACTAGTCGGTGCCGCGTAACTATCTTCACGGCCCGTCCCGGTGTGGTGATCGGACGCAAAGGCACCGAAATCGACAAAATCAAAGAAGAGTTAAGTAAAATGACGGGCAAGGAGGTCTACGTTGACATCCAAGAGGTCAAACAGCCCGAGATCGACGCACAGCTTGTGGCGGAGAATGTGGCTCTCCAACTTGAGCGTCGTGTATCTTTCCGCAGAGCCATGAAAAAAGCTGTTCAGACGGCCATGGACTTCGGTGCCGATGGAATTCGTATCCGTTGTGGTGGACGTCTTGGCGGCGCCGAGCTTTCGCGTGTTGAGCAATATATGCAAGGCAGAGTGCCCCTCCACACCTTGCGAGCGAATATTGATTATGGATTTGCGGAGGCGAAAACGGTCTATGGCAAACTTGGAATAAAGTGCTGGATCTGCAAGGGCGAGATCAAGACAGATGAAAATCAGGTAAAAATTGATAAAGCCCTTGTGAGTTGATCAGTTCAGTCAAAAGATTTTAGGAGCAGCATATGCCTTTGATGCCATCACGAGTAAAGTATCGCAAGATGCACCGCGGAAGCCGCACGGGTCTAGCCACCCGCGGCAACACGGTGGCATTCGGCGAATATGCCCTTCAAGCCCTTGAACGCTGCTGGATGGACACCAAGCAAATCGAGGCTGCCCGTGTTGCGATTACCCGCAACATGAAGAAGCGAGGCAAGGTCTGGATTCGAATCTTTCCTGACAAGTCTTTCACAAAGAAACCTTTGGAAACCCGAATGGGAACAGGGAAGGGTGGAGTAGAATCTTGGGTTGCTGTAATCAAACCCGGACAGGTATTGTTCGAGTTGGACGGGGTTCCGGTAGCCTTAGCCCGCGCGTCGATGCGGCTGGCCGCTTCGAAACTGCCAATTAAGACCAAATTCATTGCTCGTCATCACATGGCCGTCTGATCCTTAAAGATCCCCCATGAAATTTCCCCAGATCAAAGACCTGACAGAAATAGAGTTGAATTCGAAGAGCAGCGAATTGCGCCACGATCTTTTCAACTTGAGGCTCCAAAAAACAACCGGCCAACTCGAAAAAACTTCGAAACTTCGTCTTCTCCGTCGCGAAATAGCTCGCGTAGAAACTCGAATTTCACAAATCCGTCAACAGGCTGCCACCAAGTGATATCTATGGCTGACACGAACACAATACGTGGCCACCGTAAGGAACGGGTGGGTGAAGTTGTCTCGAACAAGATGCAAAAGACCATTGTGGTCCGCGTCGAACGTCGTTTCCCTCATCCCAAATACAAGAAGGTAGTGACCGCCTTCACAAAGTTCTACGCTCACGATGAAAAAGACGAAGCGAAAGTGGGCGATAAAGTTAGGATTATGGAAACAAGGCCGCTTTCTAAAACTAAACGTTGGCGCTTGATCGAAGTTGTCGAACGAAACCCGGAATTCGCAGTTGTTGCGGCATAATTTCACCCTAGTAAAATATGCTCCAACTCAGATCCATTATCGACGTTGCCGACAATACCGGTGCGAAGCGCGCGGCTACCATCGGTGTCATTGGCCGCAACCAGATGTATGCCCATGTTGGCGATGTGATTAAGATTCACATAAAAGAGGCCACTCCTGATGGTTCTGTTAAGAAAGGTGAAGTTCACGACGCCGTTATAGTCCGAACAAAGCAGTCTATACGACGATCGGACGGATCTTACGTCCGGTTTGACAATAATGCGGTTGTGATCATCGATAAAGACCACAATCCAAAAGGAACGCGCATCTTCGGGCCTGTTGCTCGCGAACTGCGCGACAAGAAGTTCATGAAAATCATCTCGCTCGCTCCTGAGGTCATTTGATATGCCAAAGTTCTCAAAATTTCATGTCAAACGCGGTGACGAGATAGTAGTGATCGCCGGGTCTGAAAAAGGCAAACGGGGAAAAATTCTCCAAATGCATACCAAGCTTGATCGTGTCACAGTTGAAGGTCTGAAAATGATCAAGAGACATGTCAAGCGCAGCCAGCAGAGCCCCCAAGGTGCGATTGTAGAACGCGAGGGAACAATTCATGTTTCCAACGTGATGCTCGCATCTAAATATGACAATAGCCGAACGGCCAAGATGTCGAAAATTTCCCTAAGTTGAGCGGTGATGCTCCGGCAAAACCCTGGAACACAGCGAAATGAAAGCCAGAACCCAAGAAAAATATCACAGTGAAGTCGTGGCAGCTTTAAAGGCGAAGCGAGGCTACACGAACATTCACCAAGTGCCACGGCTCGAAAAGATCATCGTGAACATGGGGGTGAGTGCATCTCTAGAAAAGAGTGCAATTGATGATGCAGCCAAAGATTTGCAGCTGATTACAGGCCGAAAACCGGTTATCAGCAAAGCAAGGAAGAGCGTTGCTAATTTTAAGCTACGTGAGGGTCAGCCCATCGGTTGTCGCGTAACTCTTCGGCGCGAAGCAATGTTTGAATTCTTTGACCGTTTGGTCACTTCGTCACTGCCCCGGATTCGTGATTTTCGTGGTGTATCCCGTCGCTCTTTCGATGGGCGCGGCAACTACAGTGTTGGAATTTCCGATCAGATTATTTTTCCTGAAATCGAGCTTGAAAAAGTAAAACGGACTCAAGGCATGGACATAACTTTTGTGACTTCTGCTGAGACCAATGATGAGGCCATGGACCTTCTCAAGCTCCTTGGAATGCCTTTCGCTGAAAAGTAATTTTATGGCCAAAAAATCCTGGATTGCTCGAAATAAGAAAAAAGCTGATATCGTCAAGAAATTCGCGGCCATCAGGGTGGATTTGAAAGCCAAGGGCGATTATACAAGTCTTTCAAAACTTCCTAAAAACGCGAGCCCAGTGCGTGTCGTTAATCGTTGTCAATTATCTGGGCGGCGCCACGGATTCATGCGTAAGTTCAATTGCTCCCGACTCACATTCCGTGAATTGGCCTTGTCCGGCCTGATCCCAGGAGTAACGAAAGCCAGCTGGTAATCCCTTATGTCCGACCCAATTTCAGACATGCTTACTCGAATCCGCAATGCCGCTCAGGCATCTTTGCCGATTGCTGAGATTCCTTATTCAAAGATCAAGGAGAGGATAGCCTCGATCTTGAAGAAAGAAGGATATATCGCCGATCTCATTGTGGGTGGTGAAAAGATCAAAACGCTGACCGTGAAACTTAAATACGAAGGCCGCCGTCCCGTAATCGAAGGATTACGTCGAATCAGCCGCCCGGGGCTTCGACGCTATACTGGTGGCAGTGAAATTCCGAAAGTTCGCGGCGGTCTTGGAATCGCTATTGTTTCAACTTCACAGGGTTTAATGACCGGCGTCCAAGCAAGGCGAGCTAACATAGGTGGTGAGTTGCTGTGTTTCATTTGGTAGTCGAACTTGAATTTGTCTGATTATGTCACGTATCGGAAAACAGCCTATTGTCATCCCGCCTAAGGTCAAAGTAGACATCAAGGGATCTACTGTCGCAGTTGAGGGCCCTAAGGGGAAGTTGAGCTTTACCTTACCCAAACGGACATCAGCAAAAATGGAGTCTGGCCAGGTTTTGGTGATGCGCGAAGGAGACGATGCCCAAGCCAAGGCATTGCATGGATTGAGCCGCGCTTTGATCAACAATATGGTAAACGGGGTGAGTGATGGGTTTGTCAAAAAACTCGAGATCAACGGTGTTGGATTCAAGGCCTCAATGACTGGAAAAGTTATTACTTTGAATTTGGGTTATTCGCATCCGATTACCTATACGATCCCTGAACAGATCAAAGTTACAATCGAAGACAACACAAAACTCACAATTGAAGGCCCTGATAGACAAGTTGTGGGTGTTGTGGCTTCCGAAATTCGCAGTTTTTATCCTCCCGAACCATATAAAGGTAAAGGGGTTAAGTATTCCGACGAGAAAATTATTCGTAAGGAAGGCAAGACCGTTCAATAAGGAAATTGACTACGGCTAAAACCGTGGCGCAAAAGAAATGAGAACAGAGAAAAAGCAAAAATTAGCCCAATTGCGACATTGGCGCGTTCGCCATCGGGTCAAAGGAACTTCGGAGAGGCCTAGGATGAGCGTGCATTTCAGCAATATGCATATCTATGTTCAGTTCATCGATGATGCTAAGGCTTTGACCCTTGCTTCAGCATGCACCACTTCGGATGTTTTTCCTGCTGATTCCAAAATTAGGGCGAACTCTATCACAGCCAAAACTGTTGGAACGGTAGCGGCCGAAGCGGCAAAGTTGAAAGGGATTTCACAGGTCGTGTTTGATCGTGGTTCTCTTCGTTATCATGGCAAAGTCAAGGCCTTAGCCGACGCTGCTCGTGAAGGTGGACTTAAGTTTTAACCCAATTTGGAGAAATTGATCGTGTCTGAACCACAACGCACAGACGGAAATGCAAGAGGATCCGTGCCCCAAGGGGCCCGCAGAGGACGTCCAAATCGCTCTAATTCGGATTCAAGCAATCAACAGGGAGACAGTGAATTGGTTGAAAAAGTGGTTTTCATTAATCGCTCTTCAAAAGTCGTGAAAGGCGGACGAAGATTCAGTTTTAGTGCGCTTGTTGTTGCAGGCAACAAAAAGGGAAGAGTAGGGATTGGAATGGGAAAAGGTGGAGAAGTTGCAGATGCAATTCGTAAAGGGGGGGAATCGGCTAAAAACCAATTAGTCAGTGTTGCTCTTAAACTAGCGACTATTCCTCATGAAATCCACTTTGAGTATGGTGGTGCGAAAGTTTTGCTTAGACCTGCATCCCCGGGAACTGGAGTGATTGCTGGCAAAACTGTCCGAGCTGTTCTGGAAGCGGCCGGTATTAAGGACGTCCTTTCAAAATCCCTTGGCTCGAGCAATGCCGCCAACGTCGTTAAAGCGACTCTTGGTGCTCTGCAACGGCTTCGACTAGCGGAAGACATATACAGGAGTCGAGGGATCGAGCGCCGGCCGTCAACAGTTGAGGCAATTGATCTTACTTAAATTAAGTTTTATGCGTCTTCATAATCTCAAACCACGGCCCGGGTCAAAACATCGCACCAAGCGTCTTGGCCAAGGTGAATCCAGCGGTCACGGCAAGACATCAGGCAGGGGAGGCAAGGGACAGTCGGCACGTTCAGGTTCATCAATAAGGATTGGATTCGAAGGCGGCCAAATGCCGTTGATCCGGCGGATGCCAAAGCGCGGGTTCAACAATGCCCGTTTTACAGTCCGCTATATGCCAGTAAATGTCGACGCTTTGAATATTTTTGAAGACGGCGCAATCGTTGATACAACCGCAATTCAAGAGGCGGGTTTAGCATCTGGACCTGTCAAACTTGTCAAGATTTTAGGGGAGGGCGAAATCATCAAAAAGTTATCCGTGATCGCCAATGGTTTTAGTGCGACTGCTAAGGTAAAGATTGAAAAAGCTGGTGGATCTTGGCGATTGGTCGAGAAGAACACAGCGGCCTGATAGACATGTCGCATGTTTGCTAACATAGCCAATACACTCGCCAACTGCTTCAAGATTCCAGAGTTGCGATCAAGAATATTCTTTACGCTAATTATTCTGGCAGTTTGTCGTCTCGCTGCGCTTGTTCCAGTCCCAGGTCTTGATAATGCTGCGCTTAAGTCATATTTTGAAGATGCAACACGATCAGGAGGAAACTCAGTTGTAGACCTTTATTCTCTCTTCACTGGTGGAGGCTTCGAGCATTGCGCCCTTGGCGCCTTAGGCATTATGCCTTACATCAGTGCGACCATAATTATCCAATTGTTGGCAGCGGTTCTTCCACGACTTAGTAAAATGGTTCGTGAAGAGGGGGGGAGAGTTAAAATTATTCAGTATGGACGCTATTTAGCCGTCATATTAGCCCTTGGCCAAGGCTTTGCGATGTCGCTTGGTTGGGAGAATCCCGAAAAACTTTTCCCCAATTGGAATGGGGCTGAGAAGCTGGTGCTTATTGAAAACCTGTGGGTTTATCGTTTTCAGACAGCCTTTTTTTTGGCGGCCGGAACTGTCTTATTGATGTGGTTGGGTGAGCAGATCACTGATCGCGGGATAGGAAACGGCGTGTCGCTCGTCATCACGATAGGAATTTTGGCGAGGATGCCGAAGGCAGTCCAAGGTCTGTGGCTAATGTTCTTCCCACCCGGTGGAATAGACAGCAAATTCAATATTTTCCATGGATTGGCACTAATTGTTCTTTTAATAGCTGTCGTAGCAGGTGTCGTTGCAGTCGTGCAAGGGCAACGCAAAATTCCGGTGCAATACGCTCAGCGTGCCGTGGGGCGTAAGGTGGTCTCAGGTGGAAGTTCATTCATGCCATTGAGGGTCAACTACGCAGGCGTGATGCCCGTAATTTTCGCCCAAGCAATTTTAATGTTCCCTGCTCAAATTTTTGGGTTTTTGGCACAGAAGGCTTCTGGTGATTTGGCAAAATGGTTGAATCAATTATCAAGGTATTTGGTCGAGCCACATCCAATCTATCTGATTTCCTTTGGCTTGATGATCTTGTTTTTTTCATACTTTTGGGTGGCAACCCAATTTAATGAACTTCAAATATCCGACGACATGAAGAAATCAGGAGGTTACATTCCCGGAATTCGACCTGGGGCAGCAACCAGTGATTTCCTTCATTCAACGATGTCTAAAATCACGTTGGCGGGAGCTTTCTTTTTGACTGTGATTGCTGTGATCCCAATTTTGCTGGGAAGAGCATTCGGGATTGATCCGATTGTGACTCAGTTTTTTGGTGGAACTAGTATGCTAATAACAGTAGGCGTTGTGTTGGACACGATGCGCCAGATGGAGTCTTATCTCTTAATGCGTCACTACGATGGGTTTCTCAAAAAGGGACGCCTCAAAGGGCGTTTTTAAAACGGCTTTTGAATGACGGTTTTAAAAACCCAAGAAGATCTTAAACTTATGAGGCCGGCTTGCAGGACTGCTGCGTTAGTCCTAGAAGACATCGGCCGAATGGTTCGGCCTGGAATGTCTACCGGACAGGTTGATAGTTTTGCGGCAGAACGAATTCAAATATACGGTGGACGTAGTGCATTTTTAGGCTATCGGAATTATCCCTGCTCTGTTTGCCTTTCGGTAAATGATGAAGTAGTCCATGGGCTCTCGGGCTCAAGAATATTATCTTTCGGCGATGTTCTTTCTGTAGATTGTGGTGTAGTTCTCAACGGTTTTATCGGTGATACGGCGCGGACATTTGCGGTGGGCGGATGCTCACCAGAAGCTCAGAGGCTTATGGAAGTGACTTGCCATTCATTGGACGAAGGAATCCGAGCATGTTGCAAAGGAAATCGAGTCGTGGACATATCCCGAGCGATACAGAACTTTGTTGAGTCCCATGGATTCAGTGTAGTTCGGGAGTTTGTAGGTCATGGTGTGGGGCGCTCCCTGCATGAGGAACCCCAGATTCCAAACTACGTGGAAAAAGGGCCATCTCCGAAATTGATTCCCGGGATGACGCTGGCGATTGAACCCATGGTTAACGCGGGTAGGCCTGAAATAAAATTCCTTAAAGATGGCTGGACAGTGAAAACTCGAGATGGTTCACTTTCTTCCCATTTTGAGCATACCATCTTGGTAACAGAGGGGGCGCCTGAAGTGCTCACGTTCCTTGATCACGGACGATGAAGTTGCTGACTCGAATCGTTGCATGTTTGGATGATCGGACGATTCGCGTTCAGGTTTCTAATGGCCACACGATGGTGGGGATTGTCCCTCGAGTGTTAGAAAAATACGTTTTTCCGGCCAATTTTGGCAACTTTGTGTTATTATCGGTTTCACAGGTGGACATGTCGAAGGGCGTAGTCGCGGTGGATAATTAAATTTGTTATGAAAGTCCGAGCATCAATCAAAAAACTCTGCGAGAATTGCAGCATTGTCCGTCGCAAAGGCATCCTCAGGGTTATTTGCGCCAACGCACGGCATAAGCAGCGTCAGGGCTGATTCAGCTATCGAAGCGCGAACTCAATCTAAATATGGCACGCATCATTGGAGTGGAAATCCCGAGCGAGAAGCGAATCGATATTTCTCTTCGCTACGTTTACGGGATTGGTCCGAAAAACGCACTTTTGATTCTTGAAAAGGCCCAGATCGAAGGATCTGTTCGCGCCAAGGATCTGACGGAGGAACAGCTTTCCCGGATCGTAAAAGCCATTCAAGATGGCAAATATGTGATCGAGGGAGACTTGCGCAGAGAAATTGGTATGAACTTGAAGCGACTCCAAGCTATCAAGTGTTATCGTGGCGTGCGGCATTTGCGCGGGTTACCGGTTCGTGGACAGCGCACTTCTACCAATGCCCGGACCCGCAAAGGTCCCCGGAAGACAGTTGGTGTGCAACGGGCAAAGGCTGCGACTCCTTAAATTTGAAAAATTGACTTATGGCCGAGGAAACCAAGTCCAAAAAGACAGTGGCTCCCAAAAAGGATGCCAAAACGAATGCTGCGGACAAGCCTGCCGGGAAGATTCAACCTTCTCCTGTAATAGCTGATTCCCAGAAAGTGCCCGCACTGTCAGAGCCGTCAGCTGCGGCAGCTCCCACTGCGGCTGAGCTGCTCGCAGATGACCCGAATGCCAAGAAGATCGTCAAAGCTAAGGGATCTAAGAATATCTCGACTGGAGTTGCGAATATCTTGGCTACATTTAACAACACTGTTGTCAGCATCACTGATATGCAGGGAAATGTTTTAGGCTGGAGCGCGGCCGGACGAGTGGGATTCAAAGGATCTCGGAAAAGCACTGCATTTGCAGCACAACAAGTGGCCCAAGATGCTGCCCGCCAGGCGATGGCGCACGGGATGAGGGAAGTTGAGATTCATGTAAAGGGACCGGGGTCCGGCCGGGAATCTGCGATTCGCGCTCTTCAGGCAATTGGTTTGGAAATCTCAACTATCAAAGACGTTACTCCCGTGCCTCACAACGGCTGCCGCCCCCGTAAAAAGCGCCGTGTCTAAATAGTATTTAACAGACTACTCTCATGGCTCGTTACACTGGTCCACGCACTCGCATAAGCCGTCGTTTCGGCATTCCAATCTTTGGCCCTTCAAAATATCTTGAGAGGCGTCCTTATTTTCCGGGTGTTCACGGTCCAAAATCCCGCAGGAAAAATTCAGAATATGCAATCGGACTGATCGAGAAGCAGAAACTCCGTTACTTTTACGGCCTTCTCGAGCGCCAATTTCGCGGGGTTTACGAGGAGGCTACTCGTAGACGTGGCGTGACTGGTGAGCAGATGTTGCAGATCTTGGAAACTAGACTTGATAACGTTGTTTATATGCTCGGGTTCGCCAACAGTCGAGCCCATGCCCGGCAGGTTGTTGGACATGGGCACGTCAAAGTTAATGGTCGAAAAGCCGGGATTGCGTCATATGCTCTTCGTGTCAGCGATGTGATTGAAATCAAGGACTCTAAAATCTCCAGGCAGATTGCAACCAAAGCGCTTGAGTCTACGGTAAGTCGATCAGTTCCAGACTGGCTCTCGGTCGACAAGGAAAATTTCAAAGGAATTGTCATGCGAATCCCGACCTTAGAAGAAATCCAACCTATCGCTAATGTTCAAGCTGTCGTCGAATTTTACTCCCGCTGATCGGCTCACAGCCCCCTGAGGGCAAAGCAATTATACGGATTCTAGCTGCGCTGCGGGAGGTGCTGTAGGATCAGATCAAAATTGCAAAAGGAAAACCATGCCAGTTCGTCTCGCTCGATTTGAAATACCCAAACGTTTGGTGAAGGATGATGCCAACGCTACCGACACTTATGCCAAGTTTATTGCCGAACCGTTTGAAACCGGTTACGGGCACACCGTCGGCAATTCAATCCGTCGCGTGCTTCTGTCCTCCTTGGAAGGCGCTGCTGTTTCATCCATCAAGATTGATGGAGCCATGCATGAGTTCGCCACTGTGGATGGCGTCAGCGAAGATGTCACAGACATCATTCTGAATCTTAAAAAAGTTCAGTTTAAGGTGCAGGGATCTCGTGAACCTCAGCTGCTCCGGATCTCGGTCAACAAGGAGGGAGCAGTCACTGCGGCTGATATCGAGACCAATCAGAACGTGGAAGTGGTCAATCCGAAGCAACACATCTGCACTGTCGATAAGAAGAAGAAATTTGATGTGGAGCTGGAAGTCCGAATTGGCCGTGGTTTCTGCCCAGGCGACCAAAACAAGAAGCCTGATCAGGCTATTGGTGTCATAGCGATCGACTCGCTCTTCTCGCCTGTGACTCGGGTGCGCTACAATGTTGAGTCGGCCCGCGTTGGACAGCGGACCGATTATGACAAGCTGGTGATCGAGGTTTGGACCGACGGCAGGATGACCCCTGATGACGCACTGATCCAAGCGTCCGCTATCCTTCAGCACCATTTGGACGTGTTCGTCGGATACGACAAGAACGCGATCGAGTTCGAGAAGGAAGAGACCAAGGTTGACGACGAAAAGGCCAAGCTCAAGAAGCTCCTCAACATGTCGGTCAACGAAATCGAACTCTCCGTTCGCGCAGCAAACTGCCTCAACAACGCCAATATCACGACCGTGGGTCAACTGGCGATGAAGTCCGAGCAGGAAATGTTGAAGTATCGCAACTTCGGTAAGAAATCGCTCAACGAGATCAAGGACAAGCTGGCTGCCCTCGGCCTGATGCTTGGAATGACTTTCGAGCCCGGACTGCTCGAAGCCCCGAAGGAAGAGCCCAAGAACTGATTTTTAGGAGACTGTTATGCGCCATTTGAAGCGAACGGCCAAGTTGGGCCGCACCGGCAGCCATCGCAATGCGATGCTCGCCAACCTTGTTTGCAGTCTTATCCTGCATAAACGCGTCACCACTACCTTGGCTAAAGCCAAGGCGGCTCGCATTGTTGCAGAGAAAATGCTCACCCTCGGCCGGAGAGCGTTGATCGCCAAGGACGCAGCCGGGACGGCTACGGATACGGCAGCAAAGAGAGACTTGGTTGCCAAGAGCATCCACCTGCGCCGATTGGCGGTATCCGATCTTCATCAAGAAGCGGCGGTGAAGATTCTGTTCAACGAAATTGCCACAGCGAGCAGAGATCGCCGTGGTGGCTACACTCGCATCATCAAGCTCGGCCAGCGTCAAGGCGACGTGGCCAAGATGGTGATTCTCGAATGGGTTGACACGGCTGACGTCCCTGCCTCCGCACCTAAAGCTGAGGAAAAGAAGGAAGCGGCCAAGGCCTGAATTTAATCGGAACTGCAAAAGCCCGCCGAAAGGCGGGTTTTTTTGCTTTCCGGGCAATCCTCCCTTGGCCTTGGTGTCTCGCGCAGTGTAGGAACGCTGAGTCAATTCCGCCGATGTCAGAAAGCTATGGCTACCAGCACTGCCCAAAACAACACCACCCCATGGTGGAAACTCCTGAGCCGCTACCACTGGTTCGTCTTCGTGATCGCTTCGTTGGCCTGGATGTTCGACTGCCTTGACCAGCAGTTGTTCATCCTCGCGCGTAGTAACGCCATCCAGACCCTGCTTGGCGTCTCGGCGGATCCTGCAAAGGTGAAGGAGTATGGTGGCTACGCGACCGCTATCTTTGTAGCTGGCTGGGCGACCGGCGGGCTGATTTTTGGTTCGGTGGGAGACAGGATTGGCCGGGCGCGCACTCTTTCGATCACGGTGCTGCTCTATTCGGTCTTCACCGGCTTGAGCGCGCTCTCTTCGACGTTCACGGAGTTTGCCGTCTATCGGTTCATCACTGGCCTTGGGGTCGGGGGGGTCTTTGGGTTGGCGGTGGCCCTAGTGGCCGACGCGCTCCCCGAGAAGGTGCGTCCCAAGGCGCTCGGAATGCTTCAAGCCTTGTCGGCGGTGGGCAATGTTACTGCGGGTTTGTGTGCCATGGCCGTGTCCGGCATCGCGCCGACGGAGTCGTGGAAGTATCTCTTCGTGATCGGGGCGGCCCCGGCGTTCCTTTGCATCTTCATCATGATCCAGCTGAAAGAGCCTGAGAAATGGGTTCAAGCAAGGGCTGCGAGCAGGGCGGTGGGTGGGAAAAAGATGGGATCATACGGCGACCTGTTCGGGGAGAAGCGATGGAGGAATCCCGCCCTGGGGGGGATGGTTCTTTGCGTGGCGGGCGTGGTCGGGCTTTGGGGTGTCGGGTTTTTCAGTCCTGAGCTCATCGGACCGGCCTTGGACAAAGCGCTGCGGGCGGAGGGACTGGCCGGACCCGAGTTGGCGAAGGCCAAGGGCCTTTGGACATCCTACAATTTGATCGTCCAGAATCTCGGGGCGTTTGCCGGAATGATCGTCTTCAGCCGGATCGCGCAGGGCTACGGCCGGAAGAAGGCGTTTGCCATCGGGTTTGTCATGGCCTTTCTCGCGACGATCTTCTTTTTCACCAACTTCAAGAGCAAGTCGGATCTCTGGATGAGTGCGGTCATGGGGTTCTTCCAGCTGGGACTCTTTGCCGGTTTTGCGATCTACCTGCCGGAGTTGTTCCCCACTCGGCTCCGGAGCACGGGAACGAGTTTCTGCTATAATGTTGGCCGGTTCATCGCGGCGACCGGTCCGTTTACCCTTGGGGTTCTCCAGAAGTCACTAGGGGACCGCGCGGTGGCGGCATTGCCGGCCACGGCCGATGCCGTTGCGCAAGCCGATGCCAAGTTGGGCGCTTTCCGTGAAGCGGCCTGCTGGCTCAGTTCAGTCTACCTTCTTGGACTGGTCATCCTCCCGATGCTTCCCGAAACCATGGGGAAACCGCTCCCGGAAGACGACGTGTCTCCGAAGCCCGCCTGATCGGTCACTGTGTCGGGACGGTGAATTCGTGCGTCTCGGCGCCTCTCCGGACCTTGAAGATCATTTTTGCGCCTTTCGGAAGCTGAACCGCACCGTCGATCAATTCGGTTTCGGTCTTCCTTCGCGAACTCCCGTTGAAAGCCAGAATGACGTCGTCCTTTACGAACCCCGCCTTCTTGCCGGCCGCGTGTTCGCCATACTGTCCGACGTGTTTTGCGCGCAGGCCCAGATCCTCCGCTTTCAGGCCGAGAGCGGCTCGTTGATCGTCGGTAAGCTCTTCGAAAACGACTCCGCCCAACGCCATTCGGCGCAGGTCCCAGGTGGTCGGACGCCAGGAGATGTTGCCGCGTCGCCAGCCTTCCGGAAGGGAGAGCATCAAGGTGTTGGGCTTTCCGTTGCGGAGAACCTCGGCCTTCAGCGAATCGGCGTTGCGGGCATTGTGGAGGACCCATTGCAGATCGGCCGTCGACAACAGCGGCTGGCCTTGGAGCGATTCGATGGCGTCACCCGCCTTCAAGCCCGCCTTGGCCGCGATGGACCCGGCATCCACGGTCGCAATCGTGGCGCGTTGTTTCGGGTCGAGACTAAGTCCCAGGACATCGGGAAGCGGGTAGGGGAAGAGCACGGATTCGGGAAACGCCTTGCCGGCACTCCGGTAGATCAAGCGATCGGACTCGCGGATCTGATGGCAATGGATGCAGCTCCGCGCGACGTTTGTCCCAGTGGAAAGCGTCGTGGGATACCGGTCCTTCAGCGCCGGGTAATCCTCCGGCCGGGCGAAGGGAACGGCCGGCCCGTGTTTTCCGGCGAGCGAGGGCTTCACGTCGTTGAACCGCGCATGGAGATCGAGCGCTCCGAGCATCGCTTTGCGCAGGCCCTCCATCGTCATGTCCTCATCCTCCTTGCGGGCGGAACGTGTGCCGAACCGGCCGAGGATCGTCTTGTCTGGATGCAGGAAAAAAGCGTGGAACGACTGGTCGTAGTCGAACTGGAAGAGCGACAGATCCATGCCGTTGCCGTGGATGATCCGGACGCAGACGAACAGGTCCATCAGGTCCGTGATCTCGTTCTGCTGCTCCAGCACGCGCTTGTCGAACTGGCTGCAGGCCACGCACGGCACACAGCGGAAGATGACCATGAGCGGCTTGCTCCGGAGCTTCGCCTGCTCGATGGCGCGCGGCAGGTCGTTGTAGATCCAGCGCGACGGCGTGGAGAAGGCCTTCATGTCCTCCATCACCTTGTCCTGGGCGTTGGCGGCCCGAAGGTTGGTGGTGAGGAGCGTAAGGCCGGCAAGAAGGGAGAGAACGGAAAGGTAACTGGTCTTCATGGCAGTGGAGCTTGTGAGGACTTATCCGTCCATCATCCGCCGCGAACAAGCCCGATCACCTGCCCAGCCCGTAGCAGACGAGGCGGTCTTCGCTCCGGAGGTAGAGCCGTCCGTCGGAAAGCACGGGGGCGGTCCAGCACGGATAGTTCAGGCTGGGAACCTGGAACCGGGAAATCTCCTCCAGCTTTTCCGGATTGGGTTTCACCAGACCAAGCAGGCCGCCCTCGCCGAGCGTGATGAGTTTGCCGTCCGCGAGAATGGCCGAGCCGCGGCCGAAGACATCCGGCTGGGCTTTCGCCCCGCGGGGCGGATGGCCGCGCCAGCGTTCGTCGCGGCTCCACTTCACCGCGCCGGTCTTCAGCTCGACGCAGCGGAAGGTGGCATCCGGTTCGTTGCGGCCGCTGAAGGCATAGAGGAATCCCTGATGAAGAACGGGCGTGGACCAATGCAACTCCAGAGTGGGCTCGCGGAATCCTCCTTCCGGCAGCCGTTCGCCTGACGACCTGGGAATACGCCAGACCTCCCCTAAGGATCTGCCGTCCGGAGTTACTTTCAGCAGCACGGATCCGATCCGGGAGTAGGCGGCCGACAGGAGGATGGTTTCTCCGGCGACGACGGGGTTGATGGCGTTGACCGAGTCGTTGACGACGCTCTGGAACCAGCGCTTGAAGCGCGCCTCGCCGTTCGTCGGGTTCAGCGACACGAGCCCCTGGCGCATGAAGCAGAGCAGGTGGCGCTGGCCGTGGAAGGGCGCCAGCACCGGCGTCGAATAGCTCGCCTGTTTCTCCTCCCCCGTCCACGCATAGGGCGCTTCGGCCCGCCAGCCGACCGTGGTCACGCCGCTCCAGGTTTTCTCGCCGACATTCTCCCAGAGCGTTTTCCCTGTCGTGGCGTCGAGCGCGACCATGCCGGCATTCGGCTGCCCGCCGACCATGACGAACAGGCGGTTGTCCTCGAGCACGGGCGTGCTGCCGACGCCGAAGAACGCTTCGGGCACTCGCCAGTCCAAGGCGGTCTTGCGCTGCCAGACGACCTTGCCGTCGGCGAAGTCGAGGCAGGTCAGGACTCCCTCCGCCCCGAAGGTGAAGACACGGTTGCTCGTGATGAGCGGGGTGCAGCGCGGGCCGTTGTTATAGCCGAACGGATCCTCGTAGAGGGAACGGTAGGCGTGACGCCAGAGGGGTTTGCCCGTGTCTGCGAAGACACATTCGACGGCCTCCTCCAATCCTTGCCGATGAAAGATCACGGCCTTGCCCGCGCGCACCGAAGGAGCCGAGTAACCGGTCCCGATGGCCTTCTCCCAGAGCAACGGCGGTCCCCCTGCGGGAAATTTGTCGAGCAGGTTGGTCTCGGGAGAAAGGCAGTTGCGTGTCGGCCCGAGAAACTCCGGCCAGTCCGCTGCACCAGCGCGCACCACGGCCAGAACGACAAGCAGCAGCGAAACGCCACGGTGGGTCCGGATGGTCTGCGGATTTGGCTTCATGGAGTGACTGGTTGCATTGAACGGCGCTTCACAGCCGTAGGAACAGCTTTCTCTGGTAGAGGAAACGGAGGAAGAGGAACGCGAGAAGCATGCCCACGACGGCCACGACGAGGTCGCCGAAACCCTTGGTGACATTGGTTTCGAAGAAGGCCCGGATGTCGCCGCCGACGAAGCGCTGGGCCACGCTCCGGAAACCGCCGACAAGCGTGTTCGCGAGGTAGATGGTGATGGCGTTCGAGCCGAACCAGACGAACGGCATGCACCAGCCGCGCCACTGTTTCACGTCGACGACCCAGTAGAAGGTCGCCAGGAGCAACGCGCTGTAACCTCCGGCCACGAGCACGAACGACGACGACCAGATTTTTTTCACGACGGGGAACTGCTCGTTCCACAGCCAGCCCAAAAGCACCGCTCCGAGACCGAAGCCCACGAGGTAGGCCAGCTTCCACTTGTCGCAGAAATGCCGGCTGCGGAGGAGCAGCCCGGCGAAGATCCCAAGCAGGCAGGTGCCGATCGCCGGGATGGTGCTGAGGAGCCCTTCGGGGTCGTAGTAGCGGTCCCATTTCTTGCCGGGCAGGACCTGGAAGTCGACGTGGTGGGCCAGATTGTAGCCGGGCTCGAACTTGCCGGTGACGAAGTTCGTGGTCGCGTCGAACTGCTGGTGCGCGAACGCAAGGGCGGGACTGTTCTTCACGGTGGAGGGGTTCGTCGAAGACGTCAGCGATGTGGCGGCTGCGGGGTTGCCGGCCTTGATTGCCAGCTCGGCCAGCGGTTCGTCCGCCAGTCGGATGTCACGGATGGGGATGAAGCTCATCATCGCCCAATAGCCGACGAGCAGGCCTGCGCAGATGGCGACGACCTGCCTGGGCTTGAAGAAGAGGAAGATCATCGCGGCCGCGCCGTAGCAGAGCGTGATGCGGTTCAGCACTCCCAGCAGCCGCATGTCCGGCCAGAGACCCTTGAATCCGCCGGAGTAGAGGATTGAGATCGCGAACAGGAGCAGCACCCGGCGGATGATCCGCCGCAGGGCGGCCGGGCGGCCGCCTTGTTCCAGCTCCTTGGTCAGCGAGAAGACGATCGAGACGCCGACGATGAAGACGAAGAGCGGGAAGATCAGGTCGTAGAAACGGAAGCCAGCCCAGTCGGCGTGCTCGAGCTGGTAGGCGAGGAACTTAAAGATCGAGAAGCCTTCGCCCTTTTCACCCGCCATCCGGCTGAGCGCGTAGATCAGCGCGTCGCCCGCGATGATCCAGAACATGTCGAAGCCGCGCAGGGCGTCGATGGACATGAGACGGCCGGAGCCGGGCTGGGGCGTGGAGGTGGGTGCGGACATCGCGGTGAGATTGAGCGGCCGGTTTGTCCGGGGCAAGGCGCGCTCGGTGGCACTTCCGGTCAATGGGACGAACCGGCTCCAGATTTTCAATGCGCGCCGCCGCGAGCTCGTCCCATCTTTCTGCGAAACGCCATGAACCTGTTCCTCCAATGCCTCGCCGTGTTCACCTGCCTGATTGGCATCGTCTTCATGTCAGGCTGTGCCAGCGCGGGCCCGGCGATGCCGAAGACGCTCCGTGTCCTCACCTACAACATCCACCACGGCGAAGGCCTCGACGGGAAGGTCGATCTGATCCGCATCAGCGAGCTCGTCACCAACCTCCAGGCCGACATCGTCTGCATCAACGAAGTGGACAAGGGTGTGACCCGGACCAAAGGCCGCGATCTCACGGCGGAGTTGGCCGCGTTGACGCGGATGACGGGTGTCTTCCGCAACAACTACCACTATCAGGGCGGAGAATACGGCAACGCCATCCTCAGCCGCCACCCGGTGACCGCCGTCACGAACTCCCATTTCAAGATGCTCCGGACCGGCGAACAGCGCGGCATCCTGCAGGTGAGCATCGATGTCGGCGGACGTGAGGTCGTCTTCATGGCCACGCACATCGACTACCGGCCCGATGACACGGAGCGGCTGATGAACGTGGACGAGATCTTCGGACTGCTCCCGCGCTACAGCGGCAAGACGGTCATCGTGGCCGGCGACTTCAACGACACGCCCGGCAAGCGTGTCCACTCGAAGATGAAGGAACGGTTCCGCGACGTGTGGGAAGAAGCGGGGCAGGGCGAGGGGTTCACCATTCCCGTCAAGAAACCCACCAAACGCATCGACTACATCTGGCTGGAGAAGAACGCCCCGCTGAAGGTGAAGGAGAGCACGGTGCCCTATTCCGAGGCTTCGGATCACCTGCCGCTCTTCTCCGTGCTGGAGTGGAAGTAAGGCGGAGTCGTTCCGGTCTCCTTCTCGAGCGGAGAGCGGATGGGCGAGAAGGAGAGCGAGAAGGAGAGCGAGAACGATGATGAGTCTTCTTCCCCGGCTGCTTCAGGGCATCTTTCCTGAAACTTCCCTCCCAGCCTCGTGTCCTGTTGCTATGGTCACCCGGCGATCCGGGCCGCTAGATGAGCCAACTGGAAGAGTTTGAGATGTTCATGATGAACTACCAGAACATGGTGTTCACGACAGCCGTGCGCCTTCTCGGAAACGAGACCGACGCCGCGGACATCTCCCAGAACGCCTTCCTCAAGGCCTACGAGCACTTTGAAAACATCCGGAAGAGCCCGACGGCGGGTGGGTGGATGAAGACGGTGACGACAAATCTCTGTCTCAACCATCTCCAGCGCTACCGCAACCGCTGGAGGATGTTCTCCGATCTCCGCAACGAGAAGGAAGACGAGTCCAGCTTCGAATCCGACCTGGCCGCCGAGGCCCCGGCCGATGTCCTGGGCGAGGACGAACGCTCCATCCTCGAGGAGGCGCTGGCCCGTTTGCCGGAGGCCCAGCGGGTGCCGCTGGTGCTCTACCATTTCGAGGACCTGAGCTACGACGAGATCGCCGCGCGCCTCAAGGTCAGTGTCGGCAAGGTCAAGACCGACATCCACCGGGGACGCGACGCCCTGAAGAACAAACTCAAACTCGACGCCGAGGGCGAACCCGTCGGGCTCCGCGTCGGAAGCTGAAGACATGAATGATCAAAACGATCCCGGCCTCGAAGAGCTGATCGGCCGGAAACTGCGGGCCCTGCCCGAACGCAGGGCTCCGGCCTCTCTCCAGGCGAACGTCTTCGCGGCGATCCACGCCCGGGCCTCACGCCCGTGGTATCAGCTCAGCTGGTTCCAGTGGCCGCGCCATTTCCAGGTGCTGGCGGTGGTCCTGTTCCTTGGATTTGCCGGGGCGTTGAGCTGGTTGCTCACGGGACACGAGCTGACCCTTGCATCCTATTCGCCCGCCCTGGCCGAACGTGTTTCCGCCATCGGTTCCCAGATTGGCTGGTTCGTCGATCTGCTGGCCGCGGTCGTCCGTGCGCTTCCCGCCTCCTATTGGCTCGCCGCCGGGGGCCTGCTGGCGGGGTTGCTATTTACCTGCGCGGGCCTCGGTAGCGCCTTCTACCGGCTCGTCATCCTCGACCTCCGAAAAGACTGAACATGAAATTTAAGTTCACCCAATTCCTCGCTCTCGTCGCCACGTTCTCGCAGCTGGCCTTGCCACCGCTGCGAGCGGCCGATCCGGTTCCTCCTGTCGCCCCGGCTGCACCCGTAGCCGAGGCCGTCGCTGAACCCGTAGTTCCTTCGGCTCCGGATGCGCCTGTGTCCGGTGAAAAGCCCAAGGCCAAGCGGAGCGAGCCAGCCGGGTCTGAGCGAGTCCATCTCTCCTCAGATACGGGAAAGCCGGCCGTCATCGTTGGCCGCAACTTTCACCTCCGTGCGGGCGAAACGGCGAACGAAGTGATCGTTGTCGGGGGCGATGCGATCGTCGAAGGGACCATCAACAAGAAGCTGGTGGTGGTGATGGGGAAGATGGTGCTGGGATCGAACGCAGTTGTAAAAGGAGAGGTGGTGTCCCTGTTTGCAGACGGACGGCTGGACGGCGGTGCCAAGTTGAGGGACAAGCTGACCTCCATCTGGAGCAAATTGGACGTTGGAGCCGGAGCTGAAGTGTCAGGAGAGACTCGGATGGTCGAATCGCAACTGGAGGCCGATCCTGGTGCCGTATTCAGCATCGTTCCCAAGTCGATGCGGATTGAAGAAGTGGCTGGCAAGTTTTCCTGGTTTCTCAGCTATTTGAGATATGCCATCGGCTACGCTCGCCCCATCGCGCCGGGCTTGGGCTGGGTGTGGCTGGTGGCTGGCGGGTTCTTCCTCTTCAGAATGGTGGTGACCTTGATCGCCCACAAGCCCGTCGCGGCGACCGCGTCGGTGCTGTCGGATCGTCCTCTCATGTCGCTGCTGGCCGGGGTGCTTACCATCCTGCTGATCGGACCGGTGGCGGCTCTCCTCAGTTTCACGGTCATCGGGCCGTTCGCGCTCTTCTTCGCCTATTGGATCGCCGGGATCATCGGCACGGCCGGGGTCTATTGCCTCGTCGGGCAGCAGTTGGGTCGGCTGACCGGGTTGGACGCCCTGCAAAACCTCCTCCTGTCCGCCGTTGTCGGCACGGTGATCATCTATGGCGCCTATTGCGTGCCGATACTCGGCCTGCTCGTGTTCGGCATCGTGTGGCTGTTGAGCATCGGAGGCGCGGTGATGGCGGCGTCCGTCGCCATGCAGGACCGCAAGTCGGCGCGGCAAGCGGCGACGGCGGCCGCCATCGCTGCGGCGGCGGAGGCTGCTCCTGTGCGAGCGGTTGTGCCGCCGAACGTGCCCTTTGAGTCCGCAACCTCGGGCTCCGAGATCATTCCCGCGATGCAGCTCGCCGGTGCCTCCGCCGGATTCTCCTCAGCCTACGGCTCACCTTCTTTTTCAACACCGTCGGCGATTTCGGATGCGGCGCTCCTGGTTTTGCCCAAGGCCGGATTCTGGATCCGGGTGGCGGCGGCGCTTCTCGACCTCGTCCTCGTGGCGATCGTCGTCGGGTTCATGGGCGTGTTCAAGGGGCCCGGGGTGATGATGCTTTTCTGGCTGGCCTACTTCATCGGCATGATCGCGTGGAAGGGCACGACCATCGGGGGGATCATCTGCGGGCTGAAGGTGGTCCGGACCGATGGCGGGAAGATGACGCTGGCCGTGGCGGCGGTGCGGGCGCTTTCGAGCTTCTTCTCCGTGTTCATCCTCTTCATCGGCTTCTTCTGGATCGGCTGGTCCAGCGAGAAGCAGGGCTGGCACGACATCATCGCCGGGACCTACGTCGTGAAGATGCCGCGGAGCCAGCCGCTGATCTGACGGATCTGGAATCAGATCCCGGATGCCTGATGCCCGATGCCGGGTGGTCCCGCGTTATTTCAGCTTCTGGAGCTCGACGAAGACCGACTCGAACTTCGGGATCCAACCCTGCAATTGTTCGGTCGTCTGGTGCGGGGCGTAACGGACGTTGTTGCACGCGCCGAAGAGCTCGTGGCAGCTCGCCAGGAACTCGTCCGGCAGGCCCCGGTTCCTGAGCCTCTCCTCGACGACCGATTCGGTGATGCCCGACGCGGTGATCTTGAGCCGTTCCCCGAGCTGTTCCTGGAGCAGGCGGAAGCCCAGGGCGAAGAAGCCTTCGACGTTGTCCGCCCTTGCAAGGACGGCCATCTCGGCGAGGCCGTCGCGGACCTTGCGGGAAACGTCCTTCTTACGGCGTGCGTCCACGTTGCGCGCGGAGGCCTCGCGGTTTTTCCGGACGGCAAAGGCGATGATCCAGATCATGGGAGCGATGGATTGCACGGCCCAGAACCACGGCTGCGTCACCAACGGGACCGATGGCGCGGACACGACGCCGAGGGTCGGACGGATGTGGGCGATCTCGACGGGCTTCGGTCCGGAATCGAGCTTCTTGGGATCGCTTCCGATGCGGGTCGTCCCCGTGGCCCGGACGGTGATCGGGATGGGGCGGGTCATCGCGGACTTGAAGCTGCCCGACACCGGGTCGAAGAAGTTGAAGACCAGCGGCGGGATCTCGGTGATGGCTGCGTTCTGCGGGGCCACGACCCACTCGGTCCGCACGCGGCCTTGCTGCCCAAGGGGGTCCGTCTCGATGACGGAATTCGGAGGGTAGGTCTGGAAGTCGCGCAGGCCCTTCTGCTCGCCGAGCCGGGCCATGTCGACGTTGCCCCGGCCGGAGATCTCGATGCGGAGGGTGATCGGATCGCCGGCGAGGACGTTGGTCGGGCTGGCCGTTGCATTGATGGCAAAGGTTCCAACGGCCCCGTTGTATTCGGCCGGCCGGCCGGCCGTCGGCAAAGGACGGACGGTGACGGGTGTCGAGTCGCTGCGGAGCGTTACTCTCTGGAACGCGACGGTGCCGAAGACGCCGGCCGGCCGGCCGAAGAGCCCGAACTCCATCGTGGCCGGCCCGAGGGCGAGGTCGCCGGCCTTGTTCGGGATCGCGGTGCAGACGAATGAAAATACGGTGTAGTTGACTCCATCGACCGCCTCCGCGCCCTGGCCGTTCTGGACCACCTTGCCGAGAGTGAATCCCTCGCCGCCGAGCTGGGGCAGCTGGTGGAGCCGGCCGTCGAGGTAATAGAGCCGGATCTCCGCCTGCATGATCTCGCCGAGGAAGACGTTGGTGCGGCTGGTGGTGAGCCGGAGGAACGCGGGCTTCGGCTGGTTGGGCGTGGCCGGGTTGCCACCGCCGAGCGGTCCCTGGCCGGCGGGAACAACCTGGAGCATGAGCGGCTGGGTGGAGAGCTTGCGCCCGTTCGCGTCGACGGTGATCGGGGGGATCACTATGTTGCCGATGTTCTGGGGGACGACGACGTAGGTGTAGGTCGTCTGCTGGTTCACCTGTCCGTTGAGGATGGTGACGCTGCTTCCCTTGCCGACATATTGGACCTGGCTGTTGGGTATCGGAGGCAGCTGGGGGGGCGTCGGGACGGTGAAGTTGTTGCAGGTGACGGAGAGAACGGCCTGCTCGCCGATGCTGATGGTGCTGCGGTCGAGCGTGGCCTGGAAGCCGGTGAGCTGCGCCATGGCCGGGCCGCCCCCGAGGGCCAGCGACAGCGTGGCGATCAAAAGGAAAAGGCCGCGCAGCATCCGGGGGCGCGCGGCGATGGGACGGGTTATTTCTTCAAACACGGGACTCACGCAATGCAAGACAGGGCGGACGGTGCGGGTGTTCAGACGGCATGGCAAGGCTGCGGGATCCGACGGTTCATTCGCGGGTCATGAGCGTGTCGGGCAGGAGCAGGGAATCCGGCGTTTCCAAGCCGCCGGCCCACGCGATGCCGCGCAGGACGAGGACGCGGAAGAGCGGATCGTCCAGCGTCCACGAATAGTGCCCGAGGCATGTGGCCCAGACGCGTCCCGGCCCGGGACGATGGGTCCAGATCACCGGTTGCTCGGCATCGTCCATTCGGACCGTGGCGAGGACTTCGACCTTCGACCGGTCGCCGATCATCGGCCAGTAGGGTTCGTCGAGCAGGGACAACGTGCGCGGCAGCCCGGCTGTCAGCGGCTGGTCATTGGCGACGACGAGCGAGATGTCGACGGGAGCGTGGATGTATTTCGTCCGTTTCGGATGCGCGGCCAGGCCGATGCGTGCGGCCAGCTTCTCCGGATCCTTGTCCTCGATGGTTCCGCTGTGCAGCACGACGATCCCGCCGCCGCGGGCGAGATAGGCGTCGAGCTGGGCATACTTCGCGTCGTCCCAGGCGCGGTTCCAATAGTAGAACACGACGACCTGGGCGGAGGCGAACTGCTCGTCCGTCGGCCACAGCCAGGAGTTGGCCACGCGGGCATGGGGCGACAGGAGTTTGTGCCAGTTGATCTGCCAGCGCGGGTAGTCGTGCTGGAGCGGGCCGTGGTCCTGCTTCGATGCGACCAGCACGATCTGGGGACGGCCGGCGGGTTTCGTTGAAGCGGCGGCGGCCTTGAGGATTCCTTCGACATCCGCGCGCCTGCGGACGGGAGGCTCGTGCATCAGATAGGTCAGCAGGTCATTCACCTCGCCCGGAGCCAGGGCGTCTGTCAGGCCGGCGGGCATGAGGCTGCGGCCGGTGGGATGGAGGTTCCGGATGTCGGATCGATTCACCGAGGTTTCCCTGCCCTGCGCGTCGACGATGCGGACGGCCGTGTCGGTCTGCGCGCGGACAAAGCCGACGAGCGCGGTGTCGTCCTTCAGCTCGGCTTCGTAGGCGATATAGTCCGGGTGCAGCGTGGCGTCGGGATTGCGGATGTCCCGGAGGATGCTCTCGGCGTCGCGATGGACGAGGTTGCTGAGATCGGGCCCGACGATCGCGCCTTTGCCGCGCACCCGATGGCAGGTGGAACACTGCGTCCTCGGTCCATGGAAGAGGGCCGAGCCGCGTTCCCAATCCGCGCCGGCGATCGCCACCGGCCGGCTGGAAGTGCCGGACGAAGGACGGTTGGTCGGAGCCCACGCCGCCAGTCTGTGAAACGCCTCCACGGAAGCCGGACCGGCGGCGAGGAACCGCGGGTTGCTCCCGGCCGTCAGGTCGTAGCTGATGGAGAGGGGAGAAGTGCCCGGGATCGTCACGACGTATTCCGTGCGGACGGGATGCGCGTCCGTCGTCAGCACCAGTTCGCGTCGATCCTCCGACAACCTGGCGGAATGGATCGCGAGCCGGCCGCGTGGAATGGCGTCCTGTTGTTTCACCACGGCGTAGGGCGGCTTGAGCGTCTCGAACTGGTCTCCGGCGGAAACGTAGTCGCCGAATTCGATCCGGCCCTCCGCTTTGGCGCGGGTTGCGAGGGCCGCAGCGGCGGGACGGTCGAATCCGATCCGCACTTCCGTCGCCGTCGCGGCCCAGGCGCCCGTCGGCTGCGGGGCGGCGGGATCGGTGTAGCGGATGCGGAAGATCTTCCCGTCGCCGTTGGGTCCGGTGCCCCAGTCGGGTTTGCCGCTGTGGCAGCAGACGTAGAGATCGCCCTTCGGCGAAATGGCAAAGTCGAGCGTCAGCATCTGCAACCGGGCCAAGGTGAACTTATGGCCGACGTAGCCGGTCGCCGTCTTCACCATCTTCACCCGCCAGATCTGGCCGCGTGATTGCCCGGCGACGAAGGCATCGCCGTCCCACCACTTGGGTCCGAAGAGTCCCTGGGCCGGCGCGGAAGGAAGCGCGGGTGCCGCTGCATCGGCCGAGGCGGGCGGATTCAGGACGCCGTGTGGTTCGTTGAAGACCAGTCCGCAGGTGCTCTGGTGCTGCGGGCCGAATCCGACGACGGGATCTTCGCTGACGAGATTGGGAAGCCACTTCGGATGCCGCGGAGGGAAGCCGTAGTTTTTGCCGGCGACAATGTGGTTCAACTCGTCGACCGGGTTGCCGTTGGGCATCCACGTCTCTCCTTCCTGATCGGTGTTGAAGAGGTCGCCGGCGCGGTTGAAGGCAAGCGTGTAGGGCACGCGCATTCCGGTGGCGATGGTTCCCAGCTTCTTCGTGCGGGCATCCCATTTCTGGATCGTGCCGCGCTGGCCCCGGAGGCCGTAGAGCGAGACTTCCTCCTCCGGATTGCCCTCGGCTGGTTTGCCCTGCTGGACGAGCCAGGCCTTATCCTGTGGCTTGAGATCCTTCCGTTTCCGAAGGCGATAGGCGTTGGAATAGTCGGCAACCAGTAAGGCGAAGTAGGCGTTGCCCTCCCGGTCGAGTGTGACCGCGCTGGCGTCGACTCCGCCGCTGGCGACATCCGTCGCGGGCCACCCGGAGGCGATGACTTCCTCGGTGTCGGCTTCACCGTCCCCGTCGCTGTCGCGGAGGAGGGACACCTTGCCCTTCGACGAGACGTAGAGCCCGCGCGTGCTCCAAGCCATGCCCACCGGGACGCTCAGGGTTGATCGGCTCCAGAAAGGTTTCGCCGCATCCTCCAAGCCGTCGCCGTCCGTATCCGTCAGCCGCCAGATGCGTCCGTCGTAGCCGAGCGCGGTCAGGCTGCCATCGGGGGCGAAGCGCAGGTTGTTCACGTTGTTCAGCCGCACCGGGACCTCCTCGACGGTGAAACCCGGCACGAGCATTTGGACGACGGGGAGATTCGTCGCCGCCCATGCCGGATGACCGATGAGGGCCAGGCAGCCGAGGAGCCACGTTGTCGTGCGGGAATTCATGGCGGAAGTGTGGGGCCGGAAGATGGGTGCGCCAACTCCAACATGGGCCGGGCCTTGTCTGCACGGCATGGTCCAGCCATGGAGAAATCCCTTTCTCACCGCTGCACTGCATCCCTACGCTCTTCCGGTGGACGACGTGTTCCTCGAGTTGTTTGATCCGGAAAATCCCCCCGCCCTTGGCCCCGGGCCGAGGCAGGGCCGCCTGTCCATTGCCCGGGTCGATGCCGGACTGGCGCGCGCCTTGGGGGAGTCCTCCACCAGGCCAGAATCCCGCCCGTTGATCCGCGCGCTGGCGCTGCTGTGGCACGACCATCACGACGCGGCCCATGCGTTGGTGCAGGACGCTTCCGGCGGCGAAGGCGCCTACATCCATGGGATGCTCCACCGTCGTGAACCGGATTTCTGGAATGCGAAGTATTGGTTCCGCCGAGTCGGCCCTTTGCCGTTTTTCAAACCGCTCGCGGAGCAGTTGCAACGGATGGATGGCGTCGAGGCTTTGGTGGCCGGGGGCTCTTTCGATGCGGTGCGCTTCGTCGACATGGTGGAAGCGGGCGCGCCCGATGAGGAGACGTTGAAGCGTGTCCAGGCCGCCGAGTTCCGTGTGGTCGCGGACCATCTTGCGCGATGAACGAACTCGCGCCGGTCTTCACCGCGGTCATCCCCGTTTTCCTGATCATCGCGATCGGCGTCGTGCTGCGCCGCATCAACTGGCTCACAGAGGAGGCCGACGAAAGCCTGATCAAGATCACGGTCAACGTCCTCACGCCCTGCCTCATCCTCGACTCCATCCTCGGCAACAAGGCGCTCAAGGATCTTGGCAACGTCTTCGTCCCGCCCGTCGTCGGCTTCGGCTGCGTGGCGCTGGGGATGACGATCGCCTATTTGATCGCCCCCTTGGCGGGGCTGAAAGATCCTCGGACGCGCCGGACCTTTGCGCTGTGCGCCGGCCTCCAGAACTACGGCTACGTGCCGATCCCGCTGGTCGACGCGCTCTTCGATCCGCAGACGCGCGGCGTGCTCCTCGTGCACAATGTGGGCGTGGATGCGGCCATGTGGGTGCTCGGCCTCGCGCTGCTCGCCGGGGCGACGGGCGGCAAGGCTTGGAGGCACCTGATCAATGCGCCCGTCATCGCGATCGTCGTCGGTCTGCTCATCAATTTTTTCCACATCTACGAGTTCCTGCCGAAGTTCCTCCTCCAGACCTTCCGGGTCCTCGGCCAGTGCGTCATCCCCATCGGAGTGCTGATCGTGGGCGCGACGGCGGCGGACCAGATGCGGGGGATGCAGGTGCGATCCGGCGGCCGGGTGATGGCGTTCGCCTGCCTCGTGCGGCTCGCGCTCGTGCCCCTGGTCTTCCTGGTGGTGGCCCGGGTGCTGCCGTGCTCGGACGAGCTGAAACGCGTGCTCGTCGTCCAGGCGGCGATGCCGGCCGGCATGTTTCCCATCGTCATGGCCCGGCACTACGGGGGCGATTCCAACACGGCCGTCCGCATCGTCCTGGCGACATCGGTGGTGAGTTTCCTGACGATCCCCTTCGTCATCCGCGCCGGACTGGCCTTTGTCCTCGAAGGCCGCTGAGGCGGACTCAGGCAGTAGAGAGCAGGGCGGGCTTCCAGCCTGCCCCGTGCTACAAGGGTTCCCGGATTGCCCGGCATCCTGATCCGCCCTCACTGTTTGATTTCAGACCGGCAGCGCCCTGGGCAGGCAAGATGCGCTGCCCTACCTTCCCGAGGCCGCTTCGCGGCTCGTCCTTCCACTGCATGATCCCGGCTGAGTCGTCGGGGCGGAGCAGCGGCTCCGCCGTTTCGAAGGAGCTGACGATGGGGCTGGGCTGCCGCGCCGTCTTGGACCCGAACCGTCCGCTTCATCCCTTGGAGGCGAGCTGGCGGAAGGTGAGCCAACGATCGAGATGGAACAGGATCAGGTAGGCCAGCCGGCTCCGGAATCGCGCGATGAACGAATGGCTTTGCTTCCATTCCTCAAGATGGATCTGGCGGCTGTGGACGAGGTC